>JAFGQL010000101.1 GCA_016935695.1 Spirochaetales bacterium
AAACAGCTTTTAAAGGAGTACATCCGGCTTCTTCAATCTGTGCAGATAAGCCGTTTTCAGCGGGAGGAACAACTTCCTTTCTGGATAAACCTGTATAACGCTGTCATTATCGACCTCATCCTCGACCGCTATCCGGTAAAATCCGTGGAGGACATAACCCTGGGAACCGATCGTTTCTCCTGGGGACCGTGGGACGCAGGCCTGGTCACCATAGAAAATGTGACCCTTTCACTGAACGATATCCGCCACGGGATTCTTGTTTCCGTATGGAATGATCCCCGTGTCCATTACGCCCTGTGCAACGGAAGCGTTTCGTCACCGGACATTCATCCTGAACCCTTCACAAGGGAAAACACCCAGGGCCTTCTCAACACCCTTGCCCGCAACTACATTAACCATATCCGCGGTTCCGAGTTCGTAAACGGCCGCCTTACCCTTTCGAGTATGTATTCATGGTACATGAACGACTTCGGCGGCACGGAATTACGCATAAAAGAACATCTTTCCGGTTATGTGTCACCGACCTATAAAGACCGGATCAAGCGCTACAACGGGACAATCGCTTACCGCTACGACTGGAACCTGAACGGCGAATAGCTGTTTGAGCTGGAACAGGCCCTATTTTTGTTCCGCTACAGGATCATAAAAGGCAGCGAGAGCGTAGACTAAGGCAGCATCCCAGTTAATGGCGGTTTCGTTGGTACGGGGGTCTTCGGTAACATCGTACCAGTCCAGTTCCGTTGGATGAGGCCCTCCAACCAGATGTCCCGGCCATGGATCGCGAATGCCGTCCGCCGCCGAAGGGCGGTGATGGGGATTCATGGGCGGGTTGTGGCCGTCCCCGGTAACGAATGACCGTCCGAAGGGGTTGTTTCCATAAATATATGAAAGCTGGTCCAGGGCAGTTAACCGGTATATCTCATCTCCGCTGATGCGGAACGCTTCCATCAGGTTCATCGTCGTCCTGGCAATGCTGCCGTTACAGCCCCAGTAGTTCCGTTTGAGCCCGCGGCCGAAGGGATGCTGCCGGCTGTTTGCCACCAGACGGTCGGCAGCGGCAATAAGGTCCTGCTCAAGTTCTTCCTTGAGGCCGGGCGGGAGTTCCCTTTTTGAACGCAGGAGGGTATACAGTCCCAGGTTCCTGCTTAATCCCCAGTCCCAATCCACATCTACATGAAAATTTTCGTTATGGAGAGTAAAGCCTAAAAGCCGATACACCTCTTCGTCGCCGGTTGTTTCCCAGTATTCACACAGGGCCCATTCCATGTCCGTATGCCGTATACGGGCGTACCGCCCCGTCCGGAACGCACTCTGGTCTGCATTCACCGATCCCTGGACTTCCTTCAATGCATGCATTGCCTTCCCGGAAGCACTGCGGCATACATCCGCATAACCTGGGTCATAGTCCCGGAACACCCGTGAAGCCTGGGCCGTCACCGCCGCGAAACAGGCGGTCGCGTCGGTACCCCAGGGAACGAAATACCGTTTTTCGGTATCTTCGTGAGGCATGACCATGGGCGCAAAGGTTGTTCTGGTGAGTTTATGGGAGACCCGGCCGTCATCAAACTGCATTTTGAGCATCCAGTCCAGGTTGAATTTACATTCAGCCAGATAATCCGGAAGAGTGCCCCCGGTTTCAGGGATGGGAAGCTGTAATGACGCAATACTGCCGCCGAAGTGTTCCCAGGCACTGAACATCATTCCCATGGCAAAGCCGGCGTTCACAATGTATTTGCCGTAGTCACCGGCATCATGCCAACCGCCGCTGGCATCCTTCCGCTCACCTTTACGATTGGGATCGTAATAATCGAGATACCCGTCTTCAGTATGACAGGCTTTCTTCTCAAACACCTTCCCCCTATGCTCCAGGCGCACGGGAACCCCGCAGCGCTGGCCGTAGAAACCGAGCATGCAGAGCCTCAAGGAATCGTTGTATACCCCGTCGCCAACAGTAAACCAGGGAGACTGGATATCCAGGCCGTCAGCCTGTATCCGGTACGTGCCGGGCCCCGTCAACGGAGAAAAATCACCCCGGCGCACAGGGGCCTCCATGTCCGGATGGGACACAGGAGGGCCGAATACACCCTGGAACACTCGATTGCCCGAGGAATCACTAACCGTAAAAGAAACGCCCTCTCCTGCCATACCTACAAGAGTGGCAGTTTTTTTCTGATCGGTAACATATCCGACAGAGTTAAGATGAATTGATGCCTCAGGTGTGCCCATGTATACAGCCTCCAATAGAACATATAGCGACAACGACCACTCTACCGGGGAATTACATCCATGGCAACGCCCGGGAAAGTGATTTTATAAAATACAGCCTGTCACTCGGAAAGACCGGCTTCATTCTTGCCGGTTTTCTCCTGGTCGAATGCTTCGATGGGCCGGACCCCCGCGCCGGTAAGGCCGGCTTTATAGAGTTTTCCGCTGGAAATAAACAGGGAGTTGGCCGTGGATAAAAGAATCATGTCTTTCTGAGCTGCCAGGGCGATCATTTCCCCCGAGGGCATTTTACCCCGGACAAAGACGATGACACTGATATCCATGATGTCGGCAGTACGGATGACCTGAATATTGTTGAGTCCGGTCAAAAGAACAACATCGTCCTTCACAAAGGCCATGACATCGCTCATGAGATCGGCACCGCAGGCGCAGAACACCTCTCTTTCCAGCTTATCATGCCCGTATATAACCCGGGCGTCGAGGATCGACACCACTTCGGCGATTTTCATGCTCGTTCAATCCTGTTTCTGGACCTTAGCCCAGGTATCTTTGAGGCCGACAGTACGGTTAAACACCGGTTTCTCGGGACTGGAGTCGAGATCCACGGAGTAATATCCCAGCCTTAGAAACTGGAACACCCCTTCAATGGTACCGTTCACCTCGCCCCGCGCACCCTCGGAAAGGGCGGGCTCAACCTTGCACCCGGTTACCACCGACAGACTATCGGGGTTCAATATCTCTTCAAACTCGCCTTCATGCTCCCAGGGTTTCTCTACAGAGAAAAGCTGGCCGTAATTTCGCACTTCGGCGTCTACACAATGCCGCGCGCTGACCCAGTGGCTGGTACCCTTCACTTTCCGCCCGTCATCAGTCCAGCCTCCCCGGGAAGCAGGATCGTAGGTGCAGATAACTTCGGTTACCTCACCCTGATCGTTGGTCCGGTAATCAGTGCAGGTGACGTAATAGGCGTGTTTCAGCCGGATTTCCTTTCCGGGCCCAAGGCGGAAAAACTTTTTTGGAGGATCGATCATGAAGTCTTCCCGTTCAATGTACAGTTCACGGCAGAAGGGAATTTTCCGGTTTCCGGAATCGGGGTTCTCCGGGTTGTTTTCTCCTTCGAACCATTCTTCCTTGTCCTCAGGATAATTTTCAATAATCACTTTGAGGGGATCAAGGACTGCCATGCGCCGGGTAGCCCGGGCATTCAAGTCTTCTCTCAGGCAGAACTCCAGAAGGGCGTAATCCACAACACTGTGGGTCTTGGATATACCGATTGTTTCTACAAAACGGCGTATGGCCTCGGGAGTGAACCCGCGCCGGCGTAATCCCCTTATAGTGGGCACCCGGGGATCGTCCCAGCCGCTGATGAGGCCCTTTTCCATGAGGACCCGGTAAAACCGTTTACTTAAAAGAGTGTAACTTACATACAGACGGGCGAACTCAATCTGCCGGGGTCGGTGTACCGGCAGCTGGGCCAGGAACCAGTCATACAGGGGCCGGTGATCCTCAAACTCGAGGGAACACAGTGAATGAGTCACTCCTTCGGCGCTGTCCTCAAGGCCATGGGCCCAGTCATACATGGGGTAGATGCACCACTTGTCACCCTGCCGGTAATGTGAGGCGTGCTGTATCCGGTACATCACCGGGTCGCGCATATTAATATTGCCCGAGGCCATGTCAATCTTGGCCCGCAGGACCTTTGTTCCGTCGGGAAATTCCCCGTTTTTCATCCGTTCAAAAAGATCCAGGTTTTCTGCTGCAGGACGGTCCCTGTAGGGACTGTTTTTTCCGGCTTGGGTGAGGGTTCCGCGGTACTCCCGGATCTCTTCGGCACTCAAGTCATCCACATAGGCAAGTCCTTTTTGAATGAGCTCAACCGCATGACGATACATGTCGTCGAATACATCAGACGCATAGGTAAGGTGTTTCCAGCGGTACCCCATCCAGGCAACATCTTCCTGAATGGCATCGATGAATTCCTGTTCTTCCTTGAGGGGATTGGTATCGTCCATCCGCAGGTTGCAGTAGCCGCCGTAGCGCTCGGCTGTCACAAAATCCACATAAATGGCCTTCGCGTGGCCGATATGGAGATATGCGTTCGGTTCGGGAGGAAACCGGGTAACAACCTTCCCGCCGTTCTTTCCGGCTTTGAGGTCTTCATCGATGAAATCCCAGATAAAATTGCTTTTTTCCATGTAAACTCCCGGCCTTCTTTATATTTCCCGTTTACCGTCGGGCGTATGAAAAAAAAATCCCGCTCATGGCAAGCGGGATTTCTTATGTGTGGCAGCACCACCGCGCAACAACCCCGGTATTCACCTTTGAGACTGCTGGCGTTGCTGGTATCGGCAATAATTCATTACCGCCATTATTCGGTTATGACGATCCTTTGTCAATACGGAGACACCTGGATACCTGCAGGTGTTCAACTCAAGGATCGATGGTATTGATGGTACCGTCTGCGTTATACGTAATTTCCGCCATTTTAACCGAGCGCTTGTGGTTTATACCGCCCGACATGGACGCATCGTGGTAAAAGAGATACCACCTGCCCTTGTATTCGACAATGGAATGATGGGTGGTCCATCCCTGAGGGGGAGTAAGGATTGTTCCCCGGTGGGTGAACGGTCCGTATGGGCTTTCCGATGTAGCATACGCAATAAGGTGGGTCGTACCTGTGGAATAGGAAAAGTAATACAGGCCGTTGTACTTATGCATCCACGGCCCTTCAAAAAAACGGCGTTCTTCATCCTGGGCGCTTACCGGCTTGCCGTCTGGGCCAAGGATAACCGCGTCTTTGAGTTCTTCCCCAAATTCAAGCATATCATCGGTCAGTTTCGCCATCTTGCAGGAAAGGGCCGGCTGGGAGCCTTCGGGAAGGGGAGCATCGGGATCAAAGCTTCCGTTTACCCAGTTCTGCAGCTGACCGCCCCAGATTCCGCCAAAATATATGTACGCCTGCCCGTCATCATCCACAAAAACAGCCGGGTCTATGGAGTAGCTGCCTTTCATCGGCCGGGGCTGAGGGGAAAAGGGTCCGGCAGGAGAATCTCCTGTTGCGACACCGATGCGGAAAATTTCATCCTTGTCCTTGGCCGGAAAATAAAAATAATACTTTCCGTTCTTCTTCGCGGCATCGGGCGCCCACATTTTTGCGGCGGCCCAGGGGACATCCTTTACATGAAGGACACAGCCGTGATCGGTTACCGGGCCAAACGCTTCTTCCATGGAAAAAACATGGTAGTCGACCATCTGATACTCGTCGCCCTCGTCGGTAGCCTGGGCATCGATATCGCGGTCATGGGATGGGTACACATATATACGGTCGTCAAACACATGGGCAGACGGGTCCGCAGTAAAAAGATGGGTAATAATGGGTTTCGTGCTCATTTCTTCGCCTCCAATATATAAAGAACATGATAGCAATCCTCAGATAGAATACCGGGAGACACTATCATTTTTATTGTAATTCTTCAACTTTATTATACAATAGGGGGATCATACTAATCATTGGCTCAAGGTGCCATAGGTTGTTCTGCCTATAAAGCCTCTCCTACCCGCCGCGGTTATCCCGGCCCCAGGCATCCATATCCAGGGTGTAGCCGGCGCTTTCCTGAATGAACCCGCATTCCTCGAATACACGGCCGAAACCCAGCGAGCCTCCCCACAGCCGCACCGTCATCCTCCGGGAGCCCCTCCGGTAACAATCCTTCATGAATGTATTTACCATTGTTCTTGCAATGCCGAGGCCGCGGAATTCAGGACGTACATACAGCTGTATCACCCAGGTGACGGTTGGTCCGCCGGGCCTGTTTTCGCGGTGAACAGACCACAACATGCCGGCGCATTCACCTTCGGGGGTTTCGCTCACCATAAATGACCATTCTTCCCTGGGAGCAGGCACAGAAAGCACGCGCTCACGGTACCGGGCCTCCACATAATCGGCGTGAAAATCCGCCATGGCCTCTTCAAAGCCCGCCCTGTCCATCTCCAGATACCCGTCTACGGCAGAAGGGTCCGTGTCTGCACGAAGAATGAAATCACTTAAAACCAGCTCATCGGTTTCTTCCGGTTCGGGACCTATCTTTTCTATTCCCCAGATTTCACACAGACTGTTGTACCACTCGATGACCACATTTTTCATCTCGCGGTCTTTAAAAGCGTACCAGAGACGCTGAATATCTTCCCGCTGCCGGAGAACATCCTTAAAGCTGCGGAAAACACCGTGGCCTGAGTTCAGGGCCTCTTTCAGCTGCTCCCGGTATACAGGATTCCGCAGACCGGCAACGAATTTCTCCATAAGAAGAAACCCGTCGGAAGGCTCCCAGGAAGGCAAATCGTAATATCGTCCGTCATTCTGCGCCGCAAGCTCTTCCGAATCGTCGTCCGGGGATACGACGACCCCATCTTTCGCGTCAAACACGAAATACTCGTTTTGATTTTCCATGGCGAAGATAATCTGATCGCTGATCTCCGGATTCAATGAAAATTTAACCATATCAATAATGTGCCTTAACGAAATTAAAGATTTTCCGCCACCTCGACGGCTTTCTCAAGGGTAACCTGCCACTTGGCGCCGGTTTTTCTGTCAAAGAATTCAACTTCTCCCCTGGCAAGATGTTTTGAGCTCAGGATAATGCGGAAAGGTATTCCTGTCAGATCGGCATCCCTGAATTTGCGGCCGACAGATTCTATTCTGTCATCCAGAAGTACTTTGTCTCTTCCAAGTTTATCATACAGCTCAAATATTTTTTGCTTTACGGCGAGTTTCTTGCCGATACCCATAAGGAAAAACTTGAACGGCGCGATGTCCTTGGGCCATACAAGACCCCGTTCATCCATGTGGCTTTCAGCAACAGCCACCAGAAGTCTGCCCATTCCAATTCCGTACGAGCCCATCGACGGATAACAGCTTTCACCGCGTTCACTCATGAACGACAGCCCGAGAGCCCGGGTATAAAAATCTCCCAGTTTGAATATATTCCCCAGTTCCAGAGTCCGGATCTCCTCGAGGGGTGTTCCGCACTGAAGACAGAGGTGAGAACCGTTCACCTGAACAATATCTCCCACATAGGCAGACTCAAAGTCTCTGCCGTAATTGACATTAATACTGTGCTTGCCCGGTTCGCCCGACGCCATTACCAGATTGTTCGAGTTGGCCACTGTATCATCGATCACTACCATGAAATCAGAAGGGACCTGCAGTGGCGACGCGTAATCGGGGTTCACTCCGCGAAGTTCCAGTTCCGCAAAACTAGCGAAATCAAGAACCGGTGTGCCTACCAGAGAAGACAGCTTCTCCCTGCTTACCGAGTAATCACCGCGGACCACCGCCATGACAAACCCCTTGGCTGAGCGGAAAATCATGGCCTTGACCAGCCGTGACCGGGGCACATTCAGAAAAGCCGACAGTCTTTCCATGGTTGTACAGGACTCTGTACGGATTGTTTCCATGGGGAGGAGGGTCTCGGGGTGCTCTTCCTTGATGGCTGTCGCCACTTCCTGATTCGCACAGTATCCGCAGGTCCTGCAGGTAAGGACCGTATCATTGCCGATTTGTGAGGGAAGATGGAACTCGTAGGCCCGTTCCCCCCCCATGAATCCCACCCCGGACTCGGAGGTGATCACCGGAAGGCCCAGACGCCTGAAGATATTTTCGTAGCAGGAAAACATTTTTGGGAAAAAATTGTTCAGATCAGAAGGGGAACGGTGAAAGGAATAGGCGTCGTTCATGACAAATTCCTTGGCCTTCACAGGACCGATCCGCACTTTTTCCTCGTCCCTGAACTTCGTCTGGAACTGGTACAGCAACACCGGCAGATCCCGGTAGGAATTCAGGCCGATGCGGACCAGTTCAACCATTGCTTCTTCGTGACTGGGAGACAGAACCAGTTCCTTCCCCGTACGGTCGCGGAACCGGATGAG
The DNA here is from genome assembly GCA_016935695.1 of Spirochaetales bacterium. Classification (GTDB taxonomy): domain Bacteria; phylum Spirochaetota; class Spirochaetia; order JC444; family Marispirochaetaceae; genus JAFGQL01. Next base: position 8,152 of record JAFGQL010000101.1, read on the forward strand.
GGAACGATGAAGGAGCCCCGCACGGCCGCCGCGTTTCCACAGCTCGTAAGGATTAACCAGGGGAACCATCACCTCCTGGCCGTTCAACTTCAAAAGCTCATCACGGATGACCGTTTCCATTTTTTTATTCACCATCATTCCCAGAGGAAGAAGGGAGTACAATCCCTGACTGAGCTGGCGCACGTAGCCGGCCCGGAGAAGAAGCTGATAACTTCTGACTCCCTGAGGAGCCTCTTTCAATGTTTTGCCAAACAGCTGGGAATACAGCATGGATAATATTGTATGGGATAGCACATAAAAAGACAACCATGGATAAAATTCTCCAACCACAAAGACAAGCCCAAGGGCACAAAGGTTCCTGAAAGTGTACATATTCCTTTGAGAACTTCAGAAGTCAACTTTGTGGTAAAAATCGTGTTATTCCCATATATACCCGGTTTGAAAAGACCATAACTCTTGACCTATTGTCTTTTATAAGCATAATTTAGGGCGTTATAAGGAACATTTATCCTAATAAATCCAATGAGGACAGGAGTATACAATGAGTATTATTGAGTACATTGAAGCAAGGGAGATTCTGGATTCCCGCGGGAACCCTACTGTTGAAGTAGATGTGGTTTTGGAAGACGGCTCCATGGGCCGCGCAGCGGTACCCTCCGGGGCATCCACCGGCGTACATGAAGCGGTTGAACTCCGGGACGGTGATAAAAACCGTTACCTCGGAAAAGGGGTTCAAAAAGCCGTTGAAAACGTGAACAACATACTGGCCGCTGAGCTGGTCGGCCTTGATGCACTGGATCAGGTGGACATCGACCGTACCATGATTGAACTGGACGGTACCGAAAACAAGGCGAAACTCGGCGCAAACGCAATCCTGGGTATTTCCATGGCTACCGCCCGCGCTGCTGCCGAATTCCTTGGTATACCTCTTTTTAAGTATCTCGGCAGCTTTCATGCGTCGGTACTTCCCGTTCCCATGGCAAACATCATCAACGGCGGCGCCCACGCCGACAACTCTGTTGACTTTCAGGAATTCATGGTCATGCCGGTAGGCGCAACCTCCATCAAGGAAGCAGTCCGGATGATCGCTGAAATATTCCACAACCTGAAGGCAATCCTTAAAGCCAAGGGCTATTCCACCGCAGTCGGTGACGAAGGCGGTTTCGCTCCCGACCTCAAGTCCAATGACGAAGCTCCCGAGGTCATTATCGAAGCGATCACCAAGGCAGGCCTCAAACCCGGTGTCGACGTCATGATCGCCCTCGACCCCGCAACCTCCGAGCTGTATGACGCATCCAAGAAAAAGTACGTGTTCACCTCATCCGACGGCCGTGAACTTTCCAGTGAACAGATGGCTGATTACTGGGCCGACTGGTGCAAGAAATACCCCATCATCTCCATCGAGGACGGTATGGCAGAAGACGACTGGGACGGATGGAAACTCCTTACCTCCAAAATCGGGAACACGGTACAGCTGGTTGGAGACGACCTCTTTGTTACCAACACCAAACGCCTTAAGGAAGGGATCACCAAAGGTATTGCCAACTCCATCCTTATCAAGGTAAACCAGATCGGTACCCTGACTGAAACCTATGAAGCGGTAGAGATGGCGAAACGCGCAGGTTATACGGCAATCATGTCCCACCGCTCAGGAGAAACCTCTGATCATTTCATTGCAGACCTGGCTGTAGCCCTGGAAACCGGGCAGATCAAAACCGGTTCCATGAGCCGCTCAGACCGTGTCGCAAAGTACAATCAGCTTATTCGTATAGAAGAGATGCTTGAAGGCATTGCATCATACCCCGGTATGGACGCGTTCTATTCGGTAAAACGTTAGGGAATACGACCCTTCTCGCGCAAAACCCCGGCAATATTAACAGCCGGGGTTTTTTTTCTTCGCGATAGAATCAGGGTGGCAGGAAATAAAAATCAATAGCTCACAGTAAATGAATGAAGAACAGGATCAGGTACGGTAAAAGTGTAATCAAAATGTTCAACCCTGGCCATCGGCGGTCCTTCTTTGAGCCACGCGATCATGCGCGAAAGGGCCTCCGGCTGCCCCTGGGCAAACACCTCTACCCGGCCGTCCGGGGTATTCCGCACCCATCCGGCAAGGCGGTACGACTGGGCGGCATGCACCGCAGAGTACCGGAATCCAACACCCTGTACCCGTCCGGAAACAAAACCGTGTATGGCTTGTAAGCCTGCCGAGGCCATTTTTCCTGCTTACACTAACGCCGCGGCAACCATGTCCGCAAGCTGGGCATAATCGAAAGGTTTATATAATACCTCGAAGGGTACTTCAAAATCGGGCCTTAAGAAGCCGCTGGTTATTATGACTTTTTTATCGTTGCAGAATGAATGGAGGAACTTTATCCAGTAATCACCGCCGAGGATATTCATACGGTAATCACTGACGATAACATCTATATGATGGTCAAGGATCTGTTTGATTGCCCCTACCCCGTCAGAAGCGACAACCACATTGAAACCTTTTTTTATCAGGTAATCGCGCAGGGTAAGACGGATCGCATCTTCATCTTCAACAATCAGGACTAATTTTTCGGGCATCCGTTACTCCAATCTCTATGAGGTTTATATAAGTTCCTTCAGTTTTCCCACAAGCTTATCAAAATCAAGGGGCTTGGGAATGAAGGCATCGGCTCCCTCCTGAATTATTTTAAGACCTTCGGTTTCCTCATCAAGACCGCTTATGGAAATGATGACAGGATTATTCAGTCGTTTATCCTTCTTGATTTTTGCGCAGAGTTTATGGCCGTTCACTCCTGGCAGATCTATGTCCAGAATGATGGCCGAAGGCCGGCGGTCACTGATAATCTGACCTGCTTCAAAACCGTCAAATGCCTGTTCTATATCATACCCGGGAAGTTTACGCACCAGGATTTCCCGGAGCATATTGTTCAGATCCTCGTCATCATCGACAATGACGATAGCCTTCCGCTCACTGTCCTTTGTCAGTTCAACAAGCTGGTCGGGAATTCTCATGTTACGTGATTCAAGGAATTCGAGGAGGTCCTCTGCATATATCCGGTACTGTCCGCCAGGGGTGGTAAAAGCCTTCAGATGATTATTCTTTATCCAGTTGATGGCAGTTTGATTGACGACACCGCAGATATTCGCGACTTCCAATGCCGAGTATATTTTTATTTTCTTTTCGTTTCTTGACACGCATTCTTCCTTTATGTGCAGGCACACCTGTATTTTTTCTAATTGTACCAAATATATCCAAAATGTCAATCACGAATCACAGGATTATTCATGAGATTTTTCAGCCAGGACAACGCGGATATCCTTATAAGAGAACCCTCTGCGAAGAAGTGTCTGTGTACATTTTTCGTGTGTCATACCCGGTTTACGGAAGAGTCTGTCCGCAGCTGTTTCCAGGGCGGTTTTTTCATCGCGTGGGTTAAATTCTTCTTTCAGGGCTTCATCGACAATGTCCTGTCGTATCCCCGCTTCCGCGAGTTTTGCTGCCAGGAACATCCGACTGTGGCGTTTTTTATTAATTTGACTGCGGGTCCAGACATGGGCATAGCGGCGGTCATCGAGGGCATTGGCGGAAAGGAGACGGGAACAGGCGTCGGCTACCGATTCCCGGGAGAACCCGCGCCTGTATAACTTGCGGGAAAGCTGCAAAACGGAATGTTCCCTGCGGGCGCAGAGTTCAAATCCTTTTGCATATGCGCGAAAGGCTTCATCCCTTCCGTGTATCCACCGGTACATTTCCTCATCCAACGGAACCATGAAAGGGAGATCATCGGCGTCAGACCAATGCAATAAAAAAGAGGAGCCATCCGACAGAAACACTTTCGTTCCTGAGGCCCCTCTTTCTTTACGGTGAATAAGAAGTTTATCGTTTCGAGAACTGAAACTTTCTTCGTGCACCCCGTTGTCCATATTTCTTCCGCTCCACCATACGAGGGTCCCGGGTAAGGAACCCGTTGGCCCGTAAGGGTCGGATATTGTTTTCATCATAAGAACTCAAGGCCCGTGCAATTCCGTGACGACACGCGCCTGCCTGGCCGGATATTCCGCCGCCGATGACATTGATTAACACGTCAAATTTACTCAGACTGTCGGTTACATCAAGGGGCTGCTTTACGATAAACGTGAGGATATCGCTGTTGAAATAATCATTCACGCTTTTGTCGTTTACAGTTATTGTTCCGTTACCTTCACGCAGGTACACCCGTGCGACTGATGTTTTTCTCCGTCCGGTGCCTAATGCAAGATTCTTTACCATATCTTCCTCAACTCCTAGTTAAACTCAATCGGTTTCTGGGCGCTGTGAGGATGCCGGTCTCCCGCATACACCTTCACGTTCTTAAACAACTTGCGTCCAAGGGGCCCTTTTGGCAGCATGCCGCGGATAGCCTTCTCCATGGGAGAAGTCGGTTTTTTTGCCATAACCTGGTTATAGGTTTCGGCGGTAAGCCCGCCCGGATAGCCCGAATGGCGGTAATACATTTTGCTCTGTTCCTTGTTGCCGGTCAGTTCTGCCTTCGCAGCATTGATAATCACCACGTAATCACCGACTTCCTGGTGAGGGGTATACAGAGCCTTATGCTTCCCGCGGATCAGCATTGCGACGTCAGACGCGACTCTACCGAGACGCTTTCCGCTGGCGTCGATCAAATACCATTTCCGCTCAACTTCAGCGGGCTTTACAAAAATCGTTTTCATTCAAATGCCTCTATATAAATATTAAACCTAATGTATGATACGCAGAGTGGTCTGCATGATTTCATATATCAGTAATCATGTCAAGAGTCGCCGGGGCCCCGGGCACAGCCGTACAACCGGAGGAACGGAGTACACCGTATCCGTACGACATACCCCGCGGAAAATTTAAAGGCGGTTTATTCGGCGGAAGAGCCTGAATTATCCTTTGTTTCCTCTTTCGCGTCCTTTGCTTCTTCCTTTTTCGCCTCGATTGAATCCTTGATATCGGCAATACCGATCAACAGGGCAATAAGACCGATAAAGAGGACAAGAACCGGTACGCCGCCTTTCAGGAAAGCGATTACTTCCGGCCCCCAGTACAGACCATAAGGGATATTCGGCAGGACCGAATACACAGCAAACAGAATGAAGAGAATTCCAACAAGTAATGCGACCATAGTATTTCCACCTTTACTCAATGATGATACAGGATAGCAAAAATCACTGTTTAGTCAACACCATCCCATAGCGGGAACCGATCTGCCCTTAAAAAAAGAAGATTTGCCGCTGTATAAAAGAATCAGTATGTTCAATGAAAGCCTTCCGGTGTGTAAAAGAGGTAAAGAGGAGAAGGACAAGTGTTGGTAAAAATTGACGAAAACCTGTGCGTCGGCTGCGGATTGTGTGAAGAAAACATACCGAAACTGTTCTACATGAAAAACCAGCTGGCAAACGTGTACCGTGAGACCGTTGAACCGGAAGAAGCACAATCAGTCAAAGAAACTGCCCAGGACTGCCCTGCAGAAGCAATACTCCTGACTGAAGATACTCATTGATGAAACCGCCGTGAGCGTTGGCCCGTATCAGCGTTTCCGCCGCCGTGCAAGAGCAAAGAGGAACGCTACAGACAGGCACACACTCGGCAGGCCCTGAAGGACCATGTCCGAAAGAGGGATGACTCCGAACAGGAGGGAGGGAGGACTGATGATACCAAAGTACCGGAGCGTCTCGAACATCAGCATGATGAACTGAACGACGGCGGCAAGTATTACAGCCATCCATCCGGCATCCCTGGTATACGCCAGAAAGAAAATGCCGAAAAACGCGGCAGCGGTTCCAGTAAGTATTTTTGTGAATAACAGAATTACCTGCGGATCAGCCATTAAATTCCTCACTTGCATTGATAAACCGGGCGATCTCCCCGTCACTTGCTTCCAGAGGAAGCACCGAAGGAGAGGATATATCCGGCGATAACAGAATACCCCGGGACAGAAACAGAGAAAACAGTCTGTCGTATACTGCCGGCGTTACCCCGGGACGGATATAGGGGCCGCACCGGTGCCATAAGGAATGGGAAAACCGGTTCCAGAGATTTTCGCAGGCTTCTTCCTGAAAGCCTTCCACTCCTGACAGCAGGCGCGGGACCAGAGCAAACTGATAGTGATTGGGAGCATATCCCTGCAGAAAGAGAGGATGGGGCCCCAAAAGCACTACCGGCATAAAGGTGCCCGAATAGGGCAGCCAGGGAATCAGCCAGGAAGCCTCCGGTACCGGCAAAAAAGGCCGCCACACAGACACAAGGGGCCCGCTGCCGGTTGAAGCCTGAACCTCACCGCATCCGGGATCATGGACAGCCGCCAGTCCGCTGGCGCCAGCCCGTTCTGCAACAGCGCCGAGACAGGACTGTACAGTCGGGAAATAACTGATAGAGGCATAACCCGAAAACTGCCGTACCAGGGCCTTCTCCGCCCTGGACCGCCATACACCGGGGTACCGGCCCCAGCTGCCTTTCTCCAGGAAATTTTTGAGCCCGGTACCCACTCCCTTCATCCGGTGCCCCGCCACAAGGCTGGCGCCCTCCCGGTAAAGGTCAAGAAAACGGGTTCCTCCCTTCGCGTAGGCAAAAAATCCGCGCAGTCTGTTCATTGCCGGGACACTGTCCGGCAGGTGTGTATCAGTAATCAAGGCTCACCTTCTCCAGCGGTGTATACTGCGGTATGAACTGGGCGGTCCTCCCGTTTTGAAAACATACCAGCACCACATCGTATTTTCCGTTATTCCAGGTTTTTACTACCTGACCGGGACCGTAATCATCATGGTACACCCCGGTACCGGGCGGATAGTCCTGCTGGGTGCCCGGGGGAGGACCGGCATCATGTCCGTCGAGGATCTCGACTGCATCCTGGGGAAGCTCAGACAGGAACACCGAAGGAATCATATCCTGGCGACGGCCCCAGATAAGCCGCTGCCGGCAGCTGGTCAGATACAGTTCCTTCCTGGCCCGGGTTATGCTCACATAAAAGATCCTGCGCTCTTCCTCCAGATCCTCGGCATTATGCAGGGCACGGTACCCGGGAAACAGATCCTGTTCAAGCCCGGTGATGATGACCCGGTTAAACTCCAGCCCTTTTGTGTTGTGCATGGTAATCAGGGTGACCACGTCGCCGCCGTCAAGGGCCTCGGTCATTTTACTTCGGTCAAGCTCTATATCTTCCAGAAAAGCCGCAAGTCCATCCTTTCCCAGAGGGTACTTTTCCGCGGCGTTCACCAGCTCTTCTATGTTTGCCACCCGCTGTGTCGATGCAATCTCATCCTGCTCGGCATAATGGCGGATGAGGCCCGAGTCAGTGGCAAGGCGGAGAATAACCTGAGGCAGGGGCTCCTCGTCAAGGGCCGCCTCCGCCCGGGCAAGCACCCCGGTAAATTCCTTGACGCCCCGTGCGGCTCTTGTACTCAAGGAACCGGCGGCTAAAGAGGCGGCGGCAAGCAGATCCCCGCCAGCCTGGGGAAGATACCCAAGAATAGTGTCCAGTCCGCCCTCGCCGATGCCCCTGCGGGGCTTATTGATCATCCGGCGGAAGGCAACCTCGTCCCTGGGATTGAGCATGAAGGCCAAAAGCGACAATACATCTTTGATCTCCTCCCTGTCGTAGAATTTCAGCGCGCCAACTATACGGTAGGGAATCGAATGTTTCAGAAAGCAGGTTTCAAAGGCAAGGCTTTGGGCGTTTGTACGGTATAAAACCGCATAGTCCCGGTAGGGCCCTGCTTTTACAATATCTGCGCAGAATTCCGCTTCCTGGACATGGTCGCTCAAGACCGCCAGACGGGGTTTTGCCCCATCCTCGTTCCGGGTCCACAGGGTTTTACCCAGCCGGCCCTGATTTTTGCTGACGACCTCGCTGGCCGCTCGGAGAATATTTCCTGTGGAACGGTAATTTTCCTCCAGGCGGATGACGCGGGTACCCGTGAACTGCTCCTGAAAGGACAGAATATTCTGTACCTCGGCACCGCGGAAGCGGTAGATCGACTGATCATCGTCGCCGACAACGCAGAGTTCACAGCCTTCTGCGTACAATGCCCGTAGAAGCCGGTACTGGGCCACATTGGAATCCTGGTACTCATCCACCAGAATGACCCGGAAACGCTGGTGAATCCTGCGTTTCAGCTCCTCATGGCTGTGTAAAAGCTCAATCGGCATGGTTATCAGATCGCCGAAGTCCACGTTTCCAATGGAACGGGCTTTCTGCTGGTATTTCTGAAACATCGGGGGAAAATTGGGATCTACAGAAATTTCGGAAAGATCATCCCGGGGGCCCAGAGCATAGTCTTTTGCCCGGCTGATCCAGCGCATATACGGTTTCAGGTCCTGGCGCTTATAGTCTGAGCACACCGAATGGAGCAGGGTCAGAGAGTCTTCGTCGTCATAAATGGTGAAACTGGAAGAAAGGCCGGCCAGGGCCGCGTTCCGCCGGAGAAGCCACGCACCAAAGGAATGGAAGGTGCGTATCATCACATCCCGCCCCCTGGACGAAAAAGAGGCCACCCGGTCCGCCATTTCCCTGGCGGCCTTGTTGGTGAAGGTCACTGCCAGAATGGAACGCGGATCAATTCCGCAGTATTCAATCAGATAGGCGATTTTCGTGGTAATGACCCGGGTCTTGCCCGATCCCGCACCTGCGAGAATCAAAAGAGGCGGACCCCGGTGGAGTACTGCCTCTTTCTGCTGATCGTTCAGTTGGCGTAGAAAATTCTTCTCATCCATCGGGTATTCATATTACACCGATTCGCCGGTAAAAAGAAATGCCCGCCTTCAGACAGTTGTAAAACCGGCGATTGCCTGTTCAAGCAGCACAATTGCCTCGCTGTTTTTTTCACTTAATGCCGAAAGCCCCGACATCGCGTTGGCTATTTCATTGGAGCCGGTGGATATCTCCGCAATGCCGCCCAGATAGGACTCCATGGTTCCGTACACCGTCTGAAGGGACTTGAACATGGCTTCGATCTCTTTCGTCATCTGGCTGTCAGCGGCGGATACCCTGCCTGTCAAATCATTCAAATGTTCCATTGCCGAGGAAACCTGTTCGCTGCCGGCCGACATTTCCTGCAAACCGCTCAAGGTTTCATTCATTCCCAGGCTCACTTCACGCACACCGTCGATAATGTAGGAAAACACCTCTTTGGTCTGTTCCGACTGGGAAGATGCAGCGCCGATTTTTTGGGTCATTGTTTTGAGGGATTTCGCGATACTGCCCGTACTCTCCGATGCGGTTTCGGCGAGTTTCCGTATTTCATCGGCGACAACCGAGAATCCCCGCCCGGCATCTCCTGCGTGAGCGGCTTCTATGGCCGCGTTCATGGCAAGGAGATTGGTCTGGCTGGCTACATTCCGGATAATGGCAATGAGCTCGAGGATTGACGAAGTAAAACCCTCGATATCCCGGATAGAATCAACCGTCCTGTTCAGGATATCCTCGCCTTCCCGGGCGCGGGTGGAAAGCTGGTCGGTGAGAGCCATCTTGTCGGATGTCATTTTTTCTATATTGCGGATACTCGCCACCATTTCGGTAATAGCCGAAGAACTCTGGGATACGGAAACTCCCTGCTCATCTATGAGGTTGTTCACCGTTCCGATGACCGTTTTGATCTGGTGAAGTCCCCGGTCTGACTCTTTGAGCCTGTGGGACAAGGCTTCTACACCGCCGCGCATCTGTTCGAGACTCGCGTCCATCTGGGTGACAGTAGAAGAAACTTCCACTGCGTGGCTGCGAAGCTCATCGGAAACTTCCCTTGATGACCCGACACTTGTTTTTATATTGCCGACAGTTGTGTTAAGCTCCCCGGCCATACGGTTGCACATATTACCCATCAAGGCAAATTCATCGGAACCCCGCACCTGTACCGATGCCGTCAGGTCCCTTTCGGTAAGCCGTGTTATCTGTTCAATTGTCCGGGAAATGGCCTTGTCAAACCGTTTTCCAAGATAAAAAGTGATGAGGACAATGATTGCCATGGCGGCAATAGTGCCCGCAGCCAGATACACAAGGATGGTAGTGAGCAGATCATAGTACTCCCTGGTCTGCGCCTCAACCACCACCGTCCAGTCAAAGCCGTCGATCCGACGGTACATCATCACCATGTCGCGGACAACCCCGTCCTCCGGATCTTCACGGCGGAAAAACCCGAAACCCTCACCGTCCTTGTCATTGAGCATATCCTGGTACAGGAAATTCCCTTGGGCATCCCTTGTCTCATAGACATCCCAGCCCTGCTGTGACGGATGGATAATGAGCCTGCCAGAAGCGTCCAGGACATAAGGAAACCCTGTTTTCCCAATCACTACCGGAAGGAGATAATCACGGATGTCATTCGGCCGTATGAGGGAGGCGAATTCCTGTTCATAGGAAGAAACCCAGATGATCCAGTCCCAGGGCTGGAAATACAAAAGATACCCCAGCTTCCTGCGGGTCCGGGATTCGCCTGGATTTGTCCAATCATAGGCAAGAAACCCGGTTTTCCGTGCAAGAACCGACCGTACCGCTTTCTGCCCTGACAGATCGGAGCCTTCGTCGGTCGGGTGAATAAGGGCGATACCGGAAGAATTTACTACCGACACATATCCGTGTTCTCCTACCGCGCCGAACTGCGGGTCAGCAAGCACCTTTTTGGCCGCGTCGACGGCTTCTTCCTGGGTAAGAATCCCCTGTTGAACAAGATTTTCATGGTAGGTGCAGATATCAAGGCTTTTTTCCGCCACGGCTTTCAGGTAGCTTTTGATCGAATTGTTCGCAGCTGCCGCGACAATTCCTTCGGTGGCCTGCATGGTGTGGGCCATATCCGACTGGATACGTCCGGTAAGTTCTTTTTTTACCCCAAAACCGAGTAAAACCGTCATGGCTGCCAGGACGAGAGCCGTACCGGTGCCGAAACTGAGGTTTAATTGAGTTCTGATTTTCATATATACTCCGGTGAATGGTGAAGAGTATACACAAAATAGTTATTTTATCCAATTACTCCAATAGGGGAAATTCCCTAGTATAATGGAACCGCTTCCATATCGAAACCGTTTATCCGGAGGATGCGGGCTGGCACAACATCACCCTCGCAGAGATTCCGTCCGTGAAGAACCACTGCTCCGTCCACATCGGGGGCGTGGGGGTATCCCCGGCAGATGTAAAAGTCCTCGCCGTCCTCCCCTTCTACAGATTCTTCTACAAGAAGGGACATATCGGTCCCTGCAAAACGCTCGAGGCGTTCCCCTGTTATCTGCAGCTGGGCTTCTTCTATAAGGCCTTTGTAACGGGCGGCCCGTTTGGCAATCCCGGCCAGCTGACGGCCGCTTGCAAGGCCGCTGGCCCTGGTGCCTTCTTCTCTGGAATATAAAAAGCAGCCGAGCCACTCAAACCGGCCCCTGGCCTGAAAATCCATCAGGGTCCGCAGGTCATCTTCGGTTTCTCCGGGATAACCCAAAAGGAAGGTAGTACGCACGGCGCTCAAGGGAAAGGCCTGCCGGATCTCCTCTACCAGGGCGAGGTTCTTTTCATAATCCGGCCGCCGCCCCATGGACGACAGGATGCCAGGAGCCGCATGCTGAAACGGCAGATCAAAGTAGGGGACTATTCTGGGTTCGTCCTTCATGACTGACAAAAGATCCCGGGGAAAACGGTCGGGGTGTATATACAAGAGACGTATGCTGAAATTGCCCTGGACGGACGAAAGACGTCGCAGAAGGGAGACAAGTTCGCCCGAGGACGTCCGGTCGGTACCGTAGGAAGCAAGGTCCTGGGCGATCAGGTTTATTTCCCGCACACCCCGGGAAACCAGGGAAGAGAATTCCCGGGCGACCTCATCAATGCCCCGGCTGGCCACTGGCCCGCGGATCAGGGGGATGGCGCAGAACGAGCAGTTGTTATTGCATCCTTCGGCGATTTTCAGATAGGCGCTGCCTTTGAAGCCCAAAAGTCGGTCCCGTTGTCCCGGAGAATAGGCCCCCTCGGGGATGGTTACCGGCCGTTCTCCGCGGAAAACAGCCTCAACGACGCTGGTAATCCGGGAAGGCTGCCGGTTGCCGAATACCGCGTCGGCTTCGGGGAGTTCCATTTCCTGCCTGTAGCGCTGGGCGAGGCAGCCGGAAAGAATGATTTTCTTATGGGGATAGACCCGGCGATAGCCCAGGAGAGTGTCAATGGACTCTTCCTTTGCCGGCCCGATGAAGCCGCAGGTGTTTACTATGATCAGATCGGCGGTGTCCGGATTATCAGAAAAAACCAGACCCTTCTGTTCAAGGGCCTGGATCATTTCTTCGGCATCTACCTGGTTCTTGGCACAGCCAAGGTTCTCTATATAAAAACGGTTAATAGACCGGGATAAAGGTGAGTTCATATTCCCCTTGCCTGTTCTCCCACCGGATTATCCCGGTGGAAACCTCGCCGGGGCGCCCGAACTCCACGGCATTCCCGCTGATCTTGGCCGCGGCATTCCCGCCGTTGGAAAGCCATACCCGGACCTGTTTCATGGCATCAAGTTTCAGAACATCGTCTTTCTTGTAGTAACGTTCTTCCCGTGTCTTATCGTCAAGCTCGTACCGGCACAGGCAATATCCTCTGAAATGTATCATAAGGGTGAATGGTTCGGCCTTGGAAGCCTTCATGATGACAAAGGGGCTCTTTTCCCTGGCGGCAATCTGTGCAGTACCCGCTTCAGTGGTAGTCTGTTCAGACTCGCCGGCCGCAGGTTCATCACCTGCAGCAGCCTGTTCGGAATCACCCTCTTCCGGCCCGGAGGCGGCCGTTGCTATGACTTGACGGTCAAACCGGATCACCGCTGCACTGCCGTCGATATCCCGGATAAGGACATAGATATCCGGTCCGTCGGAGCCGTCCAGATCCAGCATTTCCTCCTGCCCGAGGGCAAGAATGAATTCGGATCCGGCGCTTTGAATGGTGACATTGGTATCTATGGACGAAAGGCGCATTTCATAAATGCTGTTTCCTTTGGCAAAACGGATCAAAGCGCCTTCTTCGAAACGCTGTTCAAGGATATCCTCATCCATGACAATACCCGCGGGCTCATTCACCTGCGGCTGGACAGGCTGGGAAACTGCCGGTTCGGTCCCCGTTGTCTGAACCGCGGGGGCCTGCATGAACAGATCGGGAAACAGGAGGAACCCACCCGCGCCCAGGATAACGATCACGCTGACAATTATTCCCACGAAAAGCCAGGGGATTTTCCTGGAATCAAGGAGCTCATCCATGGGGATAGGCTGTTCCTGGATTTTGAAACTCTTATAGAGGGTAATGACCTCTTCGGCGTTCAATCCCAGGTACTCTGAATAATTCCTCAAAAAACCCACAAGATAGGTTTCTCCAGGGAACTCCTCGAATTTCTCATTTTCCAGGGCAACAAGATACGCCTTGGCTATATTGGTATCCCGGGCTACCTGATCAATTGAGACTGACAGTTCCTCGCGTTTCTGACGCAGTTTATCTCCGATAGATTCCATGTGTATTATTCATCCGCATATATAAAATTGGTAATTTCGTAGGCCGAAGGGGGACTCGTAAAATCAAACCGGGCTTCCGGAATATTCTGATTAATCCGGATATTCTTAAAATCCATGACAAGCTCATCGTAATTTTTCGTTACTCCGGCCAGACGGCGGATAAGCATATTCTTTCCAACGGACATTTCTATTTCGCGAAAACCCTCGTCGGTACTGCGCCAGCCCAGTTTGAGTTTATACACCATTTCAGGGGACCCCTCTTCCAGAGGAACCAGTTCGTAGTTGGTCACCCAGGCAAAGGTATAACCTCTGCGGAAGAGATCGAGACCTTTCACCGGATCTCCGCCCCTGGACAGATCCTGGGACAGGGACACATTCTTCTGGGGAAGGTAGATAATCAGTTTGGAATCCTTGACGGAAATGACCTGGTCTTTGGGGTTCGTGAACGAAATGAGTATCAAGTCCGGGTTCTTGTAATACAAATGGCCTTCCATGGAAAGATCATTATGGGTGATGGTCACCAGGGCTTCATAATCCTTGATCTCGGCGTATTTTTCTGAAACCGACGAGAAAAAGTCCACCGCAGTGACGATCTGGCCGTCAGCGGGCTGTGCCCAGGAAGATACAAGGAAACTTATATATAGAATAACAAATAGTAGGTGTTTCATACAGGTGTTTCCATCTTACCTAATGTGAGTCCTTTGTCAAGAAGACAAGGGCCGGCGGACGACGAAGGAATAATCCGTGATTCCTGCGGCCGCATCATTCGCTGTCCTTTGTCAAAAGGTATTCAATCCAGTCTTCCGACAGCTTCAGGGGGACGCCGCACTCGGGGCACTGGAATTTATTGCCTTCCATGGCCTTGCGGGCGCAGCGTATACAGTACACTTTTCCGCATTCACTGCATTTCCCTGCCGGGAGCTCATCACCGGGCTGGCCCAGGAAATCAAGGCCGCCCCTGGGGCCGATTTTCAGGGGGACATGCCACTCCCGGTTACAGGAACAGCAGGAATAGGTTCTGTAATATCTCTTAAGTATGTAGGTACACAGCTCATCGAATTCTTCCTTGCCTTCCCGGGTTTCCATTAACCGGGCCAAAACCTTATCCGCCTTCCGCAGCTGGTTCCGGAGGAACAGAATCTTCAGGTAATCTTTCCACAAGCCGGGATGATCCCCGAAAGCCTCGACCCCCTGCTCCAAAACAACCTCTGCGCGGTAGTATTCCCCTTTCCGGATTGCCGTCTGGGCAAGCTTCAGGTATACAGGAGGACCGGGATTACTTTCCATAATACGGCCAAGGAGTTCCTCGGCGCGGATAACCATATCAAGTTCCAGGCATACCGAAGCGCTGTTCAGGAGGAAATCGCTGTTATCCGGCTCAAGAGAAAGGGCCTTGTCATACATTTCCAGGGCTTCCTCCAGCCGTCCCTGTTCAATACAGACATTCCCGTGCTGGTTGTAAATCGCTGCCGTCATTTCAAAACCGTCAAGAACTTCACGCGCACCGGCAAAATTCCCAAGGAGGGCCCGTACCTGTGACAGATTTATGTTGATATCCTCTTCGCCGGGCAGAAGGCCGTGGGCTGCCTCCAACAGTTCCGCGGCCCGCGGTACATCATGTTCATGCAGGGCTATGAGACCCGCCAGGTTCAGTACCCAGGGATCTTCTGGAGCGCGTGAGAGAGCCTCCCGGATTTCTTCCGCCGCGTCAAGATCAAGGAGGTAGAGGTTTTCGGCAAGCCGGAACCAGTAAAGGTAGTAATCCGGCTCAAGCTCAACTGCCTTGAACAGATATTCGGTGGCTATGTCGCGGGAACCTTCGATGATCAGGCAGAGACCGTACAAAAAGTACACGGTACTGTCACTGCTTCCTTCGGCAATAATATCGCCGAAAATTTTCCTGGCGCCGGCGTACTCTTCACGGTGAAAAGCGACTTTGCCGTGAACCGCGTGTACCGCGGCATTGCCGTTGTCCAGGGCATCTATGACAGGAAGCAGCCCGTCCAGATCCATATAGGCTTCCTGTTTAAACAAAAGATCGGCGGCTTTCAGGTAAACCCCCAGGGCTTCACTGTTCCGCTCCATGCGTTCCAGGGCCCGTCCCTGGTGGATCAGGTAGAGGGGCATGTTCTGATCCAGGTCATAGGCTTTACGGTAAGCGTCCGCCGCCTGCTCCCAGTTTCCCAGACCGAACTCCCCGTGCCCCAGAAGATTGTAACACACACTCCGGTCCTGTATGACGGCGGCAAGTCCGGACATATAGTCCCTGAGCTCCAGAAAACGGTTTGACAGGTACAGTACGTTACCTTTTTCAAGCCTGGCTTCTTTATAGTCGGGCTTTTTCTGCAAAGCCTGGTCGAAGGCGTCAGATGCCTCGGGAAAAAGTTCCAGATTGAGGTAACACTCACCTAAAAGAAACAGTTCCTCGGCTGACGGACTTCTCCGGGAAAAAGCCTTTTTGAGGTGGACAGCAGCGGGGGCCCACATACCCTGACTGCTCAAGGTTTCCGCAAGCCGTATACGGGCATCTGGATGGGGATGCACCACACTGGACCACCGGTCGAAGGCGGTTTCCACATCCATGGGGAGGGAATTCACCCGGAACTGCTTCAAGTAAAACCGGGCCCGGGGTTCTTCCCCGTAATTCTGCCCCCCGAAAGCAATCCTCCCGCCGTCGATGGTCTCATCGGAAAAAGAAGCAACCCATTCCTCGTTCACCATGAACACGAACTCATCCCCCCGGGCAATAATCCGGAGGAAAACCGTGTGGTCAACCGGTTCCGGACAGGGCGTCCAGCCGATAAGGACCTGAGGTTCATCGTTGCGTACAAGATCGAAACGGAAATATCCATTTGTGGATACGAGAAAATAATAGTAGTGTTCATCGGCAATCTTTCTAAAAAGGAACCCGGCCGCACTGTGGCCGTTTGCCTTGTCAAAGACAATTTCCGCCTCCATGAAAAAATCATAGTAGCGGTACCAGGGGTTATCGCCCCAGGCAAAGCAATGGCGCTTTTGTATAGCCAGACAATACCCTTTTGATGATGTCGCTGCGGAATACCCGGGTTCTACCATCGTCTCGAAGCGTTGTTCATCACTCCGCTTGAACCTGGTGTCCCATTTTTCCGAAACGGCCTCATCTATGCCGGGTTTCCTTGTTTTTGCCTTGAATAAGCCGAACATACGGGCATCAGTATAAGGAGGGACACCCGGCGAGTAAAGGCCCTGTTTTTACGGAAACATACTGGAGATTGTCCGGCACCGGGGATACAATGATACCAGACCATTACAGGCCGCGGCGGGCTTTTCTTCCGGAGACCGTATGGTTTTTTTCGCCGCGTATATGGCAGCCGATATAAACACAACGGGAGGAACCGATGATACCTGCAAGAACAACAGTCTTCCGCACAGTTCTTTTCCTTTTTTGCGTAACAGTACTTCAGGCCCTTCCGTCCATTGACACTATCCTGGACAAGGCAAGGATCCAGCTGGGGTCACCTTATGAAAGCGGCGCCGCCGGGCCTGCGTCATTTGACTGTTCCGGGTTTATTTTTTACCTGTACAGGGATATTGTCCCCGGTCTGCCCAGACAGTCCTCAGCTCTGGTATCATTCGGCCAGCCTGTAGCCTCAGAGGCACTTTTACCGGGAGACATTCTCCTGTACGCCACTACGGGCGATCCCTCCCGTGTCAGCCACGTAGCCCTCTACCTGGGTAATGAGTCCATTATTCACGCCATTTCCGACGGCCCCAACAGAGGTGTCACTCTCACCAGCACAGGTGCACGGTACTGGCGCACGCGGTTCCACTCGGCTCGACGGGTGCTTCCTGCGGTTTTCTACACCCGGGAACCCCGGCACACAACAGGCACACGGGAATCCGGCACCGTCAACAAAGAGGGCGGCTATGTGCAATTCGCGAAAGGCAGCTACAGCGGCGAACTGAAATACGCCCAGCCCCACGGAGACGGCGTGTTTGAGTTCACCAACGGCGACGTGTACCGGGGAGGCTTTTCCCACGGAGAATTCCACGGCCAGGGGACCTACCTCTGGAAAGACGGCACCGAGTACAGGGGATCATTTACCCGCGGAAAACCCGCAGGCATCCTTCCTGGAGGAAAAACCCTGTACATGCAGGTAGAGGACAGCCCCTGGGAAACCTGGGACGGCAATGTGTGGGGAGATTTTTACGGCTGGCGGACACGTGAACAGGAAGATTTCGAAGCCTATAAACAACGCGACCGGCAGGAGACGGAAAAACGACGGTAAGGGGGGAGTCTGCCGCCTGTTCTATCGGTTTAAGGCGGAAGTAATGCGCCCCCTGGTGCGCAGGACTGCATCCAGTTCTTCTGTGTTGTAAGGCTTAAAGAGTACCGAGTCCACCCAGGGCACTTCATACAGCTCATCATTCACATAACCAGATGTCAGGATGACCGGCAGGCCGGCATCTATCTTACGCAGTTCACGGGACAGATCGACACCGTTCATGCCGGGCATATAGTAATCAATCACCGCGGCGGTACATTCATGGTGAAAATAAGGGAACTCACTTAATGCTTCAAGGGGATCGGTGAAGGCTACAGGGTCATAGCCCAGCTTTTCCAGAATGCGGCAGCCGAGGTCCGCGAGAGGTGTTTCATCCTCCACCAGAAGGACCTTTCCTTTTTTACGTTCCAGCATGCGGGTATGGCCCGGACGGGTATGCACCCTGGAAAGACTTCCATGTTCGGGGAAATATACTGCCACTTCGGTCCCTGAGCCAAGGGCGGAGGTGATGGTGATATATCCGCCGTGGCTTTTCACGACACCATGAACCACCGCCAGGCCCAGACCGGTCCCCGCGTTTTCCTTTGTGGTGAAAAAAGGCTCAAACACCCGTTTGAGAACTTCCCTGGGCATGCCCTTCCCGGTGTCTTTCACCCGGAGTACTGAATAGTTTCCGGCAGGGATCTCACCATCGAAGGTTTCGACTGGTTTGGTGAGATTCCGGGAAGCACAGCTGATTGAGAGGACCCCTGACGCGTTTCCGATAGCATGGGCGGAATTGGTGCAGACATTGAGCAGAAGCTGCCCAAGCTGGGGCTTGTCGCCCATGATGGACTGGCTGCCGCAGGAACCGGTACGGATAATCTCTATAGCAGGATGAATCGCTCCCCGTATGAGGGGCATAAACTCTTCTACAACTTCATCCAGAACAACCGGTGTCTTATGGCCGGTCTTCTGGCGGCTGAAGGTAAGAATCTGCCCCACAAACTCTGCTGCCCGCTCGCTGGCCTGTCTGATAATACCAAGGTTTTTTTCAATAACTTCCGGTTCATCCAGGGACAGGAGGGACAAATCCACGCTTCCCCGGATAGCCGCCAGAACATTGTTGAAATCGTGGGCTATGCCTCCCGCAAGAGTTCCGATAGCTTCCATCTTGTGGCTCATCTGCAGTTCCCGTTCAAGTTTTAAAAGGCTGTGGATATTCTGCTGCCGGCCGATAACAGTACCAAAAACCCGCGCATAGGTTTCCAGAAGTTCCATTGCCCCCGACTCCCGGGGAACAGGAGACGATTCTTCACAATAAAAAATAAGCTGTCCGTACACCTGATCAGCATTGCACACTGCCACAGGAATATGCACCAGACTGGAGGACTGATCGGGACGGACCTCGCCAACACTCAAGTTATAACAGGCGGAAACATCTGCCTTGGGATCCTGAACAAAGGTGATCATTTCCAGGTTCCAGAAATCCTTCAGTACCTGAAACGACAATTCTATGTCTTCCTCGATCTTGCTGGAGGCGATAAGAGTCCTTGATGCTTCGGCGATACCCCGTTCCCAGGAGAGCCGTACCCTGAGACGCCGCTGCTGCACCTTGTTTTCACGAATGCGCTTTCCCAGTTCCATACTGAGAATCGTAAAGGCAAAAAACGCGAAGGCGACCAGGACAATTTGAACAACAAGAACAGGAGGAAGTCCTCCCATCAGGACAAAGGGTGTAATAACCACAATCCGGAAGGGCAGACCGGAGAGCTGGCTTGAGGAAACAAAGGAAAAATCGCCGTTGACCAGTCGGAACCCCTCATGAAGATTTTCCGGGTTGAAGGGCAGATCCCTTTCCCCGTACTGCAGGGTCCCTATACCCCGCATGCGGTACTCGGCGGCTATGGTGTAATTCCATCTGCCGGCAGAATCATACATGATGACGCCTTCCGGAGAGACCAGGAGATACACCGAATCCCCCGACGGCGGCAGAACCGAAAAACGCGTGTTATAGTCTTTCAGCGAAATGACCAGAACTCCA
Organism: Spirochaetales bacterium; assembly: GCA_016935695.1. Lineage (GTDB taxonomy): Bacteria > Spirochaetota > Spirochaetia > JC444 > Marispirochaetaceae > JAFGQL01. The sequence goes on from JAFGQL010000101.1 coordinate 27,905, forward strand.
AGAGGAACCGTCCCGCTCTGGGGCAGGACCGGTACACTGTAATATATGCCTCCGGCCTTGGTGGTAACCCCCAGGGCGGAATCTACCTGAGGCTCACCGGCCAGGGCTTTGGTGAAATAGGGCCTGAAACCGTAGTTGTTTCCGGTTAAATCAATACCCGTAGGACTTACGTTCGCGGCAATAACCAGTCCGGTACTGTCAAGGAGATATACATAATCCAGATTTGACGTGTCGGCTGCAGCCGTGAAGATGCTCTGACAGGTACCGTCGCCGCCGGATTCGAGGGCCTTGACAAGGGCAGGCTGGACTGACAGGCGTTCCGCAATGACACCGGGAGCTGAAAGGTTGTGCTCAAGCTCATTTCCCAGCCACAGAAGACTGTTGCGGTGGTCCTCCCGCTGCCGGGAATGGCTGCTCAGGTACAGGGCACATATACATATGACCGCCCAGAGTACGAGGACGGCACAGTAGCGTTTCACGTACACAATAGTATCACGCTTGCCGGCAGCGGTGTATGTTGCAGGACAAAAAAAACTCATTGATAACAGAGGGTTGGATATCAGAAACTCATGGAATAGCCCAGGTCAACGTAGACTGAATCCTTTTCCGTGTCGGCGGTAATATCAAAAAAGGCCCTGTCAAAATAAAAGCCGATAAACGGCAGGGAACGTTCGCCCATAAACAGCGTACCGGTGGCAAAGGCGACCTTCTCCCGTCTTCCGAAGTAGGCCTTTACACCCCACAGAAACTCAGTAGCCGGTTCGCTGTAGGAATACCCGCCGTAGTCATAATACGTTTCATCGGCAATGGAGAACCCGGCCATGGCTCCGAGGCCGATAAACCGGAAAATGTCGTATACATAACCGCCGTACATGGCAATGAAGGGTCCTTCCATATACCCGAACCCCAATTCCAGTCCCTGCCGCTTCCAGTCCGGGTCAGCATCAACAGGGCGCCGCTCCGGCACGGTAATAAGCTCCACTTCCTTTCCCTCGACAGTTCCGCGTCTGATACTGGAATCCCCGGCTGCCTCGATATCCTTTTTTCCGGTTTGGTCGCTGCCGACAAATACCCCCACAAGGCGGTCGGCATCGTCTATCAGTTCATCCATGGACAGATACCGCTCGGATGCCGATGCGAAGGTTTCCGATGTCTCGATGTCGATCATTTTCATGTTTAAAAGGTACCGTGACCCGACAGTGCCCAAAGACCCTATGATGATGTATTTCGCGCTTAAAAGGCGGCCAATCTCCAGCTGACAGGCCTCGTCGGTGCACCCGCTCAAAGAAAACTCAATCTCGGTAAGCAGAGTTTCCCTCTGGCTCCGGTCAATAACCCGGAAAAGACCCGATTCAACAACAAGGCTGGTAACATAATCAACAAACACCACCAGTTCGGCTTCGGCGATATTACTGCCTTTGAAATCGAGAATGGAGATGATAGGCCGGATTTCCTGGGAAATAATTCCGACAGAAACAGATACACACAGACAGCTGCACAACAGAAATCGTTTCATTAAATTCTCTCTTTGCTAAGAATAGTAACAGTTTACGGAGTAAATTATAGCACTTTAGCTCAGAGAAACAATACGGCAAAAATATGGATTCCTCCGCCTTTTGGTTGCTTTAACGTCCTGTTTACAGTATATAGTGGTGTTTATGCTGCATCTGCTTTCACGATTCCAGACATTTTTCGGACCTTTAAGACTTCTGGGGTCCTATTCGTTCCTCATTGTCATTGGACTGTATCTTGGATTCATGCTGAGTATTGTGTTTCTGCCGAAACTCTCGCGGTTTTTACCCCATGACGGCGGCAGGGACTTTGCCGTACAGGGAAAAAACTCAAAAGGGAAACCGACAGGCGCGGGGATTCTGTTCATTCCCCTCTTCGCGGCGGCAAGCATTATAAGCGTTCCCTATTCACCGGAAATACTGGCAGTGATTTTCATGACACTCGTAACGGCCCTGTCCGGATTTCTTGACGACAAAAGCCTCCGGCCCTGGGGCGAATACAAGAAAGGCCTCATAGATCTGACCATTGCGGCTGCCATGGCTGTGATACTGGTCGTATTGGACGGCACCACCATCTGGCTGCCTTTTTCGGCCCGTACCTTCGAACTGTCAAAACCCGTCTATGCACTTCTGACAACCGTGGTCATCTGGACCAGCATCAACACCACCAACTGCTCCGACGGCGTCGACGGTCTGTCCGGTACCCTGGTGCTGATATGTCTGATCACCATCGGCCTCATATTCTATTTTGTTCTGGGCCATGTGGAAATTTCTGAATACCTGCTTCTTCCCCACTCTCCCGAAGGGGCTAAATGGGCCATCCTCACCTTTACTCTGACAGGTTCGCTTCTTGCCTATCTATGGTATAACGCATACCCGAGCACCATTTTAATGGGAGACGCAGGTTCAAGGGCCCTGGGGTTTTTCATAGGTGTGGCGGTCATAAAAACAGGAAATCCTTTTATACTGCTCATTGTCTCTACAGTCCTTCTTGTTAACGGAGGCACGGGCCTTTTGAAAGTCGCGGTTCTGCGGTTTCTGAAAGTCCGCATTTTTCACACCACCCGCTTTCCTCTTCACGACCACATGCGGGAAAACCGCAAATGGTCAAACACCCAGGTCCTTCTGAAATTCGTCATCCTCCAGATCCTGATAACCACAGGATTTCTGGGCATCATGCTGAAAATCAGATAGAACCCAGTACATCCGCCACCGCAATATTCATCCCTGCAGTACATCCCAGCATCCAGTAATCCAGATCCGGGTCTGAGGTGAAGGTTGTGGTTCCGAAGGCCCTGATAAAAACGGTGGCCTGTTTCACCGTGTATTCAAGGCGCAGTTCTCCGTCTAAGAGAGGAGCAAAGGTCTGATCTGAACCGAACAGGTATTTCCCGTAGGATCCGCCCTGGACCCGGGCGGAAAGACCTATGCTTTTCCCGGCCCCGGCGGCAAACCAGGTACCGCTGACCAGCCCGGCTTTAAGAGAAAGAACACTGTCGGGGGCATAATACCGGGGCCGGGACGGATATTGGGCGGTCTCATACACACCGGAAACCGCCGCCTGCAGGTTCCACCAGGGTGAATCCTTCAGATGGACACCGGCGAGTGCTTCAGCGCCAATGGTGGTCAGCCGGTTCACCGAATCGGTTTGGGGGTCATCCAGAAACCGTCCCGACACGCTTGCCCGGAACGAACCAAGGGACCAGGACGGAGAAAACATACCGAAAGATACAAACGCGTCTGAGGAAAGGGTAAGGACAGGGATGGGCTCCCTGTTATTGCCGAAGAGAAGGCTGTCCCGGTGATGGTCATACCGCAGTCCCGCGGTCACAGCAGCGTGAGGGGCCCTGTAAGCGACATTTAGCCCGGCGGCCGGGAACACTGCCAGAGAATCTGTATATTCACTGAAATCCACATTCTCGTTATTGACCACCGGGTTATCCCAGAACTCGAATTCGCTGGCAGCCTGAAAGCCGACCGACGGTGATATATCCAGACCGAGGCCGTATACGTGTACAGGTGCCGACAGTTTCACGGTATAGGCCGCCCCGGAATCAGGAACCAGGCTGTTCATGTACCGGTAAATTTTCAGACTGTCGGCCGTCACTTCCGCCTGCAGGTCGACACGGCTGTTCAGCCGGCGGGTCCAGCCAACCGTCATTGCTGTAGTGAGCCGGGAAGTATCAACCGCCGATTCAACAGAGGAACGCAGCCAGTCGGGATGAGTCTGGGCAAGACTGTTATGGTTGCGCACGGCTCCTGCAAAACCGGGATCCATACTGTGCGCCATACGGTAATAGGCCATTGCCTGATACCAGTCACCGGCGAGTTCCCTTACGGTACCGAGTTTAAACACAGCACTCACGTTTCTCGGGTCTACCGAGAGGACCATGAGGAAACTGCGGGTGGCTTCATCCATTCTGGACAGGGACATATAGAAATCGCCCAGTTCGTACCGTAAGGGAGCGGTTTCTGTTTCCAGAGCGTAAAACATCCGGCGTATGCCGGCAGCGTACATACGGTGAAATTCGGCAAGAAGTTCCTTTGCCCTGAGGAAAGACGATGAAACCCTGTCCCCGACAGCCTTGATGTCTTCGGCTGTTGAGACTGTGGGGTCAGGGGCTTGTGTTTCTGCTCCCGATTGATCAGCAACAGAAAATGCCAGGGCGTATTCTGCAGCCCGGCCGGCAAGGAGATCTGAATCAGGGAGGTATCCCCCGGCGCCGCGGTAGAACCCGGCCAGATCCTGGAACAGCTGCACCCTGGCGCCGACAGTGGTGTTGCGCGCATCCTTCTGGCAGACAGCCCGGAGGCTTCTGCGCAGAGCCGTGAGGAAAAACTCCTGATCGGATGCCGGCTGGTCTTCTTCCCGGAAAATGACGTTCCCGCAATCTGCAGAGACGAACTCAACAGCCGCCAGGACCTTCCCGGCGAGGGGCATATCCATGCCCTCAAGGTCACGCCGCCAGAAATCCCGGTCCCAGTCCCAGCCGCCGGCGCCCTGATCGAAATTTGCTTCCAGTGTTTCCTCTCCGGTTCTGAGGCCGTCCAATTCCCCGGCATAGCCTGAAAGCCGGCTTTCCGTTTCCACAGCCGCGGCTGTAACCGAACCGGCCCGCCGGTTGATGGCCTCCAATCTGGCCGACAACCGGGAATAGACATCGAAGGGATCATCCCCTTTCAAGGGAGGAGGGACCGTTCCATTTGTTTTTGCCTCGGACAGGACTGCTTCCCGCTTTTCTTTGTTCCTTCGGGCCTGGTCCAGTTCTTTCGTCAAACCGGTAAGCTCAACAGCCAGTTCTTCGAGTTCTTCATGTGCCTGGCGAAGGACCAGGGCATCGAACCCTGTCCGGGCCAGGAGCCCCATCAGCCGGGGGTGTTCAACATCGTAGGAACGGAAATACTCCCAGGCCCGAACGGCGATTGATTCATGGGCCCGTTTGAGGGCTTCTTCCTTGAGACCATTCCAAAAGAGGGCCTGGACAAACTCCTCGCGGAGAACCAGATTCTCCGGATCCAGAACAAGGTCCTGACGGAACTCATCCAGATATCCCTCGACTATACTGTCCCGGATTTCCTGGGTTTCCAGGTAGGCGAGAAGCTCGTCAGTCAGGACATACCGGTCCTTGATCTGGTTCAGCAGTTCCCGGGCTTCATCGTTTTTACCCTGGGCCCGGTAGGACTGGACTAATGCCATGCCAATCTCTATATGAGCGGGGAAACGGACGATCCCTGACCGGTACACCTCGGCAGCCTCGTCGGGATAACCGTTCACATCGAGGACAGAACCCAGATCGAGTGTTTCGTAGGGATCAGCCATTGCGAGTTCCCGGGCTTTCAACAGGAGGGCCTGGGCTTCCCGGGGACGGGATGTCCACAAATACAGAAGACCAAGGTTCACCATGAGATTGAGATCATCGCCGAAATACGAAAGGGCCTCTTTATACAGCTCCTCCGACTGCCGGTACTCGGCGAACCAGGCCGCGATCTTCGCCGCTTCGCTCCAGACAGCGGGGTTGTCGGGAAAACGGGACAGAACATTCCGGTATCCGTTGAGTCCCGCCTGGACATCACCGTACCACAGCCAGTTGCGGGCAATGAGCAACAGGATATCCATCCGGTCGGGAGCAAGCAGCCGCGCCTGGGTAAGATACCGGAGGGCTTCACGGTAATCGCCAATGAGGGTGTAAATTTTCGACAGCTGGACCCTCGGCCCCGGATTGTCGGGATCCCTCTGAATAGCCTGTTCATATTCGACAATGGTCCGGAAGGGGTTATCAATGCTGCGGTTTGCCAGGTCTTCCGGGAACAGCGGGGGGGATTCGTCTTCCCCGGGGGCAGGATAGGCGGTATTCAAAAGAAAAAACGCATCCAGTACAAAGACAAAACGGTTATCCAGACGCCTGCGCTCACTGACTTCAAATCTGAGGGTATGGACTCCTTCGTCCAGGGTGATATCCACGGCACGGTTCCAGTACAGACCAACGGTGTACTCCTCTACCACCGCGATATCTTCCCGGTACACAGACAAAGGCTGTCCCGCGTCTATACTCAAGGTAAAGGGTGAAATGTATGAGGGGGAAAACTCATCCGACGGACCGGGAGGGCTTCCTCCGTACCACAGAGTATAGGTACCGGCCTGGGGAACGTACACGACATACTCCGCGAAGTAGGCTTTTGCCCGGTACTGCTGTTCAGGAGTGTTCAGCTGCAAGGTTCTGGATCCGGAGGCGGAAAAATGAAGGGTTGCCTCCCGGGCAAAATTAGTGGAAACCGCTTGCTCCGCTTCCACGTATACCAGACTGGGCGAAACCCGGGGCGGGACCGCGGCGATCCGTTCTTCCGGCTGCACCTCGCCCTGTATCTCATCCTGTTCTTCGTCCTGCACCGTCTCCTGAGCATGTACAGAGAACACCGATGCAAGAACAACCATCCACCATGTAACCGTTTTCAATTTCATACACACCTTCTACAAAGAACCGGATGCCCCGCCGGTTCATTCCGGCCGGGAAAAGGGTACATATTGAATGATACGACACTCAAGCGAAAAAACAAACACTTCCAAGTTGTATATGATTATGATAGGGTGGGTTTCAGATGAACAGACCGTTTATCCTATTTGTAAAATATTCCGTACAGGCGCTGCTTGTATCCATGGCTGTCTATGCCGGGATATTTCTTTACGGAGAGGGCTTTCAGGATTCCTTCGCCCTCCTCTCCGGTTTTTTCATCCTCATGATTTTTTCGGGGTTTTACGGATACCCCGGAACCGCAGCCGCCCTGGCCGCCCTGGTCGTTACCTGGGTGTTTCCCGGTCCTGAACTTTTAGAAAAAATAACCGGTCTTTCAAGGCCGCAGGCACTTCCCCGGCTTTCCTTTGGTGTGTTGTACGCCGCAGGTATTCTGTTTTCCGTGCTGCTTGCTTTTGTGCACCACCGCAACAACGACATCATAGAGAAACTCAAACAGCGGCTGCGCCGGCGTTCCATTGAAGACCACCGGCAGAAACATACCATTGAATCTATCAGCCAGGTGTACGCGGTCCTGGAGGAACGGGTTTCCAAAAACCAGGAAAACATCAGCATGCTCTTCCGCCTGTTCGGTAAAAGCAGCAGCGGTTTGAAGGAAGTCATGCAAAATCTCGAAGAAGCCATGATCGTCTTTGCCCAGGCGGGTAAATTCACCATCCGCCGCATCGATCCTTCTACCAGGATGCTCACCCTTGTACACGCCTTCGGTTATGACAAGACCCCGCCGGAAGAGGCGATACATGAATACGGAAGCATTGAGGGTTGGGTGTGCAGAAACAACACCATGTTCAGCATTCGCATGCTCAATAGAAACATCTTTCCTGAACAGCTGTATACCGGCAACACCGTCATGGCACTGCCGATCCATTCGGGAAACCGGGTCTGGGGTGTCCTCTCAATCGAGGAAATGCCCTTCTACCGGTACAATCTCCATACGGAACAGCTGATTGACATCGTCATCCGTATGGCCGAGTCCCTTATTGAACGTCTGAGCGATTACGAACTCCCGCCGGAAACAGGGACTCCCGATCCGGTAACAGGCCTGCAGCCCACCAATGTCCTTGCAGAAATGATCACCCTCCTGCTTGCAGATTCCCATTCACTGGCAGGCATATTTTCCCTTGTCATAGTGGAAATCACCAACATTGAGCGCCTGATTCCTGAAGCCCACGATCAGCGGGAGCGGAAAAACGTGGTCAAACGTCTTTCGGAAATAGCAGCAAAAGTTTCTGACAACAAGGCCCGGATGTTCCACACCGGAAACGACATCCAGCTCGCCCTTCTTTTTACCGGGCTGGACAACGACGGTACGGCGATATTCTGCCTTGAGTTTCTGGGAGCATTGAGCCAGTATTACTGGGATTTCGGCGGCGCGAGCCGGGACATAGAAATACTTGTGGGGTACACCACATCCCGGGACAAACACAAAAACGCCGGCGACATGATCGCACGGGCCGCCGCAATGATCGATTCCCAGCGGGGGAGCAATGATGGATCCCTTTGACATATTCCGGAAAAAAGAAGGGTTTCAGGGTATTCCCAGGACGCCTTCCACCAGTCTCCAGGCAGTCCGCCAGGGGCTGTTGCCAAAAGAATATTTCATTTACCGGGGAACCTCGGTCATGCCCTTGTATCAGCTTCCCTTCGACCTGGACGAACTGGAACGCGTACTTGCCAGAAGCGACCTCGATATCCAGACAAAACTCCTGTTAAAGATGATATTCACCTCCATGCTGTCAGATCCAGATCAGGAAATCGCCCTTTTCGCGGCGGAGAGCATAAATATACTGGAGCACCAGTACACGCTGGCCATCAAGCGCCTTCAGGAAGAACTATCAGCAGAGAATTCCGAGGACGCCCTCAGAGGCATAATGCTGTCCTACTACGAGCTGGCCCTGTTGAACGAACAAACCCGTACCATCCGGGATTTCTATTTCAAGGAAGCACTGGACTTTTTTATTCTCCTTGAACAGAAATTCCAACCGGCTACCGACGACATCATCTGCGCATTGAGGATACACATAGCCTTGGGCAATCCAAAAGAAGCCCGCGGGCTTTTAATGAAAACGAAAGACCTTTTCGGCGAGCCGATGCTGTTCGAAATGCTGCTGGCTGAAACGGAATACTGCGCCAGGGATTACTCCCGCCTTCAGGAACACCTTCAGACCATACGCACAATGACAGAAAAAGGTGCTGTCAGCATGCCCGAACGTCTTTCCAGAGAACAGGAGCTGACGTGGCAGCACATCCTTGCAACCTGGACCGGCGGCCTGCAATGAGGGTCTGCCTTTTCATAGAAGGAAGCTACCCGTATATCACCGGCGGTGTCAGTGCCTGGGTGCACGACCTGATCCAGAACCTTGAGGATATTGAGTTCTCACTCTTCACCATCAGTCCCGCAGCCGGCCAGCCCCTCAGATACCAGCTGCCGGATAATGTGATTGAACATACCGATATTGTCCTTTCAGAAAAACCGGCCCGTGTGAAAAAAACCGTAAAAAAGCGCAGTCTGTTTTCCCGGATACAGGCTTTTCACGGCGTTTCGGAACAGGGAGGCGTCCCGGACATCACCGCACTTTTATCCCTCATGCCGGAAGGGTACGATATTTCGAGGGACGCAACAGCAAAGGCAAAAGGCTGGGAAATCATTGAGCACAGAAACCGCCGCTCAAATCCTTTCTACGCGTTTTCCGACTATTTTTGGGCCTGGAAGTCTTCCCATGAATTAATGTTCAGGGTCCTTGCCGCGTCCCCTCCCAGGGCAGACGTGTACCACGCGGTTTCCACGGGGTTCGCGGGGCTTGCCGCCCTTGCGGCGAAAATCCGCCTGGGCAAACCCTTTTTTTTGACGGAACACGGTCTGTATCACAAGGAACGGGAAATGGAAATCCGCAAAGCGAACTTTGTCCGGGGATACCAGCGTGACATGTGGATACGCCTGTACAACGCCATCAGCCGCCACTGTTACCGCCATGCCGACATGGTCACCACCCTGTTTGAACGGAACAGGGAGTATCAGCTTTCCCTCGGCGCCGACCCGTCGGTCACCCTGGTAACACCAAACGGTATAGATGTAGAACGCTTTTCCAGTATAGTGCGTGAACAAAAACCGGGGTTTCATGTCGGCCTGGTGGGAAGAGTCGTACCGATAAAAGACATAAAAACATTCATCGCGGCAGCAAAAATTCTTGCCGACGCCCGGGATGACATAACCGTTCACTGTATCGGTCCAACCGATGAAGACCCCGCCTATTATGAAGAATGTAAGGCCCTGGTAAAAAGTCTGAGAATAGAAGACCGTTTTGTATTCACAGGACGCCAGAATGTTCTGGAATATTACGCCTTCCTGGACATACTCGCCCTGACCAGCGTCCGGGAGGCACAGCCTCTGGTACTCCTGGAGGCCTTTGCCGCAGGAGTGCCCTGTGTATCCACCAGGGTGGGGAATGTACCGGAAATGCTCGAACATGACGAACAGCTGTTATGCGCGCCGAAAGACGCTGAAGACCTTGCCATGAAAATACTCAGACTGTACGACAACCCCGGCATACGGCAAAAACTCATCCGGAAAAACAGCGCCCTGGTAAAGGAAAAACACGACAAGGCCGATCTGCACAAGACCTACCGCCGCATATACGCCGCTTTGGCCGAAGGGACACCATGGCGGGAATAGGCTTCGAGCTGCGGAAAGTCTTTGAACGCCGGGACTTCTCTTCCCTTTTAACAGGAACCCTGGCTGGCATCATGATCGTCGCCGGACCGTGGGTACTGTCTATTGTAAGTCTTTCAGTCATTGCAGTCGCGGCAAGCCCCTTCGTCCAGGGCACCCGCCTGGTTTCCGGCATCATTGTGTACAGCTATGCCTCATCGCTGATATTCTTCGGCGGGTTCCATTATCTGTATACCCGGTATCTGGCGGACCTGATCTACCTTGGAAAAAAACAGACCGCTTCTGCAGCCCTGGTTTTGTTTCTTGCAGGTGCCGCCGCCGTTTCGGCCCTCATGGCCGCTGCCGCGTCTTTCTTCATAAGCCCGGAAGTGGATAATCTGCATCTTTTACGGCTGTCCATCATTGTTTTGTACGTGTCCATAAACTCGACCTGGATCATCATGCTCTTCGCATCCCTCTTGTCGTGGTACACCCGCATCCTGTTCGTGTACGCCGCGGGAATGGCTGTTTCGGTCGCGCTCACCAATCCCGCGGCCGCTGCCGAGGGACTGGCCGGCGTCATTGCTGCCATCGCGGCGGGGAACCTGCTCATCACCCTGGGGCTTTTGGCCCTGTGTCTTTCGGCCTACCCTCCGAAAAGGTTCCGCCTGGCGGTGAAAGAAGGCCGCCGGGCTCTTGCAAAATACGGGAAACTGATGGCTACGGGATTTCTGTACTACCTTGCCGTATGGGCGGACAAAATCATCTACTGGCATGTCTATGGAAACAGAGTGGACGGTACCTTTTTCCGGCTCTACGATCCTTACGACCTGACAGTCTTTTTTGCCAACCTGGCAGTCATCCCCGGCCTCGTGGTCTTCGTCGCCGATACCGAACCTGCCCTGTATATACGTCTGAAGAAATTCATTCATAGTCTGATCAAAGGCACGTACAACAGAATCATCCACGAACGCTACGAACTGTTCGCGGTCATTCGCCTCAGCTTTACACGACTTTTGTCAGTCGACCTCCTGTGCTCCCTCGTATTCATGGCCCTCGCCCTGGACAGAAACCTCTTTCCGTCCTTTGACCCTCTTGTCACCGCCTTGAGTCTCGCCGGGGTGTTCTTTCAGTTGACCTTTTTTTGCCTGCTCACCTTGTTGTTCTACGTAGAAGACCACAGCTTTGCCATGATTGCCTCAGGGGTGTACGCCCTGGCAAGCACTGTGTTCACCCTGCTGCTGGTCCGGTATGCAGGCCCGGCATGGACCGGCGCAGGTTTTGCATCAGGCGGCGCCCTTGCCTGCCTTGTGCTGCTCCGCCGGGCAGCGGTTTTGTCCCGTTATCTTGAACGCTTCCTCCTCGCCCGGTACAGCGAATAAACCTAGTACCCCGGCATGATGTTTCCATCATACTTTTATTGTATTTTTCTCATCTTTTGGTGTTTTTGGATATTTTGTATGGATTTTTTCACGAAATGAGTTTATTATATACCCATGAAACATTTATCCGTCATTTTCATTGGCCTCGCGGCCATACTTTTTCTAACATCATCCTGTGATTTTCTATCTCCTGAGTCCAGCTCCACAGGTTCAGACAAGAGCGCATTCGAAGCGGCCTTCATGCAGAGTTTTGACCTGCTCCATTCAAAAGGAGTTATCGCAGGAGACGAACGCAGCCTGACACCCTCTCCCCGTTCGTCTGCATCGGGATCAAAGGCAACGGTAAACGTGAGCCTCGACGGCTACACCTTCAGTTTCGCAGACACGGATAAAAGCCTTGCAGATTACCCTGAACAGGGCCAGACCACCGTTTACTCGGTCTTCAATCAGGGCGGGGAGGTGTACAAAATAACCGCGACAACCAGCTATCCCGCAGCGGCAGTGCAATCTTATACCATTGAGTCCTACTACGTTCTCGATGTCTCACCGGGATCGAGCGTCCCTGACGGAGAATGGACCATCGACGATCCGGTGGTGGACCCCGACGGCAACCTGGATCCCCTCTACCGGGAAACCTTCGAAACCTGGTTCAAGGACGGGTCGGTTCGTTACGAAACCATTGTAGCCGTTCGTGCCTGGGACGGTTCGGAAAACTCCTACGCAGAATTTGATTTTGCCGGTTCCCTCGATTACCCGGATTTCTTCATGCCCGTGGAAGACAGCCAGGCGGTGTACTCGTCGGTGGTTGTCTATACCCATATACGGAACACCGACCACAACTTCAGTTTCTGGGAAGGCTCCGAGGTGCAGAACATCCTTGGTATTCGCTACTACACCGAAACCCTGGAAACCCCCGGAATAACCGCCGGTGTTGAGGAAACGGTGAACAAGACCACCCTTGCCTTTGAAAAGGCCATTTCCGCCTATGTGACTGCAGGGGGCGATTACATAAGCCGGCTTGGCGACATCTACCTCGGCTCGGAACACCAGGTCCTGGCTGAATCGGTGATCCGCCAGTATGAAACCTACACGGCAACCGATGGAGACGGCGACGGTGATTTTGACACTACAACTGCTTCCATAGACGGCCCTCAGACCGTCATGAAAAGCCATGTCGTGGACATCACCGGCAGCGCTGATTTTTATCTGACCCGTCTGAACGACAACGCGACAGAACTCGGTAACTGGGAAGGCTCCAGCCTGTACATGCCCGAAGGAGACGCAGCGGAAATTGCAGCAGCCGACGCAGACAGCCAGATAGAACGGACGACCACCACCACAAACAGCGAAGGCCTTACTGTTGACCTTGTGACCGAAGACATCGGCAGCTCCGACATCGCCCAGCTATACCGTTCCATCAGCACCGGCGCGGCATCAATACCCAGTACCAGCGTGCCTAAGGGAATGGACGCCGACGGCGACGGACTTGTGGAACAGTATGACGGCGATCAGGGACGGGTTGAAGATTCCGCAATAGGCGGAACCGACATCAATCTGTCTACCCGGGGGACCATCAGCGTATGGGTGTACATAGACAAATACCAGGATTTTGGCGGCATCGTCCATAAAGGGGTCCAGCCCGATTTTACCGATGAAAGCTACAGCCTGCAGTTCTGGGGCGACAGAGGCCAGGTGGCATTTATCGTGAACCAGAACCCTGCCAACGGGTATGAAATACTCTACAGCAGCTTCCGGCTTAACAGGAAAAAATGGTACCACCTCGCGGCAACCTGGGATTCGGTCACTGCGGATACCGACGGAAAATACTACATGCGCCTGTACATCAACGGCCAGTTTAACCGCCGAGAAGAAATTTCCGCCGGCTATACGGCACACCAGAATTCAAGCCCGGTGGTTATCGGAAGCCAGCTGGCCGGTGAAGACGTCTTGAGCGGCTATTACGGCTTTGACGGGTTCATGGACGGCCTTGCCCTTTACGGCACTGCCCTTGACGCCGAAGCGGTACAGAGCCTGTATCTGACACAGCAGCCGTAATCCCTGCACAATACCCCTCTACAGTACTCAGTTTACATGAAGAACTTTAGAGGGGTTGTTTTTTTCCTGACTGAAATACCTATTTTTCCTTTTCCGTCATTCCTTCGATAAACTGTTCCTGCATGAGAACAATTACAGCCACTGGCGGCAGGGCGGCAAGTATTGTGGTTGCCATGATAATGTTCCATTCCGGCAGCTGCTCCTCTGCGGCTATCATTGCCTTGAGCCCGACAAGTATGGTGTGCAAGTCCGGGGTCGAGGCCATTAAAAGCGGCCACAGGTACTGGTTCCAGCCGTAAATAAACTGCACCACCACCAGCGCGGCGGTAGTGGTCCTGGTGACCGGAGCAAGGATGAACACCATGAACCGTAAAGGGCCTGCTCCGTCTATCATCGCCGCCTCTGTCAGTTCGTCCGGTATGGAAAGAAAAGACTGCCGGTAAAAGAAGGTCGCGGTTGCCGAAGCGATCAGCGGGAGGATGAGTCCAGCGTAGGTGTCCAGCAGTTTGAGATCAGCCATGATCTTGTACGTAGGTAAAATGCGTATTTCAACAGGAAGCATGAGGGTAATGATTACCATCCAGAAAAAAAGCGTACTTCCCCGGAACCGGAAATACACAAGGGCATAGGCGGCAAGGAAGGCGATGACAACTTTACCCAGGGTGATGCCAACAGCCATAATGGCACTGTTCTTGAGCATACTCGCGCCGCTGGCAGAAAACGCTCCGGCCATCCTGGAGCCGGAAGCAATCGCCCGTGCATAATTGACAATGAATTGCGTACCGGGGATGAGGGGCATGGGTTTCTGCATGATCGCCTGAACGTTATGGGTCGAAGCGACAAACACAAAATACATAGGAAACAGGATGAGCGCGACTCCGATAATGCACAGCACATGGAGGAGCAGGATGCCTCCTTTGTTTTCCACTGCCATCTTTATACCACCTTTCTTTGAGTAAACTTGAACTGTATAACGGTGATGATGATTACCGCTGTCATAATTACCACCGATTGTGCCGAAGACCCTCCCAGATCAAGGCCGAGAAATCCGTCGGAAAATACTTTGTATACCAGGGTTTCGGTCGCGTGGTTAGGACCGCCCTGGGTAAGCTGGTGAATGGTACCAAACGTATCAAAGACGGAATACAAAAGGTTCATGGTAAGGAGAAAGGTGATGACAGGGTTCAGCAGGGGAAGTATCACCTTCCGGAATACCATAAGCCTGCCTGCCCCGTCTACGACAGCCGATTCAACCAGCGACCGGGGAATGCTCATGAATCCTGCAAGAAAAAAGAGGAAATTATAGGATATGCGTTTCCATGACGCTGCGAGACTTACCAGCAGAAGCGCCTGGCTGCCGTTCAGCACATAATTCCAGTCAACATTGAAATACTCAAGAACAAGGGCGGCAATGCCAACCCGCGGATTAAAAAGAAAAAGCCATACTACGCCGGCTGTTGCGGGGGCCACCGCGTAGGGCCAGATGACAAGAGTCTGGTACATGCTTCCATGTTTTTTTGGCAGGCTGAACACAAGCCATGCAAAGACCAGACCGCCAAGAAGGGAAAACACGGTAACCACAGATGAAAGGTAGAGGGTGGTAAGTATGACCTTAAGATATCCCTCATCAGAAAAAAGGGTCAGATAATTCGCGATTCCCACAAACTGTTTTGACAAACCCCAGGGGTCTTCCCTGAAAAACGACTGCAGAACGGCCTGGGACGCCGGCCAGAAAAAAAACACCAGGATAATCACCGCCTCGGGAAGGATCAGGAGGTAGGGCAGCAGTTTCTGTTTGAATACAATCTGTTTAGAGACCATGGACACTCCAACACAACACGGGATACCACCTTAGGCGGTATCCCGCATATTTCACAAAAGATACAGAAAGATGCGTAAACTGTTATGTGTTGTCAGCCTCGAACTTTCTTAACAGGGCATTGCCCTGACGCACTGCCTCGTCAAGGCCTTCCTGGGCCGACTTTTCCCCGGAAAAAATGGATTCCTGGGCGGAATTGAACACGTCCCGGATCTGCACGAAATTACCGAACCGCAAGCCTTTGGAATTGGCTGTGGGAGCGTTGAGGGTCATCTGCAGAAGGGCGGTTTCTGTTCCCGGGTTTTTCTGATAGAACCCCTGTTTTTTTGACAAGTCATAGGCAGCATAGGTGATCGGCAGATAACCGGTAAACTGGTGCCAGTCCGCCTGTACTTCCGGTGACGAAAGATAAGCCAGGAACTGTGCGACACCCTTGTATTCACCTTCGGAGTGACCGCCCATGACCCACAAAGACGCGCCGCCTATGATGGAATTGCGCGGTGCCCCTTTCACGTCATCGTAATAGGGCAGCATTCCGGTACCGAACTCAAAATCACAGCTTGCCTTTGCCCCCGCATAACCTGCAGACGAATTGAAGATCATGCCGACTTCGCCGGAAGAAAACAGCGCGTCCGCATTACCCTGTCTGCCGCCGTAGCGGAAGAGCCCTTCCTTCTGCCATTGTGCCAGGTTCTCATGGTGGCGGACGACGAGGGGATTGTTGATGGTAAACTCTGCGTCCTTTCCTTCGAACCCGTTGGATTTGGTGCCTATGGGCGTGTCATGCCAGGCACTGAAGTTCTCGATCATCAGCCAGGAAGGCCACGCTGTAGTAAACCCGGCCTTAACCGCTCCTGAGGCAACAAGCTTTTTGCTGTAAGCTTCAACCTCTGCCCAGGTTTTCGGCGGGCGTTCGGGATCAAGACCTGCAGCCTTGAATGCTTCCTTGTTGTAATACAAGATCGGGGTTGAGCTGTTAAAGGGCATTGACAGCATGTTTCCCTTGGGATCTGTGTAATAGCCGGTGACGGTTGACAGGTAATCGGCTGAATTAAAGGCCTGTCCTGTCCTTTTCATCAGTTCATACACGGGGACAATCGCCTTACCCGCAGCCATCATGCTGCCGGTACCTACTTCAAAAACCTGCATGATGTGGGGCTGCGTTCCCGAACGGAACGCGGCGATCCCTGCTGTCATGGTCTCGGCGTAGCTCCCTTTATTCACAGGGATAAGTTTATACACCGCCTGTGAGCTGTTGAAACCTGCAGCAATCGCGTCCACTTTTTCGCCAAGTTTACCGCCCATTGCATGCCACCAGAAAATCTCTATGGGTCCGTCCTGGGCCGAGACCTGTTCCTGACTGCCGCCTGCAAACAGCGGAAGCAGACATAACATAAGTGCACCTGCTAACAATAATCGTTTTCTCATGAAATTTGACTCCTTTCACATAAGTGGCCGTCATCTTCGTTGCGGAACGTGAAAGAACGGTTAATCAACAATTAAGTTTTTGTGAATTGACGGTTTATACCGGGCCCAAAGTATCTGGTCTCATACGGTCCCGGCCGGGTTGACCAGGGGTAGACACTCAAAATTATTTTTAGTATCTTTAGCTCCGCATTCATACGGCGCCGTACCCAAGTGGTAAGGGAGAGGTCTGCAAAACCTTTATGCAGCGGTTCGAATCCGCTCGGCGCCTAATCTTTTTACACACCTGTCATTTCACCCGTCATGCCCTGTCCTGGGCCTGTTTCTGCCTCGATCCTGAACACATCCATCTGCAGGTACGGTTACCGCGCCGTAACTTGGTCATCAATATTACTGAAAAGCAAAATTCCGAAAAAATATGTAAAGTTTGCTTTACATCTGCATAAAAACAGGATATATTCACTATGTAAAGCTAACTTTACATAGGAGGCGTCTATGGAAAACCTGCTCAAACTCAAAAGGGAGGTGAGGAACATGACCCAGGAGGATCTTGCACGTTCAGCAGGTGTCACCCGCCAGACGATTATCTCTCTGGAAAACGGACGGTACAATCCGTCCCTTGAACTGGCTTTCAAGCTGGCGGGGATATTCCGCTGCACTATCGAAGACATATTCATATACGGAGGAAACAAACATGAATAGAAACAGCATTATACGCATGATGTTTACAGGAGGAATAATCCTCGCGACCTTCATTCTTAGAGCCATGGGGCTTGTACCGGCCGCGTACATAACGGTGTTTAGCGGCGTGCTGATGTTACCCCTCACCGGCATAAACCTGGCATTAGGCAAACGCAGCACGACAATGAGTCAGACCGAGCTTACCGAACGGTTCATCCTCAAACTGCTGTTATCGGTCCTGCTCATTTCCCTGGGAGGGTTGTGGATTATCGGGAAAAACCTGTACCCGGGGCTGGGGGTGTGCGCAGCCATCACCGTCATGCTGCCTTTTCACATCATGAAATATAAGAAGGATACTGCCAGACTGGCCAGCGGCCAGGTCCTCTGGGACGAGAGGGATATGGCAATTGCGGGCAAGGCAGCCCTGATCACCCTGAGATTCCAGATAATGGCCGGTGCCGTCATGATACTCGCGATACACACCTTCGCACCCTTTACCGGCTACCAGTCCGGGACCCCGGTCATGGCCATAGCTCTGCTGGTTTCGGTAAGCGCATTCGGCTTCATGCTGTTATACCGCCTCATCCGGCGGAGCTATGCCGAATAAAAAAACCCGGCAGGAAAAATCCCGTAGAATCGTACATGCCGTTGCGAATATCCGCACTTTGGTATTGTATATGCACTATTATGGATCAACAAACACAAACACTTGACCTGCGTACGGCGCCTCTGGCGCCTGCGCTTATACGTCTTTCTCTGCCTATTCTTGCCGGACAGGTATTCGCCCTTTTATACAACCTGGTCGATACATTTTTCATTGCCAGGATTGATACCTCAAACCCCTGGCTGGTAGGCGCAACCGGCCTTGTATGGCCCCTTTACTTCGTGTTCATGGCCACAAGTTTCGGTATCTCTGGAGGTATTTCTTCTCTTGTGGCCCGGGCCATCGGCGCCAGAAAGGAAAAAGAGCTGGACAGGACAGCGGAAAGCGGCCTGTTCCTGGGCATTCTCGTGAGCGTGCTCATTCTTGCGGTGATGTATCCCCTGGCCTCTCCCATGCTCAAGCTCTTCGGCGGTGAGGACCTCCTCCTGGCATACGGCCTGGAATACCTGTTCTGGGTACTCCCCGCGGTGCCCTTCATGATGCTGGGAGCAGTTTTTACCGGCATACTCCAGGGTGAGGGACGCACAAAACACATGATGGCGGCAATGATGATCGGTACAGTCGTGAATATCATTCTCGACCCGGTGTTCATTTTCGGGGCACAAATGGGAATCGGCGGCGCGGGGCTGGCTACCGCCCTGGGCAACATGGCGGGGTTCATCTACCTTTTGTGTGTATTCCTCCTTACCACGTCAAAAGTAAAAATCCACTGGAAGGCGGGGAACATCTCCTTTCCCGTCATCGGCGAAATCATCCGCGTGGGACTTCCCCAGAGCATGATGAATTTCCTGGCGTCCATCAGCTTCATCTTTTACAACCGCATCATGGTTGACATCAACCCCATGATCATAACCGCCTTTACCCTCTATTCCCGCCTGGAGCAGCTGGCCCTGATCCCCATCTGGGCAATCACCAGCGCTCTGTCGTCCATCGCAGGCCAGGCTGCGGGGGCCCTCGATTTTATACGGATGAAGGCTTCATCCAGGGTATCGAGCATGCTGGGCATGGCGGTAAGCGGAACCCTGTTCATCGTCTATGTGGCGGTAAGCCCCTGGCTGTTCCGTATTTTCCAGAGTGACGAAGAGGTCCTTTCCCTTGCATCCCAGATCGTGTTCTGGATGGCGGCAACCTCATTCTTATCCATACCCGTATTCATGATAAATACAATCATGTCGGTTGCGGGCTTTGCGAATAAAAGCCTCATCTACACAGCCCTGCGGATTTACATGCTGAACGTCCCGGCCTGTGTCATCGGCGCCTATGTGATCGGTAAGAACCTCGGGGCTACCATGGTTGCCATATTCCTGTCGTCGATTGTGTCGGTCATTTTTTACATAGCGGTACAGACCAGGTTCTTTCATGCCCTGGAAAACGGCAAACTCAAGATAAGGATACCGCAGAAGGAAGAAATCCCCCTGTCGGAACCGGAGCCAGTCTGATGCAAACCGCTCTTGATTCCTGCACATATCGGCATTAGGATAGGACAGAAACCAACTGTACAGGAGTCTCTGACCATGAAAACCCTCACAAGGATTATGTCATTCATATTGACACTTTTAGCCTTTACGGCATGCCAGACGCGCAGTGGATCTCCATTCGAGAAACCTTCCCTTGAAGCCTTTAGCCAGAATGATAAATACCTGATTGGGGTGATCCAGCCGGAGAACCTTTCGGGCCGGGGGGAAATCAATGACAGACTCGGCTCCTACAATGCCCAGTTCATTCCCTTTCTTGTTGAAAACGGACGATTCAGAGTTGTTGAGAAAGACCGGATTGACCGTATCATGGAAGAACATCAATTTAATCTGTCCGGCCTTGTTGATCCCGAAAGCATACGGGAAATAGGCGGAATACTGGGGGTTGATGCCCTGTGCTTCATAGAGCTGAACCGTGTTCAGCTGACCCATGACAAACTCAACGGTCTAATTGCCTGGGTGAATTCCCAGACAGTAGAAACGGACATCACCGCACGTATTGTCGACATTCAGACCGGTGAGTTGCTCGCCTCGGGTCACGGAACTTCGGTTCTGGGTAGAAAACAATGGATAGCCTTTGGCGTGTTCAAGGCCGGAACCATTATCGAAGACACGGCCCTCATGGATGAAGGCATATTCGACGGTTTGAAAGCCCTTGCCTATGACCTTTCAGAACACGCCCCCAAAAAATGATCTGCATGGCTGAGGCATCAGCCCTGGTGGTAAAAGACCTCAAAACGCTCCCAGAAGTCGGGGAATGACTTCTTCACGCAGTGCCTGTCCCGGATGACCTGGCCGCCGAGGGGAAGGCCGGCTACGGCGAAACTCATGGCAATGCGGTGATCGTTGTAGGGGTTGATCTCGGCGGCATGGAGGGCGGCGGTTCCTTTCACCCACAGGCTGTCCTGGTCATAACCGCACTCGGCACCCATGGCTGAAAGCCCTTCCCGCAGTGCCTCCAGGCGGTCGCATTCCTTGTTGCGCAGATGCCCCACTCCGGTAAGGGTGCTCGTGCCACGGGCGTAGGCGCAGGCAACGGCAGCGCAGGGGACCAGGTCCGGAACGTCCGCCATATTCAGCTCAAGTGCAGACAGAGGTCTCCCCTTCACAGTGACTTTGCCGCCGCCGGCGACAAGCTCACAGCCCATCTGTTCAAGGATTGCCGGAAACGCCTTGTCTCCCTGGACCGAGGATTCGGACAGATTGTCGACGGTAACTTCGGCCCCGCAGACGGCGGCAGCCAGGAAAAAGAAGGAGGCGCTGGAGTAGTCTCCTTCCACCTGATAATCCCGGGCTGTATAACGCCCCCGGGGAATCCTTATCCGGGTATGGCTGTCATTTTCAAGAGTAGCGCCGAAACGGGACATCATGTCCGCAGTTATGTCAAAATAGGGCCGCTCGGTCATTGTATCGGTGCACAACAGGGTGACATCCTCAGAAGCAAGGGGCGCGGCAAGGGCGAGGGAGCTGAAATACTGGCTGGTCCGGCTTCCCCGGATCCGGGCCGTACCGCCCTTCAGGCCGCCGGGATGGATTTTTACAGGCGGATACCCCTCCCGCTCAAGGTAGTCCACCCGTCCGCCCAGCTGCCGTACCCCGTCCACCACCTGATCCACCGGTCGCTCAAGAAGACCCGGGGCCCCGGTAAGGGTGAATTCCCGGTCGGCAAAGACACCGAGAGCACAAAGGAAATTCATGGATACTCCTGACTCTCCCGCGTCAAGGACGGGTTCGGCCACGGAAAAACACCCCCCAGCCCCCCTTATGGTCAGGCCGCCGGCCTCAACATCGATGCCGACGCCCAGCCTCCTCATGCATTCGATCAGATGGAGCTGGTCGTCTCCCAACAGGGGATTGTTAATCCTGCTGGTACCGCCGGCAAGGGAAGCAAGGGCGATTGCACGGAGGGAATGGGCCTTTGACGGCGGAGCAGATGCCCGCGCCTTCATGTTCCGGATTTTCTTGATAAGCACCTGTTCCTGCATGTTCATTCTGACGTTCTCCCCCATCTGAAGGAAAAAGTCTACACGAATATGCCGGGTTCGTCAGGT
>JAFGQL010000012.1 GCA_016935695.1 Spirochaetales bacterium
ACCCTCGGCATCCGCATCGTGTGTCCTTTTCTGGAGAATATCCGTACCGCCGAGGAACTCATCCGTGATATGTACAATGTGGTGGAAATCGAGCGGAAAGGGGCGGAGCAGTCCTTCAAGGAATTCGGATACGCCAGCACCCATTTCCTGGTAAACGTGCCTCAGGAAATTCTCATGCTCTACCAGTTCGGCCGGGATCTGATATGTGAAATACAGGTGCGGACCATTCTGCAGGATGCATGGGCAGAGGTCGAACATGAAATTGTTTACAAGGCCGATTTTACTCCTTTTGATGATCCCCTCAAGCGTAAACTCGCCGCCCTGAACGCGAATCTCACCCTGTCGGACATCATCTTTCAGGAAATACGGGATTACCAGACCCAGCTCCAGCTGGAACTCCAGAAGCGCCGGGTCACCTTCATGAACAAGGTGCAGAACGGATTCCGGGAACACACAGAGCCGGACCTGGACATGGACTTACTGCCGGGAACTCATCATGTGGCCAGCATCGACGATCTGCTGCTCAAGGCCCTGTACGCCCATAATGACAATCAATTCAAGAAAGCAATTGCCATATACTCCCGGATACTTACCATGCCCATGAAGAAGCACGTCCGGGGTATTATCCTCATCCACCGGGGGATGGCCTACTTTGCCGAGTCCTTTTTTGACGCCGCCATGGAAGACTTTACCGAGGCTATCCGGGTCGACGGCAAAAACGCCAAGGCCTACTGCTACCGCGGTATCGTGTACAAAATGCGCAAGGAGTACACGAGAGCCCTTGAAGATCTCGATATAAGCGTTTCCCTTAAGCCTTTTGACTTTGATGCCCTCTATTCCAGGGCCCAGGTAGGCTACAAGCTGGGTGATTATTCTGCTGCCCTCCGTGATGTGACCGAAGCCCTGAATATTGATCCGGATTCGCGCCAGGCCAGGAATCTGTTGTCCATCCTGCAGCAGCGGGAATCCCGGGGAGAAATCCGCAATAAGGAATTCTCAGAAGAGCCAGAAACCCCAAAATCCACCAGGACTGCCTGATCGCACGAAAGAGTACTACGTTCCACAAAAACATGTCCCAAAATGTACTATGAACCATATCAATTACAATTTTATGATAGCCTTCAAAAAAAATTTGAGGGTAGTTATGAAAGCGATTGTATATGACCAGTACGGCGGTCCGGAAGTTTTGCGCCTTGCCGAATTAAAAATGCCGCGGCCGGGGGCAGAAGAAATATTGCTGAAGGTGTGTGCGGCATCGGTGAATGCGGCCGACTGGCACATCATGAGAGGATCTACCATTTTTGACCGTTTGCAGTTCGGACTGTTACGGCCGAAGCTTGGTCTTCTTGGTATGGATGTCGCCGGTATCGTCGAAGCGGTTGGAGACAAGGTCGAGGATCTGCGTCCGGGGGATGCGGTGTTCGGTGAGTGTAGATGGGGCGGCGCGTTTGCAGAGTATCTGACCATGCATAAGGACTGGATCGTGCGAAAACCCAGACGCCTTTCATTCGAGGAAGCGGCTGCCCTTCCTGTGTCCGGATTGACCGCTTTGGAAGCCGTACGCTACAAAGGCTGCCTCACTGAAGGCGAACGGGTTTTGGTGAATGGAGCCTCCGGGGGAGTGGGGTCCTTCGCTGTGCAGATTGCCAAGGCGTACGGCGGCCGGGTGAGCGGTGTGTGCAACGGGATCAAAGCTGATATTATCCAGTTTCTTGGAGCTGACCGTGTCATCGATTACAACAAGGGAAATTTCTTTACCATGGGCGAAACCTGGGACCTCATTATAGATACAGTGGGTTGCACGCCGGTGTCCGCTTACATGAAAGTTCTTTCAGAAAAAGGCCGCTGTGTCATTGTCGGTTATCATTCATTCAAATGGTTTCTGCACCATCGCCTGTGGGGGCCTTTGCTTTCACGGAAATACGGTAAAGAAGCCGGTCTCATCGGAAACTGGGAAGTACAGAAATCGCGGTTGGAAGTTCTCAAAGGCCTGGTTGTCGCGGGAAAGGTGAAACCTTATATAGACCGCATTTATGAACTTGATGAGGTGCCTAATGCCATGCGCTACATCGAAGGCAGTCATCCGGCGGGAAAAATAGTTGTGGCAATGGCTTGAATGTCCTATGATGGAGTATACATTTTGAAAAGTGATAGAGGTATATATGTATAATGATATTTTAAAAACTGCCCTTCATGTGCTCCTCCTGTCAGGTTCCTTTGCCTGTGGTTTTGCCGATGTGTATGCAGAATTCGATAAAACCGACGCAGCTTTTTTCCATGGGATTGAAGACATGGTTCGGAATACTCTTGCGGGCACCCATCCGTCCCCGGCTGTTCCGGTGTCTTCCGAGAACAGTGATACCACCCATGAGCCCCTTGTAATCGTAAAGCGCGACAGCGGGGGTAAATATCTGTACTACTTTTTTTTAAGAGAATGCGGGAACACCTGTGTTGCAGTTGCGTTCATACCTAAGGAAGGCGATACCTGCTGGCTTAAAATAGCACTGGACACTGCTGCCAAGGAGCTTGTGCCTCTTGAGCACATTCAGTGGAACATCGGGGCATATAATGGAGAAACCACTCTGTCCCCGTTGCTGATCTGGATGTGAACCGTGTCCCTGCCGAAGCTGTGTCGCTCCGGTCTTGGGCACGGTTGGAACCGCATTTAAACCTCAATAAGCTCATCATCCCTTTCTGGTACGCCGTCATTGTCGGTATCAGGTACGGCTGCCTTCTCTATCAGTGGGGCCATGCCCGGGTCGGCCTTGTAGCGGAGCACATTCAGCATGAAGATATTCAGCTTGCTGATGATGTTGGGCGGCAGCAGGTTGCCGTCTACTTCTACAGACATGACAGGGTAGTTATGGTCCCGTGCCCAGGGGGTGAAAATGCCTTCTATTACCCGGCCGATAAGACAGGCAAAAGGAGAAATGTTGACAACTCCCGAGAACCCGGCATCACGGCTGGCGGCGGCTACTCCCGAAGACACAGCAATTTCCGAGTTCAGCTCGTGGTTTACAAAACAGGTACTTGTGTAGTTCATTATTTTATTCATGTCATGGGGAGCGGATGGAAGCAGATTGCTCATACCGAGGGCCTTTTTGATCTTGCCTTCTACACGATGTTTCCACCAGCTTTCAAGGTGAACGTAGCACAGCCTGCGGAATTCTTTGGAAAAGGGCCTTACAACAAGGGGTTTTAGTTTCAGTCGTTTTTTCAGGTCGTATTTCCGTACGAAATCGAGATAGTGGATCCATTCGCCGATGCCGGATACTTTTCCGATTATGCCCTTGCTGCTGAAATGTTCAATCAATTCGTCTACGGCAAAGTCGTCCCGGCGTACGTAAATTTCACCGACAATAAGTATTTTAGGACAGCTCTTTAAACTGCGGCGCAGGGGCAGTGTACGCAGGTCTTTCGCGATGTTGCGAAGGTGGGGAATGACTCCGGTGATGTCTTTTTCCGCCTGGTCAATCAGGGATCTGTAATGGGACCGGTACACGGCCAGGGCCTTCTCCGGGTCTTTTGCGCAGGTCCTTAATGCGGTGTGGAGGTCTTTCATGTAGTCGCTGACTGCCAGTCCCCACCATGCGTGTTTGGAGAAATCCGCCCCCAGTTCAGTGTAGGAATTGTCGGCGCTCAAGGTGAATACCACTACGTTTTCCAGTTTCAGGTCTCTGAACAGATTTTCGTAAAACACGAAGTACTGACCTGTCCGGCATGGGCCTGTCGTGATGGGTACGAACAGCAGGTAAATTTCGTCTTTCCGGTATTTGGGCCCGCTGAAGTACTGCAAGGCACTGCCTAATACCAGATGGCTGGGCACGCACTCTTTTCCTGAAGCATGGCTGCGCGCATATTCAAGGGTCTGTCTGTTTGCTACCGGCATCGCCTCGGCATTGATTCCGTTGGACCGCATCACCGCGGCCACCAGCTCGGTGCCGATTTCACCCATATTGGAAAGGAGAAGTTTGACCCTCTTGTTGTGTTTTACGGGAATCTCCTCGCCAGTGTGGTTATTTCGGATATGAATGCGTTCGTCGGCGGTATTCACGAACTCAAGGCCGTTGTCGTAACGGTCTTCCTTCAGGGAATCCAGTTTTGTCCGGTAGCCGTCAATGATGTCCAGGAAGGCTTCCACCCTGGTGTCTATTCCGGCATCGGCGGAATGGGAATCAAGTTCAAGTATCAAAAACGGTTTGGTTCCCATCTGCCACTTGATGTAATGGAGCATGAAGCTGTCGGGAGCGCAGGAAAAGTTGGTGATGTAGGTGATGAAGAGATTCGGATCGTTCTTGATAAGGGCCGTTGCCTTCATGTTCTGCTGGCCGTAATACCAGTACATATTGGGGAAAATCTTTTCATCGCCTGTAAACGGCAGCATATCGTAGGGGATGATTGAGTAGCCGCGGGTGGTAAATTTCCTTGGGATGCCCATGTTCGCGTCTTTTGTGAACGCATTGTAGGGCCTTCCCAGAAGGGCAATGACCGGCTGGTTGCCGGCTTTGGCCTGTTCGTAGGCCGTTCTGCCCATCGCCGCAGCTGTCTGAGTATATTCCTTCTGTTTTGCAAGCGCTGTATGGAACGCCCTGGCAATCTGGTCTTCGCTTGAGCCGAGGGCCTTTGCCGCGTCGGTAAAGAATTCCAATGCCTTTGCTTCGCCGAACTTGAAGGTGACGATTAATGGAATGAATGTCTTTGGTCGTACCTGGGGAAAAGCCTTCTTTATATAGTAAGGGAGGCTCTGGGTGATGGGGCAGAAATTTGCGTGTACATCGTCTTCGTAGCTTTCCATGTCCCGGAAATGGGGAACAAGGATATAGTCGGCTCCTGTGTTAATGGCGTCCTGAACCGCACCGTGGGCAATCTCCGCGGGGAAACAATAGGTGCTTTCCACACGGGCAACTCCTTCATGGTCGATTTCTTCGGTCAATCTTGTCTCGAAACCCAGTTCATGAAAAAACCAGGCATAAAGCGGATACAGGCTGTGTACAGAAAATGCTTTGGGAATTCCTATAATCTCCGGGCGAAGGGTGGTACGGGTGTCGGGGTCGGGCGCGAAATCTTCGAACATGAGTTTTGTCCGGGCTTCTACCCAGTCGGTGACGTTTTCATTCGCGCTGACTTTTTTCCTTGTATTTGCATATTTGTTACAGCGGCCTCCGAACATGTATTTATGGCCGTTGACGTTCAGCACCTTGATGGGGCAGAGGTTGTCACAGGACTTACAGTTGAATTCCCGCTCGTAAACGATCTCCTGTTCCATGATGGCATCAAGATCGTAGGATCCTGCGTCCAGAAGACCGTCCTTCATTTTCTGTTTTGCCAGTACACCGACACCGAAACACCCCATGAGCTCAGGTGCAGGAGGAACCAGTATTTCCTTTTTCAAAAGCATGGCAAAGGCGAGGGGTACCGCCGGGTTTTTCGCCACGCCTCCCTGAAGGAAGATACGGCTTCCTATGGTACGGTTGCCTACAACCCGGTTAAGGTAATTGGACACGATGGAGGTGACGATTCCCGCGGTGATGTCCTCTCTGGAGGCCCCCTGCTGAATGGCCTTGCGGATATCCGAATTGATAAAGGCGGAACAATGCTCGCCGAATTTCAACGGCGCTTTCGCGTTCATGGCTATGGGGCCGATCTGGGGCGCGGAGCCGATATTCAGGTCTCCCTGGGCCGATTCTTCCAGGAACGAACCGGTTCCCGCCGAACAGGCTTCGTTCATGGCATAATCAATGGGCACCCTGTTTTTCAACAGAACATATTTCGCGTCCTGGCCGCCAATTTCGAAAATGGTGTCTACATCGGGGGCGAAGTAGGTCGTTCCCACCGAATGGGCTATGATTTCATTGTAAATCCCCGCTGTTTCCAGAAAAACGCCAAGGATCTCACGGGAAGAACCGGTGGTTGCCGCAAGGGGAATGGAAATTGATCCATCGCCGATATCGTTCTGTATTTTCTTTTTCATTTCTGCGATACAGAGTTTGAGGGCTTTCACCGGATCACCATGGGTGCGGCCGTAATGGCTTGCGACAATGGTATCGGTTTCCATGTCAATCAGGCAGGTCTTGGTAGTGGTTGAACCGCCGTCGACACCCAGGATGTAGGATTTTCCTGCTTCCACTTTGCCTTCATCAAAAGAGAAATAGCTGACATTGTCTTTATAGCCTTCTAAAGGCTCGTAGCGTTCAAACCTGATCCTGTTCTGTTTGGCCAGCTCGTCTGCCGACGGAAGGCGGCTTCCCAGCTCGGCGGCCAGTATGGAGGCGCCATAGGCTTCGAAGTAAGGGGCTTCTTCGGGAACCACAAAATCGATGTCCGGCGCCTGTTCCTGAATGAAACGGAGTATGTGTTTGTTTCGGGTGACACCGCCCACAAGGACAACCCGCCCTTTTGTGATTTTTGCCCGTTTCAGGAAGTCGATGACTTTTGTAGCCATCACATTACTCAGACTCACCACAATATCGTCTTTTGTCGCTTCGCGTTTGTTCAGACGGTGGGTGCAGTCGCTTTTCATGAACACCGAACACCGGGAAGAAAGGGGCATTACCTTGGCGTCAGGGGACACCGAGTTGATGTCTTCAAGTTTCATGTCCATACGGCCGAGCTGCTGCTTAAGGAATTCCCCGGTACCCGAGGCGCATTTGGAGCCGGAAAAATTGTTCTGGATTTTACCTGCCGCATCAAGGGTGTAAACGACCAGGTCCTCTCCTCCCATTGATACGACCGCATCGGCGAGGATTTCCTTATATCGTAACAGTGCTTCGGTACATACCGGCTCGATGGTATTGTGTATGTTAAAAAGGTAGCGGCCTTCGGTTCCGGTAATCAGCGCAGGATCCCCCGGGCTGGCCGGAGAAGATTCTAGCAGATCCCTCAGTGTTTTCAGGAAATCACCGTCATGGGGCTGTACCCCGGACCAGACGACCTGGTTGTTTTCTGTTACTACTATTTTCAGAGATGATGATCCGATATTGATACCGATGTTTTTCATTGAGTTCAGTCCTTCTTTTCTTATCGATGGAACACTTTTTGTGGGGGTATTATGTATGAAGACGCTGAAATTGTCCATATTTTCAGTTGTTCAGGAGGAAAATCCACGCAACCATGGAAAAAACGGGTTTTTTTGATTAAACGAACAACTCAGCGGGACCTGATCAGTACGTCATGAATACCCAGGCGTTTCAGTTTTTCCAGGACTAACGGAAGCTGTGCGGTAGCAATAGCACGTACTACTACACGTGTATGCCCCGTCGGAGGGAATTCCAAATCGGCCTGAAACCCCTCACGGGACAGTTTTTTTCTGAGTTCCCGGGCGTATTCCGGGTTTCGGAAGGAAGAAACCTGCAGAGTTACTGTTGCTTTGCCGCTTTCTGAACTTTTTTCCGGTCCGGCATCGGGTTTTCCTTGAGTCGCTCCTGCTTCCAGAATTTCCAGTCGTACCTGGATGACTCCGTCTGATAACATATCCAGAGCTTCAGCGGCGGCGCGGGACAGGTCAATGATCCGTCCATCAATAAAGGGACCCCGGTCATTTATGCGCACGGTAACACTTTTTCCGTTTTGTATATTGATAACTTTAACATGGGTGCCGAATGGCAGGGTTTTGTGGGCTGCGGTGAGCTGGTTCGTGTCGAAAATTTCTCCGCTGGCAGTTGGTTTGCCCTGAAACATGGGGCCGTACCAGGATGCAAGACCGGATTCCGGCAATAAGCTG
>JAFGQL010000102.1 GCA_016935695.1 Spirochaetales bacterium
GCAAGGCGAAATACACGCCGCACAGGAATATGAAGTGCTCCAGTTTCAAGACACGCTGTACAATGATGATGGAAATACTCAATGTAATGCATAAACCTGCGGATGCGAAATACAGGACGTTTATCAGCATGTTTTTATTGATCCTTCCGGCAACAGACCATTTTACAGAAAGGGTCCGGCACTCAAAATTTACTATGTTCGGTTAGTTTCAAAATACCACAATCACGGTCGTGTGACCGGCTTTCGGTTAAAAAAGACTGAAGAATTCAAGGGAAGCCGTTATTGTTTTGCCTGGTCCCGGTATTCTTTAGGTGATACATGGACGAATTGCTGAAATATCCTGTTTAAAGATGTTTTTGAATTGAAGCCGCACTGCCTGGCGATCTCGAATATGGATAGCTCGCTTGATGTGTCCTCAAGGCGCTTTTTCATGCAGTCGATTCTGTACTGATTAATAAAGGTCTTGAAGTTTTTTCCCCCATAGCTGTTTATCAGACGCGAGACGGTATTTCTTGTCTCGCCGCACATGGCGGCTATATCGTCGATGGTAAGGTCCGGGTTTGCGTATAGTTTTTCTTTAGTTATCAGCTCTGTAATGTGCTCATACTTTCTTTTATCACCGTATTGCGTATCCACAGAATCTTTTTTTTGTTTTTTTTCACTGCTGTGTGCGTACCGGGTATTTGTGCGGATGAACTCAATGATGAAAATGAATACAAACACGAAAAGCAGAAGGATGGCCGGATTGAATACAAAGACCGCTTCCTTGAAAGGATCTTTTTTTACCAGCAGGTTGATCAGATCCATGAACTGGAAGGGAAGCAGCAGGGCAAGGCCGGTAAAAAGTATACGTATTAGGCGTTTGTTTTCCGCAGAAAGGGATGCCGAGGCGGCGAATACCAACAAGTAGGAGCCACCTAGAGCGATGAAGGAGAACGGAATGTACACTGCTTTAAAAAATGGGGTGACATGAATGACCGGAGGGGGATCGTAAAACAGCCACTGGAAGTGCCCGATAAGGTCTGCCAGTCCTATGATGAACAGTACTGATAATAGGGTATATATGATTGTCACCGCCCGCTTTTTCAGGATGTCCTGCTTTATTGAAAGGATCATCTGGATGAGCGGAAACCCTGCGACCAGGCTTACCAGGCGCTGGAGAATGAGTATTTCCCGGGAATAGCTCACGAACTGGGGTATGTGAATTATGGCGTAGGCTGCCGCCACGAAACTTGCGAACAGAAAATAGTATCCGAGAGGCCGGAACAGGGGATGGATACGCAGGGTTTTCTGGGCGATAATGAGCCCTGAACTGAAAAATATACAAATTGTCGAAATCGTGAAATATACCGCAAGCCGAATGAAGTCCAGAACAGCACCTCTGTTTTATTATTGGAACAATATAAGGCATTTACACCATATATGGTATAGGAGAAATTGCCCATAAAAAAGCCGCCCTGAATAAAGGCGGCCAAGGGGAGAATGATATCCTTTTTATTCTAAGGTACGCGTAATGCGGAATCCATAAGAAGGATTCATAGTAGAACCCAATCTTACCGATTTCGGGTCGTCTATGCACAAATACCCGGAGGAAAGGGGGTTCCCGTAATTTCCGCCTCCAAGATATTCAGATGCGCTGAATTCGCCGTCAATGCACCACTCATCGGCATTGCCGCTCATGTCGTAAAGCCCCAGGAAATTTGGCGCTTTCGTTGCCACCGAAGCAGGTCCGCTGCTGTTGTCCTGGTACACCGCCACCGCGCCGGAGGCAGTCGGGTTTTCATAATCAGCCGTTGCGCCGCTCAAGTAGTCTCCGGGGGTCCAGTAATAACCGGAAGTCAAGGTAGATGATCCGCCGTTTTCATTTCTGGTGATACGTTCGGTTGCAAGATCGCCTGTTGCCGGCGGGGTGGTGCCCAGGTAACGGGCGCAGTATTGCCACTCTATACTCGTCGGCAGTCTATAGCCGCTTCTTTCGGGATGTTCGGTAAAACTCCATGATTCGGCGGTAATCCCGGAGTACACGACCTCGTCGTCGTTTCCGTCCCGCATTTCAGTAAGCCAGTTACAGAAGATGACGGCACCGTATAAACTCATCCGAAGGGCCGGTCTTTCTTCCGAGCCGGCCTCTACGGTAAACCGCCCGTTTGAGAAGTTGATCCGGCATAAATTCCCTGTATCATTCATGTCGAAAAGTTCCCGGCCGCCGTATTTGATCATATTCTGGTTCAGGCCGTTCGGGTCCGAGAGGGTGGTGGAAAATCGGCCATGGTCGTAGCCCCACTGGAGAACCTTTGCCAGGGCCGCGTTTGTGACCTCGGTCTCTCCTATTAAAAAAGGCGTTTCGAGGGTGCGTGACACATTGTTATAAATGGTCACGGGAAAGGTGATAGGGCTTGTGTTCTTTGCGTATATCAGGCCCACTTCAACATTGCCGATAGAAACGTGCCCCCGCTCCCGGACAGTATCGACACCGGTCAGATGTTCGGTTACCTCCGGTTTCCAGACCGCATAGAGGATCACGTTTGCGCTGTCAATGACAAAAGTATCATTCGGTTCATAATCGACACGGTATGCGGCCTCGTCAACGGACCAGCCCTCAAAAGAAAACCCGTCCTTCTGAAGGTTGCCGGTGTTCCCCAGTACTGTCACCGTCGCGCCGGCCTGATAGCCGGTACCGTCTACAGGGGCAGAGCCAGAATCGGCATCACTGCCGTTATAACTCACCGAGTAGGTAACAGGCGTTGGCGAGGGGGACGGAGAGGCTGTGGGAGAGGGCGTCGGAGACGGAGAAGCCGTAGGAGAAGGCGTCGGAGATGGAGAAGCTGTAGGAGAAGGCGTCGGAGACGGAGAAGCTGTGGGAGAAGGCGATGGAGATGGAGATGGAGACGGGGTTTCTTCTGTCCATTGAGCGTAAAGCAGGAGATCTTCGCCGGGCATGTTCATCTGGGTTCCGGCATTATGGCTTACACC
>JAFGQL010000103.1 GCA_016935695.1 Spirochaetales bacterium
CATTCGGTGGTGTACCCGGGCAATAATGACCGTCTGGTTGAGATCTACGGCTGTCCCTACTGCTATCCTCAGAACTCAAGCTGCAAAAGGCTGTGCCCTGTATGCGGCAGGGAATTGTCTCCCCAGGATCTTGTGTACGCCCGCATGTTCACCTCATCCGGCAAAAAACCCCACATCCATGTGAACGGCTGTTCGGATTGCCTTAAAAGACGCTAAAAAAGGCGGACTCAGGCGTGAATCTTGCGCGCATAGAAGCTCCTGTGATACAGTCGTTTTCATGGAAGATCATAAACGAACGACACACTGCGGCGCCTTAAGGGCCGGTGATGAAGGCTCACGAGTTACCCTGAACGGATGGGTGCACAGAAACCGCGATCACGGCGGAGTACACTTCATTGACTTACGCGACCGCTACGGCATTACCCAGATTGTCATTGGCGAGGACGCCCCCGAGGCCGCCAGAACAACCGCCGCCTCCTTGAAATTCGAGTACTGCGTCGCGGTTACCGGCAAGGTTTCAAAACGGCTTACGCCAAACCCCAAGGTCCCCACCGGTGAGATCGAGGTGCTGGCCGACTCGATCACGGTTCTTTCAACCTGCGATGTCCTGCCGTTTATGATCGATGACAAATGCGACGCGAAGGAAGACTTGCGCATGAAATACCGCTATCTCGATCTTCGCTCCTCTTCAATGCAGCGCAAACTGGAACTCCGCCACAAGACCACATTTGCGGTCCGGGAATATCTCAATGCCCAGGGCTTTCTGGAAATCGAGACTCCCACCCTCATAAAATCAACACCGGAAGGCGCCAGGGACTTTGTAGTACCCGCACGGCTCCACCCGGGTAAGTTCTTCGCCCTGCCCCAATCACCCCAGCTTTTCAAACAGATCCTGATGGTCGGCGGCTGCGACAAATACTACCAGATCGCCCGCTGTTACAGGGACGAAGACGCCAGGGGCGACCGGCAGCTTGAGTTCACCCAGATCGATATGGAAATGAGCTTTGTGTCAAAGGACGACATTTTCTCGGTTACAGAAGGAATGATGGCACACATTTTCTCATCAGCTCTCGGCTATGAACTCCCGGTACCCTTCCGCCGTATTCCTTACCACGAAGCCCTTAACCGTTTTGGCAGCGACAAGCCGGAACTCCGTTTTGACATGGAACTCGTCTCCTTTGATGCCTTCGTACCGGGCTGTTCCTTCCAGGTGTTCAAGTCGGTCCTGGATGGCGGCGGTACCGTAAAGGCTCTGGTCGCAAAGGGCTGCGGCGAGTACTCCCGGAAACAGATCTCCGATCTCGAAGAGGTTGCGAAAACCTACGGCGCCAAAGGCCTGGCCTGGATGAAGGTCACAGATGACGGCCTCGACGGCGGTGTATCCAAGTTTTTTACAGACCAGCCACAGGACATCATAAAAAGCCTCAACGCCGCGCCCGGCGACCTTGTTCTTCTGGTGGCTGACCAGTGGCAGACCGCCTGCACCGCTGCCGGCGCCGTCAGGCTGCGCCTGGGCAAAGACTTGTCCCTCATACAACCGGGGACCTTCAGTTTCGCGTGGATCATCGACTTTCCCCTGTTTGAGTGGAACGCCGAAGAAGAGAAATGGGACCCTGCCCATCACATGTTCACCATGCCCCAGAAACCGTATCTTTCCAGCCTGGAAGAGAAACCCGGAGAGGTCCTGGCCGACATGTACGACCTGGTATGTAACGGGTATGAACTGGCTTCGGGCTCCATCAGGGTACACGATCCGGAAATCCAGAAGCGTATTTTTTCAATCGTTGGTTTCGATCCCGAGGAGGCAAAAAAACGGTTCGGGTTCCTTCTGGAGGCCTTTAAGTACGGACCGCCCCCTCATGGAGGCATCGCCCCCGGGCTTGACCGTCTGGTCATGATAATGGCCGGGGAGGAATCCATCAGGGAAGTGATCGCTTTTCCAAAGAACACCAACGGCATAAGCCCCATGGAGGATTCTCCTTCCGTCATCGACGAGGCCCAGCTCAAGGAGCTGCACCTGGCGGTAACGGCGGAAAAAATGGAAGAGTAGAAACCCTGTTATTTGTCCCAGAGAATTTTGATGATGTAGAGTTTGATGTAATTTTTAAAGTCGTCTATTTTCCGGATCTGGGAAAAGGCTTCGTTTTCTGCCAGCCGGTTCGTGATATCATTAATCCGCTTCATGTCCGGCGGCTTTATACGGAACCCCCGCTTGAGTTTGCGCATGAAATCGCGGATCATGGAGTTCACGTCCTCGCGGAGGTTCTTCCGCGCGGCAATGTCGATCAGGGGGTTCCATTTCGCCTCGAGGGAATCGAGGTTCACATCAATGGGAATGTCGTTCCCGGTAATACGCTCTTTGAGGGCTGTGAGGGCTGAACGGTAGGATATCAGCTCAGCCTTGGCAGTCTTGCGTGTCCCGGCGGCGGATGACGGCGATCCGGGCCGCTCAAAGGCGTTGATTTCCTTCGACGGCGCGTCGCCCGCGGAGATCTGCTTGTTGGTCTTTTCATAGGCGGCCTGGCGCTTCAGGTCATCGGCCCCGACCCGCACTCCCTTGGCAAATCCTTTAAAGAACATGACAAGATGCACCAGGACCGGTATGGTCTTCCAGAAGGGGATCTTGAGTTTCGCCTCCCGGAGTATTTTTTCCCTGTCAAGCCGGAGGATTGCCGAAACCGGCGCGAGCTGCTGACCGTCAAAACACTCTTCTGTTTCCTTCACCGCTTCATACCCGGGCTGGGTAGTTTCTTTGGCGATATACAGAACATCAAACCGCAGGAGCGCGCTTAAAAGGGGCTCCTCGGTACGGATCTTCTGGGCAATCTCCGCGTCGAAGGCGTCGTCATCCTTCATGGCCGGGTGGGTCCGGTAGCTGTTAAGCAGGTTCGCCCAGTGCTCAATGAACTCAAGGCGGAACCGTCTGCGGGCGTCGTGTTTACGGGTAAGAAACAGCACAATGATCCGCTCCCGGGGTACGAAATATTCCTTGTTGCCGGGGGCGTTCAGCCGTACGACAGCCGGCAGATCCATCTTGTCGGGATACTGGGTCATCTTGGTCAGGTATGAATTAATATCGTCTAGGGACACCCGCTTGGCAATGGGGATTCCGCTTTTATCCCGGAACGCGTAAATATCGTTAATGGTGAAATAATGAGGACGCTGGGAAAAAGCGTAACGCAGGCCTTTCAAGGCAGCTTCCCGGTCCTTTTCCCGGGTCTGCTGGCTCTTGTAGTACATATTGTAAAACCCGATCATATAAGCCGCCTGGCAGAAGCTGTGTTCCATGGGTGTCATGTTGTTCTTCTGACGGTACTCCTGCAGGATAGATGTTGCCAGATGGGTCCAGAACTGGAAGGTGAAATCCGTAGGATTCAAGAGAGATGATACCGCCTGACGGTTCTGGGTCAACACCGCGTTCATCAGGTCTTTCAGGTGATTGTCTTTCGTAGGAAATATTCCCTTCAACTTACTGCGCATATACTCGGCGTTTTTATGCGTATTCAGATACTGCCGGATTTTCTGTACAGAATAATCAAGCATCTTGGTGGACAACAGGTTTATGGTACACAGAACGCTGTCAATGCCTTCGGGAAAGTTCAGCCGTATCACATAGCCTTCATCGTTCTTATCAAGCCAGTCCGAAAACTCCTTTTTCACATCAACGGCAATTACCGCTTCGGTGGGAATGATGATCTTTTCCTGCTTTTCCGAGGGGAAGGGAATTTCACTGTTATGCTCAAGGGCGGCGTAGAGCCGGAGGGTCTCGTAATAGTAGTATTTCGGATAATGAATATTCCTGATCTTGCCGTTTTCCTGCTCGAGGGTGCAGCCCCCTTTCTGTGCCAGGGATTCAAGCTCGTGCCCCAGCATGACCGGCGAAGCGATGGACTTGTCGACGGCGGTGCCTTCATTGTTCAACTTGTCCACATATTTTTGAACGAACGCTGAAAACTGAGGAAAATTCAGGGTGGCTTTCCGTGTGCGCAATGAAAAAGTGCGCAGCATGGAATTCAGGTCGTACTTCGTCGGCATATGCTTATACTACCGTATGCGTCCTTGCGCTTCTACCGGTTTTTTTTACTTTTGGCAGAAGCGTTTTTCGTTTTCTCCACTGCAGAACCGGCTTTTTTTCCCTTATCGGCACCGGCCTGCATCAAAAGGGCCTCCTCCCTCGTTGCCGTAGACACCGAGGCGAACTCCCGGGTACTCACCCTCACACCTTTCGCGCCGACTCCTTTTACCAGATAATCAGCGGCGACCACGTACTCTTCGGTAATCTGGACACGGGGCTTGGGTTTGTATTTTACCAGAAACGCCGTGTTCTCGTCTGTCGTAAGCCTGAGGGGCGAGCACCCTTCAGGACAGAGGGTATACCCCTTGCCCATTATGAATTTCTCTATCTGGCAGCGTTTGATGTACACATAACCGGTGGCGTCTTCCCTGTACAACAGGGTGAACACGATATTCGCCAGATCTTCCTTGTCGGCCAACCCACAGTATAGCATACCCTTGTCAACAAACAACTTTTCGGGAACATCAATTACGCTATAGGCACCGGTCTTCCGGATCACCAGAATGCGGTCGTAAGTCGACACACGGAACAGGGCCTTCCCGGATCGGACCTCGTACCCCAGATACCCGGTAGCGCCGTCATAACGCATATCCAGGTTCCGCTGAGCGGCCTCCCGGATATCCACTTTATCAAAGGAAGTGATCTGGGTTCTGCGGGGATATGAGGCAGACTGTTCACGGATCACCTCATCCAGAAAACCCACGGCATATTCCACAATCGCTTTCAGATGCCCCCGGATTTCCTTCAGCCGTGCCTCAATTTCTTCCATTTCCCGCTTGGCCTTGTTGATGTCATACAGCGAAATGCGCCGGATAGGTATTTTCAAAAGCCGGTCAACATCCTCTTCGGTTACTTCCCGCTTTATCTGGGGAGCAAAGGGTTTCAGACCGTCGAACACGGCCTGAGTGACCGCTTCCTGGGATTTTTTATTCTCTATGTCCTTGTATATGCGTTCTTCTATGAAAATCTGTTCCAGGGTCCTGGCGTGGAGCCTGTCCTTGAGTTTTTTCTCCTCTATCCGCAGCTCGGCCTTGAGGACCGCCACCAGTTGTTCGGCGTGATAATCAATGATCTCGGGTATGCGCATGAGCACCGGTTTGTTGTCCCTGATGACCAGACAGTTGACGGAGATGGACATTTCACAGTCGGTAAATGCGTACAGGGCGTCGATGGTGTCCTGGGTGTGGACGCCCCGTGCCAGTTTGATTTCTATCTCAACCGTGTCGGTGGTAAAGTCGCTGATCCCTGCTATCTTGAGTTTGTTTGACCGACCAGCCGCCTCGATTGAATTGATCAGGGACTCGGTTGTGGCGCCGAAAGGAAGCTCCCGGATCACTATACGTTTTTCGTCGGAGGTATCGAGCTTTGCCCGCACCAGGACCTTTCCCATTCCCTCGTCATATCCGGATACATCCACGATCCCGGCGGTGGGGAAATCCGGATACAGGACACAAGTTTTTCCTAAAAGCCTTGCTTTGACGGCTTCCATCACCTCAATGAAGTTATGGGGCAGAATCTTGGTAGACATACCGACCGCAATGCCTTCTGCCCCCAGGACCAGTACAAGAGGCACTTTGGCGGGAAAGGTAACCGGCTCCTTGTTCCTGCCATCATAAGAGGGCTCGAACTCGGTGATTTCAGGATTGTACAAAAGTTTTTTGGCCAGGGGCAGAATACGGCATTCAATATACCTAGCGGCCGATGCCTCATCCCCGGTGTAAATGTTGCCGAAATTACCTTGCCGGTCAATGAACAGGTCCTTGTTCGCCAATACAACAAGGGCTGAATAAATGGAGGCGTCTCCGTGGGGATGGTACTGCATGGTATGACCGACAATATTGGCAACCTTGTGAAACTTGCCGTCGTCTTTTTCAATCAGGGTATGAAGGATACGGCGCTGGACCGGCTTGAGCCCGTCATTGATATGGGGGATCGCCCTGTCCTTGATGACATAGGACGCGTATTCCAGAAAATTGGTATTGAAGAGTTTTTGTACATATGCCATTTATATCAGGTTCTCCATAATAAAGTCCCGCCGCTCGGGGGTGTTTTTACCCATGTAAAACTCCAGGGTATCCTTGATGTCCTTGATGGTCTTGAGGTTTACCTTGACAATCCGCATATCCCCGGCTATAAACTGCCCGAACTCCTTTGGACTGATCTCTCCAAGCCCCTTAAAGCGCGTTACCTCAGGCCCGGCGAGTTTTTCCACTGCCGCGTCCCGCTCTTTTTCGCTGTAACAGTACACGGTTTCCTTTTTATTACGCACCCGGAACAACGGCGTTTCCAGGATATACACCCGTTCGGAAACGATCAGCTCCTCGAAAAAGCTCAAGAAAAAGGTCATCAGAAGGTTGCGGATGTGAAAGCCGTCAAAGTCGGCATCGGTGGCAATAATTATTTTACTGTAACGAAGCCCTTCAATCTCGTTCTCTATTCCCAGGGCCATCATCAGGTTGTACAGCTCCTCGTTCTTGTAAATCGTCGCCTGTTTTTTCGCGTACATGTTCTGGGGCTTGCCGCGCAGACTGAAAATGGCCTGGGTGTATACATCACGGCTTGAAACCATGGAACCTGCCGCCGACTGGCCCTCGGTAATGAAAATCATCGATTCCTCGCCGTGCTTGTCTCCAAGATGATACTTGCAGTCCTTCAGATTCGGGATTTTAAGGGCGATCTTCTTTGCCGCTTCCTTGGCTTCCTTCTTAACAACATTCAGTTCCTTCCTGAGTTTCTCGTTGGAAACGATACGGTCTTCCAGCTTTTTTGACGCTGTATTGTTTTTATGGAGGAAATCAACAACGCCGGACTTCACTTCATTGACGATCCAGCTGCGAATTTCGGTATTCCCCAGTTTGTTTTTCGTCTGGCTTTCAAATACCGGATTCTGCAGCTTGATGGCAATGGCTCCGGCAATCCCCTCCCTGACATCCACACCGGAATAATTCTTCTTGTAAAACTCGTTCACCCCTTTCAGGATTCCTTCCCGGAAGGCGCTCAAATGAGTACCCCCGTCAGACGTAAACTGACCGTTCACAAAGGAAAAATAAGTTTCACCGTAATTGACTGTATGGGTAAAGGAAAACTCAAGATGATCACCCTTGTGGTAGCAAATGTCGTAAGCAGTTTCATCTCCCACTTCATCGGATAAGAGATCATACAACCCGCGTTTGGAAGAAAAACTCTGTTTGTTGTACTGAATGGTAAGGCCGGTATTGAGATACGCGTAGTTCCACATACGCTGTTCTATGTATTCTTCGTTATACGCATAGTCTCCGAAAATTTCATCATCAGCCTCGAACTCAATATAGGTTCCGTCTGTTTCCTTGGGAGCCTTACCCTGCTTTTCCTTGATGAGCTTGCCTTTTTCAAACACAGCTTCCTTGAAGCTGCCTTCCCGGATGGAAACAACCCGGAAGAAACCGGATAAAGCGTTTACCGCCTTTGTCCCCACACCATTCAAGCCCACGCTGAACTGAAAGACCTCGTCGTTGTACTTTGCCCCGGTGTTAATGACCGATACACACTCAATCAC
Source organism: Spirochaetales bacterium (assembly GCA_016935695.1). Lineage (GTDB taxonomy): Bacteria > Spirochaetota > Spirochaetia > JC444 > Marispirochaetaceae > JAFGQL01. The sequence continues at coordinate 7,611 of JAFGQL010000103.1, forward strand.
CTTGCCCAGGGGAATACCGCGGCCGAAATCCCTCACCTTGACCCGCTTGTCCTCCACGGATACAACAATCTTCCTGCCGTATCCCATAATGAACTCGTCCACACTGTTGTCGACAACCTCTTTCAACAATACGTAAATTCCGTCGTCAATATTAGACCCGTCGCCAAGACGGCCGATATACATTCCGGACCGCAGCCGTATGTGCTCAAGGGAACTAAGCGTTTTAACCTTACTCTCGTCGTAGACCTGTTTTGCCATAATCTTATTCTCGGTAATTTCTTTAAGATGGTTTCGTGTAAGATGTATGGTATCAGAAATTCCAATGATGTACAAAGGTCAAGAAAAAGACCCCGGCCGCCGTTTAACAGGCGGCCGAGTTTTTGGCTTAATTTACGTCAATAAAAACCTTGATTTCTGTTATCATATTGTAATAACTGGAATTGCCGCCAACGTCTTCCACGTAAATCGGCTCAGGTACCCATACATAAGCCGCGTCGGCAACTTCGACTTCATCAGTAGGATCACCGTCGACATCGCCGAAATACGTTGACAAAATGGCTGCAGGGAATTCGCTCAGCGCGGGAGATTGATCCCATGAAGCAGTCGTGCCTACACTCCCATTACACATCCAGCCAACCGGAGCCAAGGTGTATTCGGTCTCCAGATTTTCCAGATCGATAAGAGTTGATTTATAGAGAATAGCCGGCCTGTCTTTTGAGAAGTAGGTATTGCTGTTAAAAGACCTGTCAACTTCAAAGCAAATATAGAACTTTTTTATCGAAGAAGGATCAAAATAGGGGGCCCGTGAAATGGTAAAATCTCCGTCCACCGTGGCCGAGGTAACCGCGTCAATTTCAGCTGCGTCATCACCCGTATAATCAAGATCGAATTTTGCGCCCGTATCGTAACTGTTGTCGATAAGAAGTGCGCTCCCTTTCCACATAGGCAGACCGCAGCCGGATTGTCCATGATGGAAATTGGTAATCCGCAGCGGCTGAATAGTCGTTCCGAATTCATCTTCTATCCAGCAGGCATAGGCTATTGACCGGTTGCCGGGGGCACCCCAATCATGGCTTTTCACATCGATGTTAAATGTATAATCGGGAGCAGATGGGGTCGGGGTGGGGGTCGGCTCTATTGTCGGGGTAGGTGTCGGTTCTGTCGTCGGGGTTGGCGTCGGCTCAACCGTCGGGGTGGGTCCAGCCGCGATTTCTTCACTCGCGGTATTCGACCAGGATGACGAAACCGATGAAGCATAAGAAGAAATGCGGTAGTAGTATCTTCCCGCAGGCAGATCCTTATCCAGATAAGAAACCGCGTCTGCAGCTATGTTGAATGACTCTACAAGGGTAGTAAAAGCCTCGTCGCCGGCCCGTTGGAGGGAAAACCCTTCCTCATTATCCGCAGTATCTGTCCATGTCAGTTTGATTGTTGCACCGGTAATGGCGTCAGCCTCAAGGTCAGTCGGAGCCCCTGGAGCAGTCGGTGTTGCGGTCGGTGTTGCGGTCGGTGTTGCGGTCGGTGACGCGGTCGGTGACGCGGTCGGTGTTGCAGTTGGCGACGCAGTTGGTACCGGTGTTTCTTCCGGTACCGGGGTTTCAAGGAGCCCGTCGCATGCACCGATGAAGAAAACCGCAATCAGCGCAAGACAGAACAAGAGACCTGTCTTTTTA
>JAFGQL010000104.1 GCA_016935695.1 Spirochaetales bacterium
AGCCCAGGATGACCCTGGTTCCTTCCCTGATTTCCGTTGAGCCTGTCCGTATATTCGCGGTAACCGTGTTGATCTGCTGTGATGCCTTGAGAACCTGCTCGCCGCCTGTGTTCAGTTCCCGAATTGACTGGTCTATTTCCGCAAAGGCGTTGACGGTGTCTGCGATTTCCGTGTTTATTTCATCGAATACAGAGGCGGTTTTATGGACACTGTCTTCTGTCCGTGAGACCGTCTCGGTGATGTTGGCGATCAGGGCCGTGATGCTCGATGAGCTTTCCGCGGCGGTTTCTGCCAGCTTCCTGATTTCCTCGGCGACAACGGCAAATCCCCTGCCTGCATCCCCGGCATGTGCCGCTTCTATCGCGGCGTTCATCGACAGGAGGTTTGTCTGTGTGGCGATTGCGTTGATGGCATTGACCATCTCCTGAATGGAATCAATGTAGCCCACAACTTTCTGGAACACTGTAGCCGTGTCTTCTATCTGGTTCCTGCCTGCATCGGCTTTTGTGATAAGGTCCTTTGTCGCCTGCTGCTTTGTACGGGTAATGGTACCGACGCTGCCTAACGAGGTTATCATCTGGGTTATTGCTGCTGTTGATTCTTCCACCATCGCCGCTTGATCGTTAATCTGGGCGTTGATGGCTTCGATACCCGCGTCCATCTGTTCAATGGAGGCCACCGACTGGGCGATATTCTGGTCGAGCATTTCCGCTTCCGTTCCCACAGATTTGAGTATGGCGTTGATTTCCTCAATGGCCGAGGTTGTTTCCTCGGTTGCCTGGGAGACATTCACGCTCACATCACCCGATTGCCCGATCACATCCTTTATCTGGGAAATCCACTCCCGCATCCGGCCGACAAAGGCATTGAAGCTTTTGTTCAGGTCTCCTATCTCGTCGGATGTCCGTACCGGAATGGACACAGTCAGGTCGGCGTCTCCTTGGGATATGGTAGCCAGGGCTTTTCCCGTGCCCACAATATGCCTGATCATGGCAAAACGCACAAAGACGGTGCCGGCGCTCAGTACAAGCAGCAGCATGAGGCTTAAGGAAATATTTGCCCTGCGGGCCCGCCTGATCATGGCCTCTCCCTTGAGAGCGAAGGGCTGGGAGATGTTCAGGACCCACTGCCCGCCGGCAAGGGGTGTATGGGCGACCACGATGGTTTCCCCGCCGAATGTGGTCATAAAGGAGTCCTCGCCGGATTTCATCTGTTCAAAGAGGCCTTCAATATCCTCTTTTTTTGACGATGGATCCGATTCAGTGACAAAATCCACGAAGGTGGTCACCCGGCTCTCGTCTTTTTTCAGGATTCCCGCTTCTAACAGGGCCTCGTAATCGCCGTCGTACAGCACCGCGCCGGTGGTGTCATACAGTCCGATGACAATCTGCAGTTCCTTTTCGAGTTTGATTGCTGCTTCCCGGATGTCCACAGCTGAGATATCTATGCCGACCACACCGATGATGTCTGCCGGACCGCCTTCCAGGATGCCTTTTCTGTATACAGGATAACCCATGGACAGGCTCATCCGCCGGTCGGAGAGATCGGCTGACATATAGGGACTGGTGATGGAAAACCCGTTGGCCTCCACCGTCGCGGTAAACCACGGACGGGTTTCCGCGTTATACGACGCGGGTGTGTCAATCCATTGTTTTCCCAGGGCCGGCCTGAATCCCCTGTAGGCGACATAGGTCCGGATCACATCGTCCTCCACCGTTTCTCCGCCGGCGAATTCCTTCCGCCATTCAGTAAATGCGGGAATTGCTTCCCAGTCTCCACGGTTATTGGAGTTCAGGGCGTAATCCGCGAGTTCCACTGTTGTCCCCAGCCGGGCCTGGTCCTGGAGGTACTGTTCCTTTTCCACCAGCTGCTGTTCCAGAACGGCGGTAACATACCGCAGCTGGTACACAAGTTCCTGCCGGGCGCGCAGGTCCGCTTCCTTTCTGTCCTGTACCTGCAGGGCCACCATGATGAGGATGACCAGTATCATGGGCGCCACGAGGTTCAGGGCGATCAGTTTTGTATTCAGTTTCATGCTGCTATCCTTACTCTTTTCGTCAGTAAATAAGCATAGTGAAATCAGACAGGACTACGCAAATTTATTATTTGCAAATCCGGGGTTTTTTATCGAAAATTCATTCCGGGAATGTAATCTATTGCCAAAATCAAGGGAGAAACATCATGACAATGGACCAAATAAAGGAAAAAGCAAAGGCGGCGGGGGTTGTCCCGGGAAAAATGAAAAAAGTTGACCTTATCAGGAGTATTCAGACCGCCGAAGGGAACTTTCCCTGTTTCATGACCGCGTTGAACGGGGAATGTGATCAGATGGACTGTCTGTGGCGGAAGGAATGTCTTCAGGGCAGGTAAAGCCGGCGGCCGGACGGACAGTCCGGCTTTTCCGGGTTTGCTCTAATGTTTACACACCTTTCTTTTTTCGCAGCTGCATATGGACCGCTCCCAGAATCAAGCCCGCTATGAGTGCTGTGGGAATTTCCAGAACGAGTGCGCCGGCCTGACCCGAGACGATGACCGCGAGGGCGATAGGAACAAGGAACGCCCCGCCGAAGATTCCCGCGTACTGTATGAATTTACGCATCTGTTGCGCGCCGGGCTTGAGGAGCAGGAACTGGGTGACTATCACTGCCACCACAGAGGCGCCCAGGCCGACATAGACCGGAATCAGCGACGGGTCGGCAGCAGCTCCTGCACCTGTGCCGGCACCGGAAAGGGCGGCGACGGGGATGTGGACAGACAGGAATACGAGGAAACTGACCAGACCCGCGAGGATGCTCAAAAGCACCCGTGAGAACATGTTTCCTTCTTTCCTGTTCTTTTCCCAGAAATACCAGCAAAGAGCCAGGGCAAGGGACTGTCCATACACTTCGAAGGTACCGACCGTGTGGATGAATAAGCTGTAATTCGTGTAAATGAGTCCTTCGTATGATCCGGGAGGGGCCGCGAATGTGCCGAAGATTCCAATGCCCCAGAACAGACCCCACATGGCCAGCCAGCCCTCCCTCATTTCCATGATGCGGTCCCTGAAGGGCAGCAGAACAAGCCCGTAGATCATTCCCCTGAATACCTGTAAAAGCGGTCCCGCCATGACAAGCGGGTGGTCGAAGGACCGGTACACTGTTGCCATGATGCCGGTGTCCCAGATGCTTCTGTAATCGAATACTTTCGATGCGATGAGTCCGAACAGGAGATAGGTGAGGGTATGAATGACCGTTCCTTTTGCGACGAATTCCATTCTTTCTCTTGTCTGCTGATTCATGATAATTCCTCCGTACATTGATATCCCACATGATAGGTCCAGTGTGAGTATCTGCACATGAGAAGGTGTTCCTATACGGGCAGTTTATGTCTGGGAAATTTGTCCTGTTTTCTGTAGAAAATCTATCCTGCTCGTCGCGTGGACCTTCTGAAACAGGTTGTAGATATGGTTTTTTACCGTGTGGGGAGAAATATTCAGCTCGAAGGCTATTTCCTTGTTTGAGTACCCTTTCCTGACCAGTTCCGCAATTTCCAGCTCCTTTTTCGTCAATCCTGCGCTCTCAAGGCGATTGGTCTCGTGGATTTTTCCGGAAAAGAATACGAAACGCTGCTCCCTGGTCAGGAAAAGCCGGATATTGATGAAAAGATAGGCGAGGGGAAGACTCGCAAACAGGCCGGTATTCAGAATGAAATCCCTGTTGAAAAGGAATTCGGCTGCGACAATGGCAAAACAGATGATTCCTTCCAGGATTTCCTGACACCGTAAGGATTTCGGCAGACACTCATAGCGGTAGGAGACGACGGATGTATGAATAATGACGGCATAGATTAAAAGGAGATGAACCACCACTGCGGCGAGAAAAATCCGGTGGGCATAGGCTGTCAGCGCGAATGCCGTCGTTATCGGGAGGAAGCACAGGGGGGCAAGGTACAGGACGCGTTCTGCTGCTGCGGGTCTCTTGTTCAGTTTGGAAAAGGTATAGCGTTCAAGGGCAAATACCATGATCGAGCTGATGGCAAGGACCACAACAGAGATGAGTACCAACAGCTGTACTGAGTAGCCAATGTTTATAAGGGCATAGACGATTACCGACATGCCTGTAATGAGCCCGGTGAATGAAAGAAAAAAACCCAGGTAGGCGTCCAGAATTTCTGACGGGGTGTTTGCCCTTTGCATGAACAATATCACCAGCCACAGGACGCCGCTTAACAGGGATATGCAATATAGCAGGAAATACAGGTGGATCATTTTCCTTATTGTGCCACGGGGCCGCTACGCCGTACAAGGCTTTTCTTTGCCCCTTTCCTTGACAGCGGCACCTGCAGCTTTTAGTATTTTCACGGACTCAATATCCAATGAACACAAGAAATCGGGAATGTACCGATTAAGAGGAAGGTGAACCGTGCGTACTGTTATCCGGCTGCTTCATGAAGGGGCGGCTGCTTTTGGCAACGAGCCTTATTTGGGAGAGAAAACCGGCCAGGCCTATGAGACTGTCAGTTTCCGGGATACCGACCGACTGTCTGATGCCTTTGCTGCGGCCTTGGTGAAACGCGGCCTCTGCCGGGGCCGGCATATCGCCCTGTTAAGCGAAGGCCGCTCAGCATGGGTCATCGGCGAGTTCGGGGTACTCAAGGCCGGTTGTGTCTCGGTGCCTCTTTCCACAAAGCTGTTACCAGAAGAGATCCTGTTCAGACTGGTTCATTCCGAGGCCGCGGCCGTTCTTGTGTCCCAGAACAATTTCGAAAAACTCGATCAGGTCTACAGTCAGCTTACAAGCCGGCCGGCGGTGATATGTATTTCCGGACGGAACACGGAAATGGACATCATGGCTTCCCGGGCCCATGGTATTCAGGAAGTCCTGTATTTTGAAGAGCTGGTCACCGAAGGCCAGGATGATATTGCCAATAACACGGAGATTGAAGGTACTTCGGTGGTTGAGGCGCTTGAGCAGATTGAAGCGGGTATTCACGAAGATGATACGGTGACTATTTCCTACACCTCCGGTACCACAGGGAATCCCAAAGGTATCATGCTTACCCACCTGAATTACTGGGACAACGCCCATGCCGCGGCGGAGTTGGTGACTGTTGAGCGGGGATGGAAGAGCCTGATAATGCTCCCCCTCGATCATTCTTTCGCCCATACGGTCGGCCTGTACATCTTCTTGTACCGGGGCCTTACCATGTATTTCGTGGACGCCCGTGGCGGTCCCATGGGTGCCCTGCGGAACCTGCCGAAGAACCTTCTGGAAGTGAACCCCGATTTCCTGCTCACGGTTCCAGCCCTTTCGGGAAACTTCATGAAAAAGATGGTTCAGGGAATTTCTGCAAAGGGCCCGTTTATTAGCCGCATATTCCAGAAAGGCCTTGCAGCGGGAATCGCACGGGCAGGTGACGGTTTTACAAAACCGCCCTTAGGTGTCCGTTTTGCCTCCTTTTTCCCCTGGTTCATTGCCAATATATTGATTTTTCCGAAACTCCGGGCAGTTTTCGGCAGGGACATCAAATTCTGCATCGGCGGCGGCGCCCTTCTGGAAATAAAACAGCAGGAGTTTTTCAACGCCATCGGTGTGCCTATTTACCAGGGCTACGGTCTTACGGAAAACGCGCCGATCATCTGTACCAATGCGCCCAAAAAGCACAAGTTCGGTACTTCGGGGGCCATCATTCCCTCGCTGGATGTCCGGATCATGAAAGATGAGGATGCTGCATGTACTCCAGGGGAGGTCGGTCAGATCGTCACCCGGGGCGATTCGGTCATGAAAGGCTACTATAAAAACGAAGAGGCCACCGCCGAGGTGCTGAAAGTCGGATGGCTGTGGTCCGGCGATCTGGGGTACATTGACAGTGACGGGTTCCTGGTCGTCACCGGCCGGGAAAAGGCCCTCCTGATCGCAGCCGACGGGGAGAAGTACAGTCCGGAAACCATCGAGGAGGCCATCATCAACACCTCCCGCTACGTCCATCAGGTCATGGCTTACAACGAGCAGAGCAAATTTACCGGGGTGCTGGTCACCCTGGACACCGAACGGCTGAAACAGGACCTGGACCATGGCCCCGGCGATCCGGATACGGTCATTGATCTGGTCCGGAAGGACCTCTGCGTGTTTCATACTCATCCGGATTACGCGGACATCCCTTCCCAATGGCGGCCCTCGTCTTTTGTCATCATTCCCGAAGCGTTCAGCGAAGATCACGGACTGGTCAATTCCACCATGAAGCTGGTACGCCACAAGGTGCGGGAGCATTACCGGGACCGTATTGAGGAAATGTACGCAACCGGAACAGCCGATCCTCATTTTCCAGGCAACAGGGAAGCGTTGAAGGCCCTCGGTTTTTAGGGAGGGCGCCGGAACCCGGATGACTGCCGCCGAAACTGCCGGCCGCCGCGGCCGGAGGGTTCCTCCTCAGCGGTGACCGGATGAGTTGATCCTCCGGTACAGGTTCCGGGTAAACCGGGATGCCTTTTTACACGCAGCGGCAAGGGGTACTCCCGCTGTCAGATAACACAGGAGGGCCGCGGAAAAGGCACAGCCGGTTCCGTGACTGTAGGCGAAGCTCCGGCGCTTTATGCGGATTTCCTGTACTTCTTCGGCGGTAATGAGGGTTTCGGTAAGGTAGCGGATATCCTTTCCGTGGCCCCCGGTGATATACACCGCAGTGCTGTACCCGGAATCCGGCAGTCCCAGAAGCCGGGCCTCGGGTATGTTCGGTGTCACCACCGTAACCACTGGAAGAATCAGTTCTTTGTAGCGTTGAATACCTTCATCATCCAGAAAGGTTTTTCCCGAGGTGGGAGCAAACACCGGATCGGCAACTATCGGCACCTTGAGCTTCTCAAGGACCTCACTCAGGGGTCCAATCTGATCAACAGAGCAGAGCGCTCCTAATTTTACCCCGTCTACCGGGCCTGCTGCCCGGATCTGGTCCATGAGCAGATCCGGTGCTGCTGCTTCGATACGGGCCACTCCTCCTTCATTTTGAACGGTAATGCCGGTGAGGGCCGTGAAGCCTGCCAGGCCCAGGGATTCAAAAACCCGGAGGTCCTGTTGTATGCCGGCCCCCGAGCTTGAGTCGGAGGCTGCGATGGTCAGGAGTCGGCTCATGGCGTATCAGCCGTTTTTAAGGGCGCAGAACCTGCCGCACATGGTGCATTCCCCGGTTTCTCCGCCTTCTTCCAGAGACGCTTCCCTGCGGCTTCGTGCGAGTTGCGGGTCAAGGGCATGGGCGAAAACCCCCTCCCAGTTCAGGTTTCTTCTTTCACGGGATATGGCGTCATTTCCGGCACGGATACTTCCGGTACCGTTGGCAAGGTCGCCGGAGCGGGCCGCGATCAATGAGGCGATTACCCCGGTTCGGACATCTTCCCTGCCAGGCAGACACAAATGTTCCGCAGGGGTTACGTAACACAGGAAATCCGCGCCGTTGAATGCGGCAATGGCTCCACCAATGGCACCGGTGATGTGGTCGTGGCCGCAGGCAGTGTCTATGGTAAGAGGGCCGAGCACGTATACCGGCGCGTTCCGGCACAGGTGTTTCATAAGCCGGATGTGCAGGTCGATCTGGTCCAGGGGAACATGACCGGGGCCTTCTATGATCACCTGGACACCGGCGGTACGGCAGCGTTCCGTCAGGTCCCTGAGTTCCAGAATTTCAGCTATCTGGGCCCCGTCCCCTGCATCGGCGCAGGCCCCGGGACGAAGACCGTCACCCAGGCTTACCGTCACCCGGTACTCCCTGCAGACGGCCAGTATCTCGTCAAAAGCCTCGTAAAACGGGTTTTCCTTTCCCGTTTCCCGGATATATCGGCTCAGAAACGATCCGCCGCGGCTGACGACCCCGGCGGTCCTTGATCCGGGGGTGAAGTAGGACAGGGAGCGTCTGGTAACCCCTGCATGAATGGTAAAGAAATCCACCCCCTGGGCTGCCTGCTTCTCGATCTCCGCAAGGACTGCACCGGTGCTCATCTCATTACTGGCCATCAGAGAGTATACCGGGACTGTCCCGACAGGTACCGCGGCGGCTGCAAGTATGCGGGTGCGGATTGCGTCAAGATCGCCTCCGGTGGACAAGTCCATCACTGCGTCGGCACCGGCTTCTACCGCGGTCATGAGTTTTTCCAGTTCACCCTGGATGTTTCCTTCAAGCCCTGAGGTGCCGATATTGGCGTTGACTTTTGTCGATA
>JAFGQL010000105.1 GCA_016935695.1 Spirochaetales bacterium
CCGGACGGCGGGTGTTAGAAACGGTTTTCTGGCATACCGCGGATGGCCTGCCGCCAGGTGCTCCCACACGCTGAGGTCTCCGGCGATGAGGGGGTGCTGATGGACCATCCGGATGTAGGCATTCCCGGTGGCAATGGTTCCCTCCACTCCGCCTTTAATGTAGCCAGAGAGAATATGCATGAGGGTGGATTTTCCGGACCCGTTTTCTCCGACAAGGCAATGGACCTCCCCGGCCCGCAGTTCAATTGACGCGCCGGACAGGGCCGGCTGCTCGCTGTCGGGGTAGGTGTAGGAAATGTCGTGCATTACTGCCAGGGGAGTATCCATGCTGCTGAAGGGGCCCTGTTTTCAGCGGATGACAGGCATGGGCATCTCGATATTGCCGCTGCGGAACTCTTCAAGTTTGATCAGCATTTTATCAACGATTTCCGGCGTCACATAATCCAGGAAACCGGGCTCGTCGGTAAGGAAGCTCACCCACTCATCCTTGATGCTGCCGGTTTCCGCAGTGCCGAAAGGAAGGGTTCCTGCGATTGCCGCTTTTGTTTTTTCATAGGCGGCCCTGTCCACCGCAATGTAGCTGCTGCCGACAACGACTCCCGGGGCAATGTCGTAACCTGCCGAATCGAACCAGAGGACATAACCGCCTTTTTCTTTTGCCGCGGCTACCACTCCCATGTTTGCTCCTCCGGCAATGGTGAGGATCACATCGGCTCCGCCGTCATAGATGGCAGAAGCAAGGTCGGCGCCTTTCCCCGGGTCATACCAGTTGCCTACAATCCGGAAGTCCACATTCATTGCTTCTGCTTTGCGTTCTTTTCCCAGTCCGTCAAGAAATCCGAACTCAAAACCCGGCCGAATTGCCTGGTTCATGTCGGGATACTCCTGGCCGGCTATCAGTCCCGCGCGGAGGGTCTGTTTGGCTTTTGGCATGGAGCTTGAACTGATCAGACCCGCGCAGTACCCTGCAAGGTAGGCCTGCTCCATCTGGTTAAACCGGAAGGTGTAGATGTTCGGATTGTCTTTCAGGAATCCGTCAAGGACCAGAAAGCGCTGGGTCGGAACCGCCCCGGCCACTTCCGCGCAGATCTGGGGCATGGCCGGATTGCTGGTGATGATCAGATTGAACTCGCCGGAAGAGGCGAGGGCCTGAATTTTGTTTTTCCATTCCCCCTGGTTGAATCCCCCTTCGATCACCTGCAGGTCAATACCCTTGTGTTCCTCAACAGCCCGGGTAACTCCCTGGACCAGCATTTCGTAAGTGGGGCTGCCGGCCACTACACCCGGCACAAAGACGCCGATGGAGCTTACCCCGTTGTCTTTTTCGCAGGAGGGAAAAAGCAGGACGACGGCGACGGCCAGAAAGGCCAGGACCCAGGTAAATGTGCGTTGCGTTGTTTTTTGATTCATGGTGTTCCTCGCTTGATAAAATAGTCTGACATTTTCCTTGAGGATACCGGTGTTGAGAGGTGACGGAGAGGGATATATGCAAGGGGAAGCGGAGCAGAAATGCTTACGCGGGTTTTGGTCGGCACCGGATCTGCATCCGGAAAAACTGTGCCGGACCATACATCCTGCTATTCTGTTTCCGCAATATCCCGGGTGAGGCACTGAAGGCCTGCCGGGGTATCTCCTTCTATTTCCTTCTCCCATCCAGACTTTCACTGTCGGCTCCGGAATTCCACCGGATCCCCCCGGTTGCCAGCGCATGCTGCCGGCCCGGGATTGCGGACTGTTACCGCCGGTCGGGACTTATATGTCCCTCCCTCGAAGAAAATGACTGAGTTCATCATAGTGCAGTCAACCCCGCTTGGTCAAGAACTCCCGTTCAAGCCAGGATTTTCTTTACTGCGGCCGGGTTTCGGCGGGCGCATCGCGTGACAAAGACCCCTTGTTTTTGCTACCTTGACGGGCGCCGGTACTGTACTGCCATGACGGACAGACGCGGCAAGGATGTATACCATGATCAAGCTGTTGGCTGTCGATCTCGACGATACCCTCCTCACCCATGATCTGCGGATTTCATCTGCCAACAAAAAAGCCATTTCCCGCGCCCGGCAGTCAGGCGTGGAGGTGGTCCTGGCTTCGGGCCGGACCCTTTTTTCCATGGAACCGTATGCACGGGAGCTTTCCATGTTCGGCCGTCCCGGATTCATGATTGCCAGTAACGGATCGGAAGTTTTTGATACTGAACATGGTGAACCCGTTTTCCGGAAAGCCGTGGATGCCGGCGCGGCTGCCCGGGTGTATGAGATAGTGGCCGCTTTCGGGCTCACCATGCAGTATTACGGCCACGGAATCATTTACAGCTCGGGGGCCAGTCCTTACACGGACCTGGACTGTTCCCTTACCGGACAGGCACTCGAGATTGATGCCGATTTTGAGCGCCATCTTTCCGGCCGGACCAAATTCGTGATCCCCGGCGAACCGGAGCTTATGGTGAAGGTCCATACGGCTTTGAAGGCCGCCGTTGGGGAAACCTGCACCATGTTTACCTCCAAGCCGTATTTCCTGGAGGTGCTGCCCGGCGGCGCCGACAAGGGAACGGCTCTGGCCCACATTGCCCGTCTGGCAGGGCTGAGTTCAAGGGAGGTAATGGCCATAGGCGATTCAATGAATGATTACGGTATGATACAATGGGCGGGCCTGGGTATCGCCATGAACAACGGCCGTGAAGAGCTCAGATCTGCTGCCGACGCGGTCACTCCCCTCACAAACGAGGAAGACGGCGTTGCCTGGGCCGTGGAAGAGTATATTCTAAAAAAACCTGGTGTAACATAAGCGGGGAGCAGTCCGGTACATGAATATGAACGACATAGACGTTTATGCTGTCATAAAAGAACTCTACCCGGCGGGCAGTATTGCCCGGTATTTTCTTGTCTGCCACAGCGAGTCTGTCGCCCGAAAGGCCCTTGATATTGCAAACAGGATGGACGACCCGTCCATCGACCGCGGTCTTGTGTACAGGGGGGCCATGCTCCACGACATCGGCATGATATTCACCGATTGTCCTGAGTGCGGGGGAACCGGTGCAGAGCCGTATTTTTACCACGGAGTGCTTGGCGGCGACTACCTCCGAAGCAAGGGGTTTGAACAATTAGCCCGTTTTGCCGAGCGGCACCTGTGGATGGGGCTTTCCCGGGAGGATATCCAGCGGGAACACATCGACCTTCCTCCGGGTACCTATATGCCGGAAACGGCGGAAGAACGTCTTGTCTGCTACGCAGACTGCTTTTTTTCGAAAGTGCCCCGGTGGCTTACCACCCCCAAACCTGTCGCCCATATCGTCAGTAAGCTTCCCCGTTATCAGGCTGAGCGATTCCTTGCGGCGGCTGAGGCATACGGCGACTGCACTCATCAGGAGGCGCGGCTGCTCCTCCTCGATTCTCCGGCGGTCCGTACCTCTTCATAAAATATATTTGACGTCTTCCAGATTCTGAATGGCGCTGTACAGTTCGTACAGGCGTTCCCGTGACGGTATGTCGGCAAAGAAGTTGATACTCATGTAACGGCCTTTTCCGCTCATCTTGCAGTCCCAGCTGCCGGGATTCAAACTGAATCCCTCCGCAATGCCGCGGATCATTTCCCGGTTTTCGTCAAAGCTGCGGTTTGCTGTCATGATGACTTTTGTAAGAACAGTCGCGGGAAAGGTGTCTTCGTGGTTTTTCATATCCATGGGATGGGTCCTTTATGGCGTTGATGTGCTGCCGGGACTCAACAGCGTGATGCGGTTGAAAATATACTCCAGTTTGTCTTTGTTGATAATACGTTTACGGATATTGCTGTCCGGGTGAGCGTAAACCGGCCCTTTCTCCCAGTATTTCTTGATCCTCTTGCTCCGGTCGAACCAGTGGACCAGGGAAATGTGTTCTCCGGTAAGTTCAATACCGGTCATCCCCCGTTTCCCGATGACGCAGCCGGAATTGAACAGACAGGGAAGGAGGATGTTCTCGTTGTAAAAGCTGGGGGTTTTGAAGCCTTTCCGTTCTTTTTTTGATAGATTGACCAGCTCGTCCCGGAGCCGTCCGATGGATATCCGGGCCTCGGCCTTTTCTTTCTTTGACATGCCGGGATAATCCTGCAGCAGGATTTCTATACTGAAGCGGAGAGAATCCCTTTTTGAGTGGGACTCGAACAGGGGGCGGTGGGTGTGGCCGATGATGGATAAAATACCTTTCTGGGCGGAAAATTCGTAAATGCGGCGTTCGACCATGTATTTCCGTTTGCTGTCATGGGCGGCTGAACGGTTTTTTATGTGGAGCGGATAGGCCAGGTATTTCAGGATGCCCCCTACGAACCAGTTGTATTTGGTAAACAGGCCGCTCGCCTGATGGCCGTGGACCATGAATATGGTATGACTGTTCCACGAAAACCGCAGGCCTTCTATGAGTTCTTCGTTTATCCCTGTTTTTTGCAGAACCTGGAGTTCCAGATCGTGATTGCCGATGAGCTTGATCAGCCGTTTTTTCTTTTTAAAGGCCGTGACGACCTCGAAGAAGTCATGCCAGCGCTCGTACACAAGGCCGCAGGAAAACTTCTGCAGTTCCTCAATGTCGCCGTTCAGGATGAGGGTGTAACCATTGGGCAGGTAATATTCGGCCAGAACCCTGGTGATCATTTCTCCGTTGTTGTTGAAATCGTCCCGTGACGTGCGGTTACCGATATGCAGGTCCGAGAAAATGATATACTTGTCCTTCTTTTTCAATGGACGGGTTCTGCAGGACTCGTAAAGTTTCTCAAGCTGGTGGTGTATCTCCCACTCGGTAAGGTTCACTGATGCACCCTTATGTGCGAAGCCACAGCGAGCTGGTCATGGAATTTCTTTATCCGCTCGATTGCCTCGTGGTTCAGGTACGTACCCGACGGAAACAGCAGCATGCCGTTTGACAGAAGCAGATCATCGTTCAGAATGTAGCCGACCCTCAGTTCACTGACGCTCACTTTTTTTATGCCGGTCTCCTGCTCTTTCAGGCGCTGGTCCATAAGGCCGTAAAATGCTTCAGCTACAACCGGGTCGAACATGGTTTCGCTGTGTTCCTTAATTGCCGCAAGGGACTCTCTGGGGGACATGTGTCCGAAACGGGTGAGCCAGTCGAAGGTGTTGGCAACCGCGATAATCCGCGCTTCCAGAGGAATCGCACCGCCTTCAAGTTTGTCCGGGAAACCCGTACCGTCCCAGTGTTCATGGTGAGACCGTACCACCGCGGCCACTCTGGCAAGGGTGGGTATGGACTTTATCAGATTTTCTCCGGCTCCTGGATGTCCAAGGTACCCTTCGGGGGGAGGGGAGTCGGAAAGGGGATTGTAGGCGTATACGTCTTTCGGCGCGGATAAAAGACCGATATCGTGGAGCAGGGATGCATAGTACACCAGTTCGCGCTGGTCCTTTTCCAGCTTCAGGAGGAACGAAAGGCTTTTTGCGTATTCGGCCACGGATTTGACGTGGCTGCCGAGTTCCTTGTTCACCATGGAAAGCATGTCCGACAACAGCGCCACCATGCCGGTGAAATTCTGTTTCTGCACCATCACCGCTTTTTTCAGGTAGAGGACGGCTTTTTCGTATTCCTCGTTGCACTTGCGGTATTTTTCTTCCCAGGACTGAGTATCCGACATGCCTTAATGATACTACAAAAATTATGCTTAATGCAATTTTTCAGGTTACCTTGATTTTCTGCCATTTCCCTTTCAGCAGAACCGTGAATTCCGTTACTCCGCATTCGGCTGCCATGGCCCGCGCCTGGGGATACGCGAAGTCGATATTGCCCGGTTCGTGGGCGTCGGCGTTCAGCTGTATGGGTATGCCCGCCTGGGCGGCTAATGTCAGAATCCAGGGTGAGGGGTAGGGCTCATGAGTCGCTCCCCGTGCCATGCCGCCGGTGTTGATTTCCAGAATGACCCCCGATTCCTTCAGGACGGCGAGAGTGCGGTCGATCTGATTGCGGTACCACGGCTCCGATTCGTCCAGGTATGCGTATTTCATGTTTTTCTTCTTTATAAGATCAATATGTCCCAGGATATTGAACCCGCCTATACGCAGCATTTCCCGTATCTGGTGGTAGTACTCCGCCCCAAGGGAAGCGATGCTGCCTTTGTGGACGTCGTTCAGAAGGGTCAGGAATTCCTCGTCAGGTCCATCGACCGCGAGCCAGGTGTTTCTCCCGGGGGCGGCCGGAAGCGAGTGTACGCTTCCGATAATGTAATCAAGCTGCAGGTCGGTAATGTGTTTGTCCCGGGGGTGCAGAACGCCGGGAAGAAAATCCACTTCCAGGCCTGTGTATACTTCAATCCTGTCTGAGCATGCGGCTTTCGCGGTGCGGATCCTGGCAAGATATTCTTCCAGCTTTTCGCTGTTAAGGGTCCATTCGTTTGCGTAAGGCAGGGGCGCGTGGCTGGAGAACCCTATGGCACTGAACTCTTTGTTTACAGCAGCTTCGATATACTCTTCTATTTCTCCCTTGCCGTCGCAGAGGGAGTTGTGGGTATGGTAATTTGTGGTGATCATGATTCGGTAACTATATCAAGAATGACAATATTACTCCAATGGTCCAGGGTATTTATGATGTTTTCTTATCTTTATGGCATTCACATGACAGTTATTTATACATCGAAAACATGTTGTACATTCTTTTTGAAAAACAAATTTATTATGTGATAATTTGATTGCTTCTGTCGGGCATCGTGTTATACAAACATTGCATTTCGTGCAGATTGAATCATCAACCCATAAAGATCTATAAAACTCCGCTATTGGTTTTTTTAATAGTATTCTTACGGCATATCCCCCAATAATCCATGGACCGATACCATGATAGAATATTCTGTCAGCGATGATGGAATCACAAAATTGAGAAAACCTCCTGGAATTCTTGCTGTGTTTCTGTTCAAGGATTTCCCTGTTCACTGACCTGGTTTTTGTATTATTTACCGTATAATAGACATAATGCCATTTTAAGAGATAACCATGTTTTCTTAATTTGTTCCGAATTATAAACGGACCATACGCATTTATTACACTCACTGTCGATATAATAAAAATTTTCTTGTTATTTCCATTTTTCAGGTACTCAATGAAATTGTTTACAATCCTGGGAAGATTAGCGCCATACACGGGATAAGCCAATCCAATGATATCTGAGTTTAGAACAGCTGGGAAAATACTGCCCCGCGTTTCTTTTATCACTGCTTCAATGTCATACAGTGTAACATTATTATTCCGCGACTCCATCAGTACCTTGAATTTATCGCAAATAAACTTGGTGTTTCCTGTACCGCTAAAATAAAACAATGCTATCTGCATATTTAACCTCTTGGCCCCTCAGGGTCTGCTTAACGGTGCATTACTATCCGATTAACGTCAATATACGCAGAGAGGTGTATTTTCGTAGTCAGGCAAAATCCCGGTGACCGGCCTGGCAGCATATGGATGCGTCAGGATGAGGGAGTACCAGTAGAACCGGTGATCACCATGATGTATGAAACGGAAAACACTAAACAAGTGTCCTTGGTTTTTGTGCCCTGTTGTACGGTTTTTACTTTTTTTCCAGCAGTCTGCTGAGAAACGCCAAATCGTTCTCGAGCTGCAGAATACGCTCATCCCTTTCATGCAGGGTGTTCTCAAGGTCATGGAGTTTCTGCTCTATACGTGTTACCTTCGTCTTCGTGTCAGCATCCAGCCGGTTTCTGCGTTTCGTCAGATAATCGAATCCAGAAGCGAATGCGGTCATCAACACCAGCCCGCTCACTATTATGAACGTGATTTCCATATTGTTTCCTCCCCTGAACATATCAGTCTTTTATGTAAGCTGTTCCAAGTATACACTATTTCTGTTGTACTGGTTCGGTACGGATAAAATGCAGAGCTTACCTGAAAAGATTAGCACAGACATTTTAGGTATTGTCATGATGATCTTCTGCGGTTCAATATCCGCCCCTCCTATTGCTGGCACTTATCCAAAAGCTTTCGTTTCTTTTCTTCAAGCTGATTGTTGAGCTTGCTGTAGGTGAGAAACAGGACGGCCGTAGCGGTAATCCCGATAATTTCAGAGACGATGAGAACCAGTATGCCGGGAATGGGAAACGGCAGCCCCCAGAATAGACAGAAGCCTATGGTTCCAGCTGCAATGATCAGGGCAGCGGTAATAAATGCGATGACCGGATAACGCCGCAATGGAAGATACACCAGCATAAAACCGATCCGGCTTACAAAGCCAATACACAAACCGGCAATGGCGCCTTCCGTGATTCCGGGGATAAAACTGCCGGTATAGAGATATCCGAATAATCCACCCACACCCAACCCTATAAGCGCGGATACAACAAGCGTCTGTACTGTTTCCTTTATGGGCATCACTTCCCTTCCTTTACATGTTCAGGAATTGTTTGAAGTCTTTCACATAATTCCGTGAAACTTCCACGCGTTCATCACTATCGGTAAACCGCAGCAGGATGCGGCCTCCGAACCAGGGGATGATTTCCCGTATTCTAAGGACATTTACGATATTGGATTTGTTCACCCTGATGAAGTTTTCACAGGTGATGAGTTTTTCCATTTCGAAGAGCCGGTATTTCATTTCGTACGCCTGCTTTGCAGTATGTGCGAAAAGGGTGTTTCCGCAAGCGCGGAAGAAAAGGATGTCGGCAAGGAGAAGGGGTTCAAAGGTTTCATGTTTCCTTCCCACAAGGAAGGGAAGGCTCTGGCGTGGTGATGATATCTTGTTAAGAATACGGAGAAGATCGGAAAGGTGTTCCATATCAAATATGAGGTATACACCAGTTTCCGGAACAGGCGAGCCCTTTTCCACCAGTACAAGATCTGCCGGATCGGTCTCCTGGGTCTTGAGGTTCCTAAGCAGTTGGCTGACAAGTGCAATGGTTTCTTTCGAGCCCGATACTTTATAGCTAAGCATTATGCGGTAATAGTATGGGTTGTGAAATAGGTTGTCAATTCTGCTTGTGCATCCTGTATGTCACGTCGTCCTCCGGATTCCCCCTCTTGTCATGGTTTTCGCGAAAGCTGTTGATTCCGGGCATAGAATATGGGCATGGAGGAAACGGAGTGTTGATCAGTTTACGGAACATACACAAGACCTACCTGCTGGACAAGGTTGCGATACAGGCGGTAAGGGATGTGTGTCTGGATATTGATGCGGGCGATTTTATCTGCCTTATGGGTCCGAGCGGATCCGGAAAGTCCACCATACTGCATATCCTCGGATGTATTGAGCATCCCAGCTCCGGTAATGTGTTTATCCGCGGAGAGAATACCCGCACCATGCGTGACGCGGCGCTATCCCGTTTCAGGAACCGGCACATCGGCTTCATTTTTCAGAGTTTCAATCTGATTCCGGTTCTGAATGTAAGGGAGAACGTTGAGTTTCCTCTTGTTATCCGCGGCGGAAAATTTGACCGTGATCATGTCGAGTCGGTTATCAGGTCTGTGGGGCTTTCGGATTGTATGGCTCACCGCCCGGATGAGCTTTCGGGCGGGCAGCGGCAGCGCGTTGCCATAGCCCGGGCGCTTGTTACGAGACCAGATATCATCCTGGCAGACGAGCCGACGGCGAATCTGGATTCAAAAACTGGCGGGAGGATTATCGATCTTTTGCTCGCGCTTAACCGTGAGTCGGGAACAACCTTTATTTTCTCCACCCATAATGAAACCCTCTCGCGGTATGCCCGGCGGACCATCAGGATCCTCGACGGTGAAATCTATGAAGCGGCGGGGGCAGGCAGGTGATATATGTCCTCATCAGTCTCAGGAACCTGAAAAAGAATTTAGGAAAGAACGCCCTCACCTTGACGATGATCTCCTTCGGAATGACAGCGCTGTATGTCTATACAGGGTCAAACACCCAGATGTTCCGCCAGTTCAGGGAAAGCGTGATACACGACCAGTACGGCCATTTCCAGCTGTATGAGCGCGGTTACACCGATGCGGATTCAAAAGATGCCCTCGCTCATCTTGTAAAAAACTACTCGTTTATTGAAGAAGCGCTTCTACAGGATAGCGACCTGGACTTTCTTGCGCCTCGCCTTCATTTTTCCGGCATTGCCTCGGGAGACGAGAAGAGCATCATCATCAAAGGCTTTGGAGGTGTTCCGGAGGCAGAGGCCCGCATGGAATATGGCAGGGTTTACCGCGGGAATTTTCTGGAATCGGACGGCAGTGCTCAGACCGTCATGGGTGAAGAAGCCCTCCGAAAAAGCGGCCTTGGTATTGGCGGGTATGCAACCGTTCTCGCGGGAATGAGCAGTGGAGGTATGACCGCAGCGGATTTCAGGATTACCGGGACAAGGAAAGGCTGTGGAGAGGGTGACCGCCTGAACGGGATGTTCATGATATCAGACCTGTCTTCCGTGCAGGAGCTTCTCGGTGTCCCCGGCTCTGTGGATACCATCATCGTACATCTTGCTGCCGGAATTACGGCAGACGATAAGGAAGATGATATCCGCATCTTTTGCGAGCGGCATGGACTTGAATACCGCCGCTGGGATGAACTCGCGCTGTTCTATGAACGGTCACGTCAGGTTTTTGCCATGAACGAGCATATACTTACGGCCATCATTCTTGTCATTTCTGTCTTCATTATCATCAATACCCTCTACATGGCCTATATGTCCCGCATGCGGGAAATCGCCACGATGCGGGCCATTGGTACCACAAAGGCGCAGATAGCCCGCATCATTCTCAATGAAAGCCTGATTCTTTCTGTAACAGGCTGCACGTTCGGCGTGCTGGTCGCCGCTGTCATTTCTTTTATCGTGTTTGTGACAGGCGGCATCCATCATCCGCCATCGGTTTTTAACGAAGAGTCGTATTACACCTTCATACAGCCTGAAGCACCCGTCATTGCTGCCTATTTCGTTCTGTTCATGCTGGTTTCTGCCGCCGCCTCGCTTGTTATCGCATTAAGGGCATTCAAATTCTCCATAGCAGAATGCCTGCGATGGATCTGAAGGAGCGCATACTGATGTATCTGAAAATGGGGATACGGAACTGCATGAGGCAGAAACGGAAAACCGTTCTTACTCTTCTTACTGTCTCCATCGGCTTTGCCTGTCTCCTTCTGGCAAAAGGATATGTCCACTACTGTTTATGGGGTTTGCGGGAATCGATCATCAATGGCGGCGTTGGGCATTACCAGGTATCCCGGGAAGGGTTCCGCGAACAATCCGGCGGCGACGGATATGACTGTCTCATAACGGATTACCGGAAAGTGATCCGGGACTTTTCAGGTATTTCCGGTGTCGCGTTCGTCGCGCCGCGCCTTTCCTTTAACGGACTTCTTGTTAACGGCGTAAAGAGCAGCACGGTTTTCGGGTACGGCGGCTGGAACAGGGAGGAAAGACTCCTCCTTGCGTTTTCGTCGCTGGAAGCCGGATCGTTTCCGCGGAAGCACGGCCCCTATGCACTGATGGCCGGCACCGGGGTCGTGGAAAACATTAAAGCCGCACCCGGCAGCACGGTAAGCCTCTTGGTTTCCATGCCTTCTGGCGCGGTGAACACGATGGACTTCAGTATTTCGGGCAGTATCGGAACCCAGCTGGAAGAGCTCGAAAACACCCTGACTGTTATCCCCCTGGAAACCGCACAGGCCCTTCTGGACCTGCCCGGATCGGCGGATACCCTCATCATCATGCTTACCGATTCATCGCGGATGGAGACTGTCGAAGACGAACTCTATTCTTGTTGTTACAAGCACGGTCTCGAGTTGCGGCGATGGGACGAACTCGTTCCGTATTATCAAGGAGCGGCGGTCTTTTATTCCTCAGCCATGGATGTCGCGGGAATAGTCATTCTTGCGATTGTCATGTTTTCCATACTGAACACCATGCTCATGGCGGTGTATGACAGGATGCGCGAGTTCGGTACCATGCGAGCGGTGGGCGCGCGCTCCGGCCAGGTTCTGCGCATTATCGGAACAGAAAGTATTCTGCTTGCCCTGACCGGCTGTGTTTTAGGCCTGGTGCTGGCCCTCTTTACCGCATGGCTCATCAATGCGACAGGCGGTATACCCCTGCCGCCTCCGCCGGGAAACACCCGTGCATACCGGGGCATGATTTTTCTTAAAGCCCCGGATGCTCTTGGCCATGGAGTACTCTTTATACTGGTCGCTTTTTTATCATCTCTGGTGCCCGCGCTTAAAGCCGTACGCTGTTCAATAGCAGATACCTTACGCTGGATATAAAAGGAGTAGATCCGTGAAAAATCTTGTAACCGTCCTATTTTTATTTTGTGCTGTTTTCATTTCCGCCCAGAATGCCGATTGGATACTCGCCCAGGCGGACACCCGCCGGGCGGTGGCAGACTCCTTCCGTTTTCAAATAACGATAAGCGACTATGAAAACGGTGTGCCTGTGAATCAGGCGCTCATGAGCGGCAGAGCAAAAGGCATGAACAAAACCATGGTGGAATACCAGGAGCCTGTAGACATGCGCGGCAAGAAACTCCTTATGGTGGGCGACGATTTATTTATCTTCGTTCCCCGGACCCGGCGTCCTGTCCGGCTCACCGCTTCGCAGCGTCTGATGGGTCAGGCATCGAACGGCGACGTCATGAACGTGCGCTTCCAGGCGGATTACTCCCCCGTATTAACCAGAGAGGAAATTGTCGAAACCGAAGATGGTGCCGCCCAATGTATGGTTCTGGAATTGACCGCAAAACGGAAGGGTACCGCCTACAAGCGGATAATCCTGTGGGTGGACAGTGAAGGCTTCTTCCCTGTAAAGGCCGACTGTTACGCCCTGAGCGGCAAGCTTTTGAAAACGATAGTGTATTCACAACGGAAAAACATGGGAACACGGACAATCGTTACAAAGGCTACGTTGTACGACAAGGTTAAAACAGGATGCCATACCGTCATCGAATTTGTGGATATGGCAGAAGAAGAGATAAGCGACAATATTTTCAATAAAGAATACCTTCTGCGGATGTAGCGGAGTCCATGTGAAAAATCGGGTGCGCCTGGCGACAGCTTTGTTTGTTTTCCTTCAGGCTGTAATACTTCCGCTCTACGCAGAAATGCCTGTAGGCCGGGGAACTGTGTCGGCAAGTATGGAATCAATCCAGCGGTATATCTCTTACTCAACACCCCTTAATCCGGGAAATATCTTTGGCGCTGACGAGGGATACCTCAGTTCCTTCCGTTACACCTTTGGTTACCAGACAGGTGGTGAGCATTTTTCGTTCACCCTGAACGACTACGGAAGTTTTTCTACAGACGACATTTCCGACGGACGGAACTGTCTGGGGGAACTCTTTGGTACTATCCGTCTAAATGAGGTATTTATCGACGCGGGAAAGAAACGGATCAACCAGTCCCCGAGTTACTTCCTGTCGCCGATAAATTTTGTTCTTGACGACTATAGCGAGTATGAACTCAGGTATTCCGAAGGACGCGTCATGTTGAACCTTGAATGGTTTTCACCATTGGGGTTTATCGGCTTCTCGTACCTGCCGCGCCTTAAGGTATCCGGGGACATTGAGCGGTATGTGACTTCTCCCCAGGAACAACAGGTTTTGGCGCGGTATGAAGTTTCCGGTACAGCCGGAACCCTCGGGCTGGCGGTGTCCCTGGATGAGCGCTGGAGGGTCGGCGCCCATGTGTCCCGCTCCCTCGGCCAGTACGCGGAAGCGCATGTCGAAATGGTATGGGATGAAGATGAAAAGATGAAAAACGTAAGCGGTATAACTGTTAATCTACCGCAGGTTACCATAATTACCGAATATTATTATAACCAGGCAGGTTGTTCGCGCTCAGAATGGAAAAGAGAACAAGACCGGTTTCAGCAGTTGGTGAACACTGAACCTCTTGAGGGCATGGCCCTCTACGGACTGGGAACCGCTTTTGAGGGTTTTGTAGTAAACCGGGGAAATACCGGCAGGCACTATACCATGCTCCGCGTTTCAAATCCGACCGCCGACAACTGGGAACTTTCCCTCGCTGCCACGATGAACCTGCAGGATTCAGGAATGTTGATCATGCCAGCCATCGGCTATTCGGGATGGCATAATCTGGTCATGGCTGCCCGATTCCTGCGCTGTGTCGGAACTGTGTGGTCGGAGTATGCCTTGTACGGGCACGAATGGAGCTGCGAACTCTCCCTAGAGTTGTGGATATGAATAAAAAAATACAAGGAGCAATCATGAAAAAGAAACTGGTATCAATTGGGCTGTTTTTAAGTGTTTTGGCAAACGGGGTGTATGCCACGGATATGGAAGAATGTTTTTATCTTAATTCGTACTTTAATAAAACCCCCCAGGAAACTCATGGGAAGATTAACGAGTATGAGGCCCGTATTGCTGTGGACGCAGATGATTACTACTCGTATCTGGCAATAGCCATACTGTATACCGCACTGTCATCTCCCATGGACAGTCCCGAAGAAGGTGCCTCAAAAAAGGCGGTAGAATACAGCGAAGCATTCGAAAAACATGAAAAAAACAATCCTGTTGCCATGACCTACTACGGAATCGGCTGTTCGCTTGTGAGCAGGGATTCGAGGAACCCTTTTACCCAGCTTAAAATGGTCAAAAAGGCGATCAGAATTCTTGATGCTGCGGTAGACCTTTCCCAGGGACAAACCAGACATTGGTTCGTACGGTACATGCGCGGAAACTTCTACATAAACCTCCCCGGCTCTTTCGGCAAGCGCGAAGCAGCCGAAGAGGACTTTGCCTATATCCGGGACTACTATCCGGCTCATCCCGAAATTGAAGGCTACATGTGCAATGCGTTCTATCATCTGGGCGAGATAGAAAAAGCCTTCGGCCGTCTCGACTCAGCCGTTGACTACTGGAAGAAATCGGTTGCCATACATGATCGTCTTGGTCTGAACGCGCGTGAAGGGGAACAGGCTGCTGAGCGCCTGCAGCTCTTTGCAGACTAACGGGAAGAGATTCATTTCCTGTTTTCTCGGCCACCCCTGACCCCTTGCAACTCTTGTCACCGGTGTACTATAACCTATAACCGATGGAAACATACCGTAACGAAACCGACTACCTGAACGCCCTGGGAAAACGGGCCCTCCTTCCCGCGGGGTTTAAGGCTTCTTCCCTGTCTTTTTCCTTTTTCCCGGAGGAGGTCAGCAGGGAAGCCCGCATGAACCTGAACCTCATTCTCCTGGACCAGCCGACCGACTCCTTCGCCGGGGTCTTTACCCGTAATGCTTTTCCCGGCGCCCCGGTTATTATCGGGAAAAAACGCCTTGAGGGTCTGAAGACCAGGGGTGTGATCATCAATAATAAAATTGCCAATGTACTTGCTCCCGACGGACTTGAGACCGCGGAACGCATCCTGGATACCCTCGCGGCCCACACCGGCGGCAGCGCTGCGGAGTATTTTTCCTCCTCAACCGGGGTGATCGGCTGGAAACTGCCGGGCCCCCAGATAAAGTCTCAGATACCCGGCCTGGTGGAATCCCTTCAGTCCGATTCCATTCTCTCTGTGGCCAGGGGAATCATGACTACCGACGCGTACCCGAAAATTCGTTCAGCATCCCTGGGGGACGGCCGGATTGTCGCCATCGCCAAGGGGGCCGGCATGATCGAGCCGAATATGGCCACCATGCTGGTGTTCGTGCTGACCGATATCGATATCCCCCGCAAGGATCTTCAACAGGTCCTCGGCCGTACGGTTGAGAGGACTTTCAACCGTATCAGTGTGGACGGCGACCAGAGTACCAGCGATATGGTCCTTGCCTTTTCTTCTAAAGAGGCGGGAGGCATTGATGTCCATGAGTTTGAAGAGGCCCTCGCTCGGGTCTTCGGCGAGCTCGCCATGGACGTGGTCCGTAACGGCGAAGGCACAGGCCATGTCATGGAAGTGCAGGTAGAAGGAGCGGAAAACGAGGGCGAAGCGGCGGCTATAGGCAAGGCGGTGGTAAACTCCCCCCTTGTCAAAACAGCGGTGTTCGGAAATGACCCCAATATCGGAAGGGTTGTGGCCGCGGTCGGCGATTTTGCCGGAAATGCCGGGGTTCCTGTTGACCTCGATGCCCTTCTTGTCGCCGTAGGAGGGGAGACGGTCTTCGAAAACCGCCGTTTTTCCCTTGATCCACAGAAAGAAAACCGTCTTTTTGCGTATTTACAGGACTGTGCCCTCACTCCCGAATTGAAAGGATACCCTGAACATGATAAAAATGTAGTAATCAGGATAATCGTGGGAAGGGGATCAGGTTCCGCAACTGTATTCGGAAGCGATCTCAGCTATGAGTATATCCGGGAGAATGCAGACTACAGAACCTGAGGAAACACACGTCATGGAAAGTGCAAAAATTGATGCGAAAGTGGAGCGGGTAAGCGCGGATATCGCGAAACTCCGCGCGGAAATCGGTAAACGGATTGTGGGACAAAGCTCCATGGTCGACGGCATGCTGATGGGTCTTATTGTCGGCGGCCATGTCCTTCTGGAAGGGGTTCCCGGCCTTGCCAAAACCCTGGCAGTAAAAACCTTCGCAGAGGTGCTCGACGCAGAGTTCAAGCGGATCCAGTTCACCCCCGACCTTTTACCTGCCGACCTTGTGGGAACGATGATTTACCGGCAGCAGACCGGTGAGTTCGTACCGCGTAAAGGACCCCTGTTTGCTAATATCATTCTTGCAGACGAAATCAACCGTGCTCCCGCCAAGGTGCAGTCGGCCCTGCTTGAGGCCATGGAGGAAAAGCACGTAACCCTTGGTGATAAAACCTACTATCTGCCCAAACCCTTTTTTGTCATGGCCACCCAGAACCCTATCGAAACCGAAGGTACCTACCAGCTGCCGGAAGCCCAGCTTGACCGTTTTCTCCTGAAGCTCAACCTGTCCTATCCCGGAGCCGATGAAGAACTCGCCATTCTCCGCAGAATGGGCAACGAAAAGAGTATTTTCGTGCAGAAAGTGCTTTCTCCCGGGCTTTTGAACCTCCTCCGGGAAGCTGCAATGAGCATTCGCGTGGATGAGGAAATTGAGAAATATATTGTCTCAATTGTGACTGCCACACGGCAGACGGGCAACGCCAAACTTCCTTTTGCCCGGTATATCGAGTTCGGGGCTTCTACGAGGGCGACTCTTGGTCTGTACCGCTGCGCCAAGGTAAAAGC
Organism: Spirochaetales bacterium; assembly: GCA_016935695.1. Lineage (GTDB taxonomy): Bacteria > Spirochaetota > Spirochaetia > JC444 > Marispirochaetaceae > JAFGQL01. Next base: position 17,082 of record JAFGQL010000105.1, read on the forward strand.
CCTCTTTGAAGGCCGCGGATTTGTAATCCCCGAAGACGTCAAAGCGGTGGTAGCCAATGTGCTGCGCCACAGGCTGGTTCTCTCCTATGAAGCAGAGAGCGAGCAATTGAGCGCCGATGACGTGATTCATCAGGTTCTGAAAGCAGTTCCGGTCCCCTGACGGCCGGGGGCGTTAACGGTGTAAGGTTTATAGCTTGGAAAAGTCGAAGCTCTATCAGCGGATACGAAAACTACCTCTTGTAAGCGCAAAACTCATAGAAGGTTTGTTCGCCGGGAATTACCGCTCGGTATTCCGGGGTCCCGGACTTGAGTTCGACGAAGTGCGGGAATACACCGACGAGGATGACTACCGGAACATTGACTGGAACGTGAGTTCGCGCATGGACAGCCCCTACGCGAAGACATACCGGGAAGAACGCGAGCTGACCCTGTTTCTGCTGATCGACACCTCGCCGTCCATGTTCACGGGAACCCGGGAATCAAGCAAGATGGAAACCGGGGAAATTGTGTCCGCCATGTTCGCCTTTGCCGCGGCTTACAATAACGACCGTGTGGGAGCTGCCTTTTTTACCGACCGCATAGAAAAATGGGTACCCGCCGCAAAAGGAAAGAAACATGTGGCCCGGCTGGTCCGGGACATGGAACAGATACAACCCCAGGGTCACGGGTCCGATCTCGGTCTCGCCTTAAAGACCTTCCGGGAAAACCAGAAGACCCGGGGTATCTGTATCATCATTTCTGATTTCCGTACCATGACCGGATGGCCCGAACTGTCCATGATCAAAAAGCATCATGACATCATTCCCGTACGCATCACTGATCCCGGCGACCGTGATTTTCCCGAAACCGGTCTTGCCGAACTGATCGATCCCGAAACCCGCCGCGCGGTCCACAGTCTCGGGCTGAACCGCGGTTTCCGCAGAGAGTGGACCACTTATTTTCATGTAGAAGAAACACGTATCCGTAATGAGTTCAAGCGGAGGGGGATTCCCCTTCTGTCCATTGATACCGGCGACGATCCTGTGGAAGCGGTCACCAGATTTCTTAGACGCAGGAGACGACGGTGAAACGGTTCGCCCTGCTGCTCCTGGCTGCGATCTTCGTGTTCCGGCTTCATGCTGATACCCCAGGGACCATAGAGAGCAACATGTTTCTGCCCCCTGATTTTTATGTGGGCGACATGGTAGAGCTGAGGATGGTGGTTACGCCTTCAGCCGGATCGTCTCTATCCATTCCGAAAGATCTTCCAAAACCGTTCTGGATGCGCATAGAATCCCTGGGCATGAAGCAGCTGTCCGGAGGTTCATACGAGATCCGCCTGATTTTCGCGTCTTATTTTCCCGGCACCAGGACTCTTCCCGCCCTGGATCTGGGCGGCATGGTAATCGACAAGGTGAAGATCCACACCCTTTCTGTGCTGAGCCAGGACAATCCTCAGCTGAAAGACATCCGTCCTCCCATGATTCTTCCCGGTACGGTTCTTTTGCTTGTTTTCGCGGGTCTACTTCTGTTAGGCGGTCCTCTTGTCGCGGTGTTCTCGGTAAATGTACTTAAAAACCAGGGCCGTCTATTCATGCAGCGGCTTCAATGGAAGCTGCCCTACCGCCGTTTTACAAAGCTCACGAAGGAGTTGAACAGCAGTTTCTTTTCCATGAGCGACAGGGACTTTTATTTTTCCCTTTCCGAGGGCCTCAGGAATTATCTTTCCGACAGGACAGGAGAAGATTTCCTTACCGTCACGCTGGAAGAAATCGGTACGTTGCTTCCCGCTTATCTGAATGATTTTGAAGACCAGAAACAGATGATCAAGCTGCTGCACTATGCCGACCTGATCAAGTTTTCCGGCGGCGGCAGTATTCTGGAAAAGAAACGGAAGGATCTTGACGATGCCTCCTCACTTATCCGGTCCATAGAAGCCGGGTACGGCGAGGTTCACAAGGAGGACCATGATGTTCACCTTTGAGCAGCCGCTGTATCTTCTTCTGTTGTCTTTTCTTCCTGTTGCCGTGTTCTTTAAATACGCCAAGTCACGGGACAACGGGCGCTTTCCCTATGCGTTCTCTGTGTACAATGGCCCGGTTTTCAAAGGCGTCAGCTGGTCCATTTCCCTGCCGCTGTTTTTCGCGGAGCTTTGCTTCTGGCTGTCCGCGGCGCTGCTTGTTCTTGCGCTGGCAGGTCCGTCGGTTGTCAACCACACCAGAATGTACCTTACCCGCGGCGCCGATATCATGATTGTCCTGGATGAATCACCCAGCATGTCCGCCCAGGATTTTGTGCCTGAAAACCGCTTCGGCGCCGCCAAGGAAGTGATCAGGGCCTTTGTTGAATCCAGGGAAAACGACCCTCTGGGGCTAGTTGTGTTTAGTCAGGACGCGGCTCTCAAGGTGCCGCCGACCCTGGACTACAAGTATTTTCTGTCCCGGGTGGATGAACTCGAACTTATGAGTCTGGGGGAAGGCACCGCCATCGGTATGGGCATCTCTGTCGCCGCTCTCCACCTCCGCAATTCCAGCGCCCGGCAGAAGGTGATCATCCTGCTTACCGACGGCGACAATAACGCAGGAGAAATTCTACCGGATTCGGCGGCTGATATCGCCCGACGGCTGGGAATACGAATTTACGCAATCGGTCTTGGCACTGAAGGGGATATTCCCGGCGAGTACAAAGATCCCCGAACGGGAAAAATTTTCCGCGGAATATTTAGAAGTAATATAGACGAGGCTATGCTGGAACGGATAACCGCCGATACCGGCGGGCGTTATTTCGCCGCTTCTACAAAAGGGGCCCTTGAAACGGTATTCCGCGCAATTGATTCCTTTGAAACAACCGAGAAACGGGTGAAAATCCAGACCAACACCAGGAGTCTGCATGTGGCTTTCATTGCCGCCTCGTGCATCTTCTTTCTTGTATTTTTCCTGATCCGGAAAATCCTGTTCAGGGAGGTACTGTAATGCTGGTGTACCGCCAGAGCCTCCTTGCCCTTTTCATCCTTCTTGCTCCTCTTCTGCTGTTTTTGTGGCGCCACTACCGGAAAGGTCTGCACGATTTCCGCCTCCTTATCGGGCCTTGGCGTTTTGAACAGATGAAGGACGCCTATATTTTCCGCTGGTTTTTTTCATCCCTCCTGTTGGTCATCTACTTTTCAGCAATGATTATGGCTTTGAGCGACATACGTTTTTCCGCCAATCCTGTTGCGGAAGACGTGTCCGGCCGGGATGTGGTGTTTTGTGTCGATGTGTCGCGGAGCATGAACGCACAGGATACGGGAGTATCCAGGATGGACCTGGCACGGGAAGCCATTACGGGAATAATTGAATCCGGCCACTCGATGCGTTTCGGCCTTGTGGTTTTCAAAGGCACAGCTTCTGTGTTTGTACCGGTTACCGAGGACCTGTACACTCTGATCGATAGTTTATCCTATCTTGGTCCCGGGCTGCTTTCATCCACTGGTACGAATATACGGGCAGGGGTCGATACAGCAGTCTCAGCCTTCCCGTCCATGCAGGAAAGCCGGCGGCAGCTTATCCTGTTCACCGACGGTGAAGCCCTGGAGGGTTCCATGGACGGCGTCGGAATGTTGTTAAAAGAACGGCGCATTGAGTTCACGGCCGTCGGTGTGGGCACCATTAACGGCGCCACGATACCAGCCGGCGCAGATGCCGTGGTTACCGGACCTGACGGTCAGGCTGTGGTAAGCCGTCTGGATGACAGATCGCTGAGGGCAGCGGCTGCTGCTGCCGGCGGCACTTATCGCCAGCTTGATCAGCACGCCGCGGTTCACGCGCTGGTAACAGAGATGTCTGCCCAGAGGGGCCAGGTGTATGCCAGGGAGCGCCTTGGATACCGGTTGTTACTTTTGCCGGCCTTTATTGCCATGGCGCTCCTGTATTTTATCTGGGGCTCTGCCTGGAAGAGGGAACAATGAAACGATTATGCGTGTGCGCCGCTGTGGTGATAGTTTTAGCCGGTTGCACAAATCCGGAAGCCTACTACCGGACTATTCGCGGTTATTACTCATATCATCAGGGTAAATATCAGGAAGCGAATGTCCAGTACCTCGTCATGCGTAAAAAGGAATTTGCCCCTGATATCATTTCCTACAATCTTGGCAATGTATATTACGTTCTTGGCGAGACAGATGCCGCCGAGGAAGAATGGCTCAATGCTTCGTTGAGCAGCGACACGGAACTTCTGTTCCGCCTCTACTTTAACCGGGGAAATATGTACTACGAGAAGGGCGAGTTTGAGCTCAGTTACCAGTATTTCAGAAAGGCCCTTGAATTGTACCCGGATAACCTTGATGCCAAGCATAATCTGGAGATGAGTCTTGGACGGCTGAATACCGCCGATGCGGATCCCCAGCAGGAAGAAGCCTCTTCGGGAGACGGTGAATTGAGCGATGATGTTGAGCGGGTACTGCAGTATATCAGGAGAAAGGAGGAGAGCGAATGGATTTCCGGCAACGAAGATACCGCATCGTCCCGGCGGGACTGGTAATCGCGGTTTTTTGTCTTTTTCCTGTTACCGGCCAGACGGCGGCCGATCAATCTTCCGCCCCGCTCCCCCTTGTCATAAGCGTTACCCCTGAGGCAGTAGGCGCCGGGGACCAGGTGCTTGTTTCTTTCGAGGTCCCCCATCAATTGACCGATTCGGCTTATATTACCGAACGGCCGCCGCAAAAGCTGCCGGGGCTGTATCTGGTAAAGGGTCCCTACCGGAATTATCTCTATGACCGCGGCGAGGACGGGACCTATACCGTGCGGACAAAAGTGCGGTATTACTACGCGTCCAGAAGCACCGGCGTTAAGGAGATTCCCACTTACCGGGTTGCCGTCCCTGACGGACCGGTGTATGAAAGCGCCGCCGCTCTGGTAAAAGTGGGGGAGTACAGCCGCAGGGTTCTCACTTTTCCTCTTGAAGTGGCCTGGGATCTGCCAAAGGATACGGTCTATGTGGGAGAAACCCTGCCTCTGGTCCTGAAGGTTCAGAACCAGGATGAGATTTCCCTGATCGAAGGTGTTTCCGTAACAGCGCCTCGGGGTGTGTTTTTCGAGAAAGCCGAAGGTCTGGAAGACATCAGCCGGGTGACTGTCGCCGGTGTGCGTCTGTACCATATCCCCGCGGCTGTGTATATGTTCATCGCGCCCTCTCCCGGCCGGTATTTTGTGCCCAACGCCGGGGTGAAGGCAGGCGGCCGCGACGGCGAGAGCCGGACTGTTGCCATTGATGTACTGCCGCTTCCTGACCGGGTCCGGACGACCGGCGCGGTGGGTACGTTTACCCGGCATGAACGATTTCTGGACCCCCAGCTGTATGCCGGCAGCGAAGCAGTGGTGGAAATAACAGTAAAAGGAAACGGAAACCTGCCGTTTCTCGCGATGCCTTCTCCCGAAGGCCAGGACCTTGTTTTTTCGCAAGCCAAAGAGGAATTGTCAATTCAGGCGGATTCCCGGGGGTATCACGGAGAAAGAACCTTCCGTTATGCATTTACTCCCGGGAAAGAAGGGTCTGTCCGCGTTCAAATACCCGAGTTCCCCTATTTTTCCGATAAGACACAAAAGGTCGTTGTCCTGGAAGGCCGCACTCTGACTGCCCGGGTCCTGCCCGCGCCATCTTTCGTCAGGGGGACCGAAGCCGATCTTCTGGAAACCCTGGTTCCGCTTCCGGCGGAAAAAGTCCGGAGTGTACAGGCCCTCGGGCTGGCTGGTATTCCCAGTACCTACCTTGCGTTTCTGCCACTGCCCCTGGGATTCGCGGTGCTTCTCATCCTGCGTATACGGAAGGCCCTTCCCGGAGTTTTTCTTCTGGTGCTGATGGTTTCGGCAGGAGACGGGTTTTCGCCGGTTCTGGAGCAGGCGTATGACCTGTGGGACGCGGGATCATTTGCCCAAAGCGGTCATGCATTTGCCCAGGCTGCCGATGCGTTTCCCCGTAACGGGGCCCTGTTTTACAATATGGCCCTGTGTAAAGTACGGACCGGTAATTTTTCCGACGCCCTGTACCTTTCCAGAAAAGCTCTCCATCTCCGCCCACGGGATCCGGATCTTCAGCGGCTGCCGGGTTTGATTGAACAGCGTATGGAACTGGTTCACCAAGTTGAAATACCCGGCTACATTAATCCTGATTATGCTTTTTTGGGTCTTATCATCGGGGTGAACGCCCTGGCGGTCATCGGTATTCTGCTTTTGTTTCGTAAAAACATTGTGCTCACCATCAGCGCCGTGCTTTTCTCTGCTTTCATCATCATTGCCGGGGTCATAGAGTATCAGGGAGTCACGGCGGCCTCGAGGGATCTTGGAACCGTAAACAGGGCTGTGCACCTGAAGCGCATTCCCAAAGAAAGTGCAGGCGACTGGCTGGAAGTGCCTGAAGGAACAGGGGTCCGTATACTGGAAGATGCCGACGGGTTTTTGCTTATCGAGAACGGAATCGGTACCAGGGGCTGGGTTCCGGCGGAAACGGTGTTTTCCCATAACGATCTTACAAGCTGGAAAACCGATGGATTTTGGCAAGATCCTTGAGGAATGGGAAAGGGAGAAAAACCCTCATGACAGAAAGAAGCAGGGTCGGCAGACAGGAGGGCATCAGCCCTCCGACGGTTTCGGGGCCTTGCTGGATGAATATGGCCATGTAGACAAGGATGCCGTCATTGACCGCCTGAAACCCCAGGTGCCGGGTGAAGGGCGGCAGAAACTCAAACGCATGAAAAGTGAACGGACCCTTGATCTCCACGGCTGCACCGTTGCCGAGGGCCTCAAGCAGCTCGAGTACTTTTTGCTTAAAGCCCGTCACGATAAACTCAAGAAGGTCCTCATTATTCACGGGAAAGGGAAGCACTCTCCCCAGGGACCGGTTTTAAGAACCGCGGTGAGGGATTTTCTGAGGGAATCTGGGTTAGTCGGGGAAACAGGAAAAGCAAAAAAAGGCGACGGCGGTGACGGCGCGACCTGGGCGGTTATCCGCTACCGTTCCCGGTAAATGATGCGTCCTCGGGTGAGGTCGTAGGGCGAAAGAGCGACCCGTACCTTGTCTCCCGGTACAATACGGATGTAGTGCTTGCGCATTTTTCCGGAAAGATGGGTCAGGATAACGTGTCCGTTCTGAAGTTCCACCCGGAACATGGTGTTCGGGAGCGACTCCTTCACGATACCTTCTACTTCAATAGCTTCTTCTTTTGCCACAAAAACTCCTTGATGTGTGTCGTATACTGGTCCGTTGCCGCTGGCACATCTTAATGCCATTGTTGCAAACCGGGAGGCAGTTACATCTAATTATTTACCATAAAAATAATAAGGTATTATGCTTGTCTTTGTCAACGCAGCGGCTGCCGGAAGGAATTCCCAGGGAGGATGTCCAATTCGGGCGGTATTTTGTATACTCGCTTACAGGCCAGGGATGAATGAACAGGATGACAGGTACGCTGTACGGAATTGAGAATGATTGAAACGAACAGGGATTTGAGTTACTGTGATTGCCGCTTATGTCCCCGGGAATGCGGGGTTGACCGGACCAGGGGCATAAGGGGCTTCTGTGCTGCAGGTTCCTCTTTGCGTATTGCCTGGGCCGGGCTGCACCGCGGCGAAGAGCCGCCCCTCATCGGCTTTAATGGATCGGGGACCGTGTTTTTCTCCGGCTGTACCATGCAGTGCAGGTTTTGTCAGAACAGCCAGTTAAGCAGGCGTCATATGGGCAGTGAAGTGACAGCTAATGAACTGGGCCGGATATGCCTTGATCTGGAAGCCGCAGGAGCAGCGAACATCAATTTTGTTACGGGAACCCATTTCGTTCCCGGTATCATCGAGGCTCTCACGTGGGCAAGGGCCCGGGGGTTAAGCCTTCCTGTCGTATGGAACTCAAGCGGTTTTGAGCGCCGGGAAGTGCTGGAACAGCTTTCTCCTTACATTGATCTCTGGCTGCCGGACCTGAAAACCCTGAACCCCCGGGTATCGGGACCCCTGTTTCATACAGAGAAGTATCCCGGGGTTGTAGAAAAAGCCGTCAGCTGGATGGCGGCAAGTCCTGTCCGGGGAATACCCTGGGCACACGACGGCGTCACGGATACACTCCGTGTTATCCTCCGCCATCTGGTCCTTCCCGGGCATATCGATGATACGAGGGAGGTATTGAGCTGGTGGAGTTGTAACCGTGTTCCCGGCATGGTGCTTTCTCTCATGACCCAGTATATTCCCACCCCGCGCACCAAACCAATAGTTCCCGACAGACCCTTAAACACGGAAGAACTGGACAGGCTGTCGGGACTCATTGATCAGTTTGCAATTACCGAGGGATTCATACAGGAGCCGGAGGACACGGATCTGGCCCTCTGGCTACCGGACTTTTCCCGGGACCTCCCTTTTCCGCCACGCTTTGCCCGTTCGCTGTGGTCCTGGCGTACCGCGGATACGAAAGACGGGTAAGGTACATTACGGCCTGACGGCGAGGACCCTGCGGATGGTTTTTTTGATCCAAACGGGATAATCTGGTATGATAGTCGGATATATCAACAGGAAGGCTGTGACTATGGATGCGAAATACCTGGATACAATGAATAAGAAACTGAACGACCTGAAGTCTGAAATCGTTACCCACCTCATGAACGAGAATGAAGAATTCAACCAGCTTGTACAGGATCTTGATCCCAAAGACCTGGTGGATATTGCTTCCGATGACATTGACAGAAGAACCCTCGATACCCTGTCCGGTCAGGATATAAAGCGCCTGAATCTGATAGATGCAGCCCTGGTCCGTCTCAAAAACGGCCGTTACGGCGTATGTACTGACTGCGGAAAGCCCATATCAAAAGAGCGTCTGGAGGCCATTCCCTATGCTCTCAAGTGTATAGAGTGTCAGGCTTTAAGCGAGCGTCATCGGTAAAAAAAAACTTATACATCTTTTTCATAGGCCGATAATTAAAGTAGGAATATGGAAAGATGAATACCATCGTAACCGCAGGACAGCCCAATATCTCCTTATCCAACCTGGTAAAGGCCAAAATCAGCAGCAATAAGCTGACAGTGCCGGTCTCACGGGCCATCGCCCCGTACGCCCGATTTTAAAATGTCGCGGGAGTTCCGTCGAATTCCGGCGGCTATCCGTTGGCAAAACTCCGAACCCTGGATATCCTTATCGGCCGCCTCAAACAGATCAAAAGCCGCCCGGTAGAAATGCCGGAAACTGCCAAAGCTTCCGAGGCCCAGCTGGATGCCATGATTGCAGAATATTCAAAAAAGCTCCACCATGCCTTTGTTGCCGCGGAAACCAATCCCTACATAGCTCCCGGCACCGCCACCGGCGTTACCTTCGCAATGGATGTATAGATACACTTTGTATATATGCGCTGTTCAATTGTGCGTTTTTACGCATAGCTTTTGCAGAAAGTAATAATAATTTCAGACTGCCGTTTTCACTCGTTCACGAAAGGATTGTTTTTGATTTCCCGTTCCAGGGTGGTGTTGGGTCCGTGACCGGGGAATACCCGGGTTTCCTCGGGCAGGGTAAAGAGCTTTTCCCGGATGCTTTTCAAAAGGGCCCTGCTGTCGCCTTTATGCAGGTCAGTTCTGCCGACCCCTTCAAAAAACAGTGTATCTCCGGAAAACAGCACCCCCATGCTTTCGGAGTACAGGCAAATGCTTCCTTGAGTGTGTCCCGGCGTGTGGATGACAGTGAGGGTGGAGTCAAACACCGTGTCCCCTTCTTCCAGTATGATATCGGCATTGGCAAAATCGTCACCGAAAACAGAGAATATCTCTTCGGGGCCGGAAGTAAGGCCTGAGAAACTTTTTAAATGGGCCTTTTCTGCCTTTTTCCCCAGGTATTCACGGTCTTTCTCATGGATAGCAACCGGCACATGCAGTTCCTCGCTTTCGTAGTGGCGTGCAATGGCGCCGGCAGCGGAAATATGGTCAAGATGACCATGGGTGCAGACGATCCCTCTCGGTTTAAGGTTCTTTATGGCCATGTGGGAAAGGATTTTTTCAAAATCGCCGCCTGGGTCAATGACAATACATTCCTTTCTCCATTCAGAGTAAATATAGGAGTTGGTGCTCATTTGACCTACAACAATGCGCTCTACCATGCTACAATTCCGTTAGCAAAAGAGTAGAGTAAATACCGGGAATGTGCAAGCAAAATAATAACCGCCAATGACCAGTCTATTTTTTCTCCTGTCTATCGCCTTTTTTTTCTATGTCTTCATACCGGGGATAGGCGCGTTTTATATACGCAGCCGTTGGCGGGTGTTCCGCTCTGCGGTGTTGGAAGCGTCCCTGTACAGCAATATTGATTACGCAACAGTGCGGAGGAATTCAGGTTTTGTCGGCATGTACCGGATGATCGGCGGTTTCAGCGGCGTAGACGAAACCGAGAGGATCATCTGGCTGAAAAGCGGCGATGTGTCGGTGAAGGTGGATATTTCGTCTGCCGATTTTTATCTTCTTCCCGGTGCTGTCGGTCTTGAATACGAAGGCATGACGGAACGTAATGAGCTTTTACCGTCTACCGGGATGTTACAGAAACTGTCCTGGAAACATGTTTTCTCCATTGATGAGGGAAGCAGGTTTCTGGTCGCGGGACCCCTTTTTATCCAGGACGGCAGAGGACAGTTCCGTGCTACCAGCAACAACCGGCTTCTGCTTCTTCAGTTTGACGGAGATGCCAAGAGCATCATGCGCCGGTCCATCTGGGCCGGCCGGCAGAAAAACGAATATTGGAATGCATTTACGCCGGGAAGCATGCTCCTCGGGGCCTTTTCCCTGTTTGTTGCTGCCTATCTCATGTATACAGGTGCAGGGAATTTAAACATGCTTTCCATGACCCTGTCCCTTTCTCTTTTGCCCATCACGCCATTGCTGCCGCCCGGGGTGCTGTTTTTTTACCTGTACCGGTCCTTGTGGGAACGGGCCCGGTATCTGAGGGCCCAACGGGACCTGTTTTTGCTGCCGGTCAGATTTATCGGGGATTACCGGCTTACCGGTTCCACGACCCTTCATCTTCCCAATGGAGAATTGTACGGTGTAAGGAAATTTGATGCTGGCACCGATATTTCAAAGTTTTCAGGGAAAATCCGGACTGGCCGGTACATCGCCGGAAAACAGCTTCAAGGCAGGGAATATTATGCCTTCGGGAGAGTCAGCGGCAAAGACAGCAACGAGCTGTTGGAAATTGCCGATCCTCTGGTGGAAAATATCATTCTTCCGGGTGAGCCTTTTGAGCTTTCGCGTATATGTCAGCGCTTAGCGCGCCGCACCGAGTTGTTTTCCGGTGCGGCGTTTGGATTCGGTTTTCTTATAAACCTGTTTCTTTTATACCAGGGGATCAGTCTGGTCGTGAGATAGGATCAGTCTTTTTTCTTGGCGAAATTTACCACAATGGTCCTGCCCCGGTAATCGGTGCCGTCCATTTTTTTAACTGCTTCCCCTGCGATTGCCTCTGAAACCTCAACAAAAGAGTAATTGTCCAGGACCCGGACAGCGCCGATCTCATTGGGGCCGACATTGAGGGTTTTACAGAAAAACCGGGACAGGTCTTTCGGAAACACTCTTCGGTTTTTACCGATATTGACAAAAAGGGTCTGCATGGGGCCCGATGCCGCGGACACATTTCCCAACGATTCCTTGAGTAAAAGGGCCCCTACATACGCCCGTCGGGTAATGGGGATATGTTTCTTAATGAGTTTTTTGAAGCGCTGCAATTCATCCGGATCGGTTTCATGTATCCGGTGCAGAATCGCCTTGAGCTTGCCTTTTATGATCTCGTTTTGTTCCGGATGATGTTCTTTTTTCATCGCGTGATTCTCCTGTAATGTACAGAGATCTGCAGATTCTCTGTTGGTAAATAATGTAGTTATATGTGCCTTCCTGTAATGAGAAATGTCCGAGCATATTTCATTGAATGTCTCGGAAGGCGCCGGAAGGCTGTAAAAAATAAATTCCCTTATTCCGGGAATACTGGCGGCAATATCCGGACGTACGGTTAGAATGTACCGTATGCCGCCCTTTTCAAACTCCTTGATTATATGGTCCAGCCTTTGGCGGCTGGTGCGGGGCCCCACAATCGCGTAGGAGGGAATCTCCCTTGCTATGTGTTTTTCCGCAGATTTCAGCACCGCCATGGTTCTGCAGTAAATGACGGTATGGGTGATGTCCTTTGCCAGTATCAGATCTACGAGCAGCTTCCTTTTATGGGCTTCATCCCGTGCGCTTAACACGCTGTGAAGCGGTTCTTCCTTTTCGGTTGAGTCCGCCGAAGCAATTATCCGGGGGCGCCTCAAGAAGGGCAGAAGGCTTTCCATGACCTCTTTCTCAGAGGAAAACAGTCCTTTGCTCGCGCGCTTCGCTGCCTTTGAAAGAATAAACTCGACATCTTTGTCAAAACCCTGTAGCCGGGCTGACGGCTCGAACATGATAATGATCCATCTGGCATGTTTGATACGGATGGTATTTCTCCGTACGTGATCAATGATCCGTCCTGCGGTGCCCATGATCAACTGCGGATTTTTCTGTAGCTGTTTTACCTCCTTTTTGAGTTGACCGGTGTTTCCCAGTCTCAACACCCGGACCGGCTGTCTGGATGTCAGCCTGGTAAGCTGCGCCGCGGTTCTTCCCACGTCTTCCGGAAGGGAACACACCACCAGTCCATAGGGCGACTGCCGCGGGCTCTCCATGGCGCCCAGGATCAGGGGGACGAGAAAACCTGCGGTACGTCCTTCTCCGGACCGCGCAACAACGGCGATGTCCCTTCCCCGGAGCATGATCGGAATGACGGTCTGCTGAAGCCGGGTCGGACTATCATACCCTGCTTTTTTCAACAGGCTGAAGGCCTCGTTCTCTCGGTGCTGTCGTGATGGTGTGAACACCGGTTATATCCCGTCCTGGTGTGAAAACATACATCCGGTTTTTCTTATGAGGGGTTGTCCCGTCAAGAGAAAGCCGTGTTTCTTCACATGTCGCCGCTTTTACGTGGTTTCAAGCATACTTAGTGCCTTTTCATTTGTCAAGAAAAGGAATTTCATCATCAGGGGGAAGGTGTGTCAAGCTACAGGGGCTCACGGTCGATAATGGATGTAATGATCCGTCGACTGCCGAAAGCCATCATCCTTTTTTTCTTTGTGTCGGGAATCCTCTTTCCGGCCTATGCCGAGGTTTTTGTCTTCCGGCACCAGAAAGGTGACAAATATCGGGCGGTCACAGAAGTCCGGCAGCAGGTAACTTTGGGGAGCAAGTTCGGCGAACAGGTCTTTCCTGCAGAAGTTCTGAATAAAATCGCGTTTTCCGTTGAAGAGGTAGAGGGGAACAAAGCCCTTATTTCCGGAGAATTTGTGGTTTCAGAACGCAATGCAGCGACAGAAGGAGTCTACGCGGTAACCCATGAATACCCTTCCCGTTATTGGCTGTACAGCAACGGTAAACTGGAAATTGCACCGGAGTTCATGATGCCTGTTGTGCGGAATGTCCCGGTATTTCCCGACAGGGATCTCAAGCCGGGAGATACCTGGGTGTACAAAGGCGAGGAAGTACATGATTTCCGGGACAGCGAATTTCCTTTGAGTGTTGCCCGGTTTCCGGTAACCGCTGCCTACGAATATACAGGTACCGAAGTTTTTGAAGGGGCCGAATACCATATCATAACCGTGGAATACACTGTGTATGTACAGCTTGCCAATGACCGGGCGCCGGGTTACACGCGGTTGTCTGCCCGTTCTTTCCAGAAGCTGTATTGGAACAAGGCTGCCGGTCGGCATTACCGGTCCGAAGATGATTTCCGGTTCCGCTGGGACCTGTATTCCGGCGAATGGGTGGTATTTGAAGGGACTGCAGTCGGAAGGATTATTGATGCAGAACTGATGGACAAGGCCCGGATGGCCGAAGATATCCGGGAAACGCTCAAAGATGTCGCCGATACCGATGTCCGCGTCGATGATGAAGGAGTGACCATTTCCCTTCAGAATATTCAGTTCACCGCTGATTCGGCTGTGCTCCTGGAGTCGGAAAAACAGAAAATCAGACGTATAGCCCAGATTCTGAGCCGGTACCCGCAGCGGGACATTCTGGTTAGCGGCCACACCGCATTAGCGGGTACGCCTGAAGGCCGGCTCCAGCTGTCACTGGACCGTTCAAGGGCAGTCGCCGATTATCTGGTCCGTTTAGGCGCCCGGACCAACACCCAAATCATGATACGCGGGTACGGTGCTACCCGTCCGATTGACACCAACACCACCGAGGAAGGCATGAGAGCCAACCGGCGGGTGGAAATCACCATTATGGAAAACTGACCGCCCCTGATAGGGAAGCGGAAATTACTGGCCGAGGCAGCATGAGTGAAAAATAAACAGGTATTGCGGCGCATAGAACAGCGCTTTGCATCGCCGTTTACCCAGATGGCGGTGTTTTTCCTGTCAGTGTTCATCGTGACAGGCTTTGTCGTGTTCATCCTGGAATACCGGTCGAATACACAGTTCAGCGACGTTTTTGACGGTTTCTGGTGGGCCATTATCACCTTTTCTACCACAGGATACGGCGACAAGGTGCCGGTAACCCCCGGCGGCAGGATTGTGGCCGTGGTTTCAATTTTCATGGGCATCGCCGCCATGAGCGCCCTTTCGGGTTCTTTGGCATCGGTTTTTGTAGACAGGAATTCCCGGGCAAGGAGGGGACTTATGGATTTTCCCAAATTAACGAATCATCTGATCATATGCGGATGGAAAGACCATATGAAAGATATTCTCCTTGATATTGTCAGAGGAAGCAGCGTATTCACCGATCGGACCATAGTAATTATCAGTAATGTAGATTCGGAACGGATAGAGGAACTGAAGGAACAGGACGACCTGTCGGACATAAAATTTGTCCGGGGCGACTATTTTTCTGAAAGCGCCTTAAATCGCGCGAATGTACAGGCTGCAAAGAAAATTATCGTTATCGCCGATACCTTTGAAACGAAAGCGCCGTCGGAAATTGACGCAAAAACCGTCATGACGGTGCTGACCATCAAGTCCATGGCCCGGGATGTGTATACCTGTGCCGAAATACTGGACAGAAAATATGAAAGTTACCTGAAGAGCGCCTTGTGCGACGAAATTTTGTTTTCCAGGGATTTTTCCCGGCGTATTCTTGCCAATTCGTCCATCACCAACGGTATGTCCCATATCATGCAGGATCTTTTGTCTCCCGATATCGGTACAACTAAAATTACCACCGCCGACATTCCCCGGGAGTTCATCGGCAGGCCCTACAGGGACTACCGGGATGATGTGCAGGGCAGTGCAAACCGGATACTCATAGGAGTTCTGGAAAACACAGGATCGCCTAACCGCATGAAGCTTGAAGCCCTGCGGGACGCCCAGAAAACCTCGGATGTGTCAGCCCTGGTAACCAACCTTCAAAAGGTGAAGGGTCTTGAAGTCAACCGGCCCCAGTTCATCCCTGATGATGATTATGTGCTCAAACAGCATTCCCGGGCAATTCTTCTGGAACGGATACGGTAAGGGGGCGTCAATGGACAAGAATGAAATCCTGCAACGGTTGATCCGAATTCCCCTGTTCAGCGCCATCAAAAAGAATGATGAGTACATGAATCTCCTGGTTGCGATCAGTACCATACGGAAATACCGGAAAGGGGAAATGATCATTAAAGAAGGGGACATCGGCGCGGAAATGTATATTGTGCTTTCCGGGAACGTGGAAATACTGAAACGGACAAGGGCCGGCGACGATTACACGGTAACGAAACTCAAAGCCGAGCACAATGTTTTTTTTGGCGAGCTTGCACTTATAGATGATGACAAACGGTCGGCGACGGTCATCGCGAGCAGTGATTCCGAGTTTCTTGTCATGACAAAGGAAGATTTCATTTCGTTGGGTGACCGGCACCCCGCGGTAGGCCTGCCGGTTACGAGGGAAATCGCGAAAATTATTTCCAGCCGCCTGCGCAAAACCACAGGCGATATGCTGACCATCTTTGACGCCCTTGTTACGGAAATTCAAGGCTGATGGCATTTTCCCATCTTTTTAACAGGTTCGGTCCGCTTCATTCTGCACATCTGATTGATTACATCTGTCTGGTAGTTTAAGATTTTCTGTATGGTTACGTTGGAAGCGACAATTCGCAATTGCGCGGGCATTCATGTGCGGCCGTCGGGAGTCATTATTCAGGAAGCTGCCCGCTATACCGGGAAGATTCTGGTGAAGGGCAAAGGCATGGAGATTAATCTTACGAACATTATGGGACTGATTGCCATGGGCCTGGAGAAGGGCGACCGGGTAACCATATCCGTGGAGGGCCCCGAAGAGGAGCAGACTGCCCGGGAATTGAAGGCCTTGTTCGAACGTGAGTTCGATTTTCCTCCCCGGGAGTAAAGGACACTGCATGAACCCGTATAAAAAAGCTATTACCCTCATGGAAAAAAAACGCTGGCGTCACGCCCTCCAGTTTATACAGAAGGCCCTTGACGCGGATGAAATTTCTGACTACACAGGCTGCTACACCATGGCGATCTGTCTGGAGGAACTGGATGAGCCCGACAAGGCCTTTGACTGGTTCTCCAAAGCCCTGAATCACAGGCCGCAGGACGCCGATGCCATGATAGGCTGCGGGAAATGCCTGTTTCGCATGGGAATATACGAACAGAGTGAGCTGAGTTTTCTTGAATCCCTGAAGCTCAATCCGGCCTCTTCTACAGCCTGTAACGATCTGGGTGTACTGTGTTTCGTGCAGGGGCGTTTTTCAGAAGCCAGGGAATGGTTTGTGAAGGCACTGGAATGCGATCCATCCTGTTCCGACGCGCTGTTCAACCTCGCGGACACCTGCGAAGAGTTAGGCGAGGCGGAAGAAGCCGCCCGGTACCGCCGGTCCTTACAGGAAAAAGGAAAAAATCCTAAAAAACTTTTTTTCCGGTGAATTGACAAACCGGGCGCACTATAATTAGATGTAGGCGGCGCGGGGCGCCAGAACCACGAAGGAGTTCGCTTGTGGCTGCGAAATTATGGTACATCAGAAATGAGGACGGTCCGGTTGCAGTGTTTGAGGATAAACGCGCGGCCAAGGACGAGTTGGAAAATTACCAGATAGAGAACGAAGACGACGACTACCGATTGTATGCTATAATGATCGATGATCTTGAGGATTACGAAGACGAATTGTCTTTGGCAGAGGCCGAAGGGCTGGTATAGTTTTCGATCTCGAGATGTTGGCGCGGATACCGCACTTCTATGCCTTCCGCGGCAAGGGCTTTCAGGGTCTGGGCGGTAATGGAATTCTTGACAGCCAGATAATCCGTTTTATAAAACCATACACCAAAGAGAATCTCAAGGCCGGATGCGTCAATCTTTGTAAACACAATAAGGGGTTCTGGATTGTTCAAACAATGCTGGTTCTGCCGGGCGGTGGTTTTCAGGATATTCTGCAGTACCTCCAGGTCTTGTGTCACAGCTACATGAAAATTCAGGTCCAGCCGGCGTATCTGGTACCGTGTCACATTGGTCAGCTCCGAATTGAACAGCTGCTGGCTGGGGATGCGGACAAACAGATTGTCAAATGTGCGGATATTTACCGACATAAGCCCTATGGATTCCACAATTCCCGACACTGCACCCACTTTGACGATATCGCCGATGCCGAAAGGTTTTTCGAACAGCAGGAGCGCGCCGCTGATGATGTTGGAGAGGCTTGCCTGGGAGGCAATACCCACGGCAATACCCACAATACCGGCGGCTCCTAAAAGAGGAGACAGGTCTATACCGTTGTTCCCCAGTACTATAACCAAAAGCAGAAACACACCGGTATAGAACAGTACCGACTGTAGGATCTTCCGGGGATGGTCGGCCATCTTTCCTTTAAGGGTTTTCTTTAGTATGAACAGAAATACTTTAAGGATGATAATGCCAAGGATGAACCAGACTATTCCCGTTAAAAGTCCTATAAGCTGCTCTCCCGATAATCTTTCAGACAGGTTTAATTCCGCTAACAATAAATTCATATCTTACATCCCCGTGATTTGCCGGATGACGTCAAAGGTTTTACCGACAAAACCCTTACGGTGGTTTTTTCGCGGATCAATCCTGTGGCGGTACGGGATGCCGGGGTCCGGCGGTCCGTCTGTAAGAGTGATAACGCTTTTTTGTTCTTCTCCCTGATACCGCACATCGATTGCGCTTGTGAGAAGGCCCTTCTCGGTTATGAATATTTCCAGGAATTCGGTGTGAATACAAATTTTAGCCGCCGAAAGCAGGGTCTGTGAGTTGTTCTCCATGGTGATGGGTATACGCACGTCGTAGATACCGGTATCGGAAAACGAGGTGTCGAAGGCTGATGTATGGTTATAACAAAGCTCCCCCTTCACCGGATCGCCGAACCAGGTTTTAGAAAGGGTAACGGCGGGCAGTTCCTTTAAGACAGTTTTCTGGCCCAGAGCGCCTTTCCGGTCAAAGGCAATGAACTGCAGGATAACCGGGAGGGTAAGATAGCCCGATATGCTTGCGCCGGGCACCAGCGCCAGAGGCGTGTCCAGTGTCAGGACCGTGGGAAGATCGGGCAGGGCGGGGAGGAGGGCCAGTTGACCATTTTCGTGAATGACGAAGGTCTCGGTTTCCTGTACCGGCGAGAATTGTTGTGCATCAGAGCGGGGAAGAGCCGCAATCTCAACAGAGAGGCTGCTGCCCTTTTTCCTTGCAGTTATAAGAACCTCCGGGGTTTTTATTTCCAGAGGTTCCGGGGTGAGTTCTTTAAGAATGTGTTCGTTCCATATCATAGCCATTTTTTCCATTTGAAATATAGTATCATGCCCGCTGCGGTAAGTACCATGATCCCCAGAGCGAAAGCGTACCCGAATTTCCATGCGAGTCCGGGCATGTGGCTGAAGTTCATCCCGTATACCCCGGCGATGAACGACAGGGGAATGAAAATGGAGGCGATGATGGTGAGGACCTTCATGACCTTGTTGGTTTCATTGCTTAAATGAGACATGTGCAGTTCCGTGATCATGGTCAGGTGGTCGTTGATGCTGTCCAGATCGTTTAAAAGCCTCAGCCCATGGTCAAGGAGGTCGGCATAGAAAATCCCCAGGCTGTCGTCCAGGATGTTCGACTCGGTATTCTTCA
Organism: Spirochaetales bacterium; assembly: GCA_016935695.1. Lineage (GTDB taxonomy): Bacteria > Spirochaetota > Spirochaetia > JC444 > Marispirochaetaceae > JAFGQL01. Next base: position 36,173 of record JAFGQL010000105.1, read on the forward strand.
GTTTTGTCAGCAGTTCACGGAAGGGCACCAGGAGGTGGCGCAGTGTCCTCGCGGTGTTTCTGTAGGTCTTTACCTGGGAAAGGGGGTCTCTGGCTTCAAAAACATCATTTTCCAGTTCCTCGGTGCGTTCCCGGAACAGATGAATGCTGTCTACCGAGTATTCGATTAATAACTCAAGAAGGGCGTACAGCAGATAATCCTCTTTGAGTTTCCTTATGCGGGCCTGACTGTTGCCCAGCCGTTCCTCTATGGGCAGGAAAATATTGTCCTTCCCGCAATAGATAGATACCAGCATGTGGGGGAACAGAAGGAAAAAGACACCCCTGGTTTCTATCCGTGGTTCATCGTCGGGGGGAATATGGAGGGAGAAGAAAGGCATGGTGATGAAAATATAATCTCCCTGGTCAATCATACGGGAATGAAGGCTGTCTTTCTGAATGCTTGCCAGGACCATCGGATGGATATTAAGGCGTTCGCCGATGTGTTCCAGGTCCTGGTCTCCCGGCTTGCCCAGAATGCTCACCCAGCGGCTCTCTTCTGAAGGTTCGGTTGAAAGGGAAGCAAGCGTGCAGGCCCTGCCGTGAGAGTCTGATTCGTTATACCGGTATTCATAGACTCTGACGATTGATGATTTTTGGGGGATCAGAGTACCGGGAGGTATATGTCCTATACGTTTCTTTTTCATGGCTGTGGTCCGAAAAACGCTACAATCCGTTGAAAGGCGTATGTTTCAGCTCCTTGGTTTTCTCCATGTCAAGAATTCGCGCGATGATTGCGGGTTCTGACGACTTTATGGTGTCTGTAGGCGGATCAATGTACTTTATGTTCACAAGAGGACGTCCCAGCGGCTGGTATTCAAGGGAGAAGTAAACGTAGAATTCGGTATTCCGTTCCGCGGGGGGAGTCGGGTGGGTTTCTATGCCGGTTATCCGGCCGATGAAACGCTTTATATACTGAATCTCGCTTTTAAGCTCGGTTATGTTGTCAATGCCTGAAAAATGAAACCCCATACCCGTGATGATAGGCGAGTGAGGGGAATAAATCAACAAGAAACGCTTTTTTCATTTGTGTAAATGAAAAAAGCTTGGCAAAAAAGCAAACCCGTACGCTTCGGCCATCCCTGGCCTCAGAGTACTCCTTTGTCTTGGTGCATCCATGCACCGCCGGGAGGAAGACTATGGAAGATTATTCTTCGATGCGGCCGGTCATGACAGAGCTGGCAGGTTTGCCGAAACCTAAGTAATGAACAAAATTACGGAACTCAACAGTGTTGTCTTCGATGGTGAGTGTAACCGCATACTCCCAGTTATGAAATCCGGGCTCGATTATTTCGTAGGAGAGGGAGTTCTCCCCTATTGATGATATGCGGTAATACTGTTGTATCTCCAGGCTGCCGTATATCAGGGGGGTGGATATCTCATATGTCCTTTTCTTAAATGTTTCATCGGTACTGAAATCGAGTTCCAATTGATGTTCGGTGCCGTCAGGGTATCGGTAATAGAATTCAGCGCGTATTTCATGGCTGTCCGGAAATGAAAGCACGATGGATTTCAGGGAAAATTTTCCATCGTCAAACACGATTTTTTTATTATTCAGCTTCGCCTTGATTGAATCCGTGGAAGTAAAAAGACCGACGGGACGTGCCTGTCGGGCTGCATCAATGTAGTCATTCAACGCTTTTACCTTTACCGGATCTGCCGGTATCGGGTCTGTCGATATGCAGGCACGGGGAATTTCCTTCTGCATCATGGCCAATGCCCTTTTTTCTTCGCCGATGGATTGTTCATAGGAATTGACCGCAATGACGAGATTTTTATCCGGTCGTACAAAACAGTATTGTCCTGCACCGCCTTTGGCCGAATAGGAGTGTTCGTCGAGGACCCACCATTGATAGCCGTAATGGAAGTTCATATTCTTATATGGTCCTGTGAGGATTTGCGTATGGGGCTTTATGGAATCCCGAACCCATTGTTTTGATAAAATATGTCTCCCGTTCCACATACCTTCGTTCACATACAGGTAACCCAGTCGGGCAAGGTCTTCTGTTGTCATCACCAGTGTGGCTCCGCCAACGGGACTCCCAGCCGGCGTTTTTTGCCATGTCCAGGACCTTATTCCAAGGGGGTTGAACAGTTTTTCCTCGGCGTAATCAATGAAATGTCCGCCAGTCGCCCTGTGTATAATATCGGCGACGAGCTGGGTATCCCCCGTATTGTAGTTGAATATTACTCCGGGTTCGTGGGCGAAGGGTTTTGATAAAATATACTTAAGCCAGTCGTCCTGGTGTAACAGGATATTCCAGTCGTTGTTCGGATCGGAGAACGGCAGTTCCCATGAGTTCCACTGTAAACCAGACCGCATTGTGAGGATGTCTTCAATCTTCATATTTTCTGCCCGGAGATCGTCGGGCGAATAATCCGGAAAACAAGTCATTACCCGCTCGTGTGTGCTTTTGACAATTCCTTCATCGATGGCAATGCCCATCA
>JAFGQL010000106.1 GCA_016935695.1 Spirochaetales bacterium
ATTTATCCCGTTGCCCAGTGGGGGCTGAAAGACTGGCCAAAGTATCTTCTGAAACTCCGCCGCTGCCCTGTACATTTACGGGTGGGAGAGCCTTTTTATCTGGAGAAAAAAGACGGGGGAGAAATAAGCGCCCAGGACAGACGGCAGATGACCGATCAGATGATGTACCGCATCGCCATTCTGCTTCCAGTGGAACTGCGCGGCCCCTACGCCGATCTGTCGGCCATGGACGACATATATACAACGCCTGCCGGTTCCGGGAATTCTTAGCAGCCGGTATGGATGTACTCTACAGTGATACCCATTTTTTCGCGGTGAACAAGCCCTCGGGTATAGGTGTTCACCGCAGCGCGCTCATACAGGATACAGTGACTGCTCTTGATACGGCAGTCCTGCAGGCAGGTACATCCCTTCATACCCTGCACCGTCTGGACCGCCCTGCCTCGGGTGTCCTCCTGTTTGGCGTGGACAGCACGGCCGTCCGATGGTGCACTCCTGAGCGCTGGCGCGTTGATGTAGAAAAGACCTATCTGGCCATAGTACGGGGGCACACTCCCGATGAGGGGCTCATCGAACGGCCCCTGGCCGCCATGCACCGGCGGGAACGTCCTTCCTGGTCCAGACAGAGGGGGCGTTCAACCCATGAAGGCGGGATTGAGCAGGCTTCGGACACCGCGGTAAAAGACGCGGTAACCCGTTATTCTACTTTGGCGCGTTATGAAGTCCCTCTTCCCAGCCGCCGTTATGCCACTTCACGTTTTTCCCTGGTAAGGGTGACACCGGAGACCGGAAGGTTCCATCAAATACGCCGGCATTTGGCCGGTATCGGATATCCGATCATAGGAGATGCGACCCACGGCGATACAGGAACAAACAGAATCGTCAGTACCTGGTGCGCCGAACAACGGCTTATGCTCCACTGCCGGACCCTCAGTATGCCTCATCCTGATACCGGCACCAGGATGCGGATAGACGCACCTCTGTTTTCCGATATGAACCGGTTTATCAGTCTGCTGTCCTTAAGCCGGCACTGTAAACCTGGAAATTAATTGTTAACGAGATTTTCCGCATACTACTGGAAAACGGCTTTGCCTTTTCTTACACTTGAAGATGATAGCGGGGTAGGTCTATGCGAATAACATTAAAACAGAAGGTTTCACTCATCATCATGGGAACGGTCCTTGTCATAGCGGCGAGTTCTGTTGTGTTTTCTTCCCGTGTGTTCCGCAGTGAAATAGGGAAGCTCTATGAGAGCGATTACGCCGAACGTATCCGGAATATAGAGTTTGATTACATGGATGTGGATGCAATCACCGCAGCCAGCGATGAGGTGGCGGGCTTACAAAAGGATGTTATTGAGACGCTGAGAAGGAAATACGTTAAAATCGAAGGCCTTATAGCGTATCCGTACATTGTTAACGGCGAAAAGAACCTCATCCTCCACATACAGGAAGAGGGGACGGAATTCCCTGTTGCAATGCTTGACCGCCTGATAGAAATAAAGACCGGGGATTTCGAGTTTTTCCACAATGGGAAAAGGTACTGGACTGTTTTTTCCTATTACGAACCCTGGGACTGGTATACCGGGTACATTATTCCCAACGCTACAAGGTTTTCTTCGGTGGCGTATTTTATCCTTATCATGATAGGAGTTTCATTGTGTATAGGCATTGTCCTGTGGCTCATTCTCTCGGTTTTCTTAAAGATGCAGTTCAGTCCCTTACAAACAATGGAAGATACCACACGGATCGCGGGACAGGGAGATCTGACGATCTCTGCTCCTGTAACGAGGAACGACGAGATCGGCGGTATCGCCCGGGTATTCAACCGGTTTATAGACGAGTTGAAATCAATCATTATAAATATCAAGTCCGCCGCCGAGGTGAACGGCAGGCTGGAGAAGAAAGTCATTGCCTCGGTCCAGGAGACATCGGTCCAGATAAAAGACGTGATAAAGGGGACCGCGCATCTCGTAGACCTGATGGACAGACTGAACGATCAGGTTGATTCATCCAGAACCGCGGTTACGTATATCGGCGATGATATTCGTTCCCTCAATGAGCTGATCGAGACCCACGCGAAAGGGGTTGAACACAGCTCTGAGGAAATCATCGACATGACCCGCTCCATAGAAGCGGTGGCCGCGATAACCGGAAAGGAAATTGAACAGGCGACGGCCCTTAAGGACATGGCTCACGAAGGGGGAAAGGGCCTTGTGAATACCACCGAGGCCATCGACGCGATCACCAGATACGTGGATGATATTTCCGGGTTTATCAGCATGATTCAGTCTATTGCCAGCCAGACGAACCTTCTGTCCATGAATGCTGCCATTGAGGCGGCCCATGCGGGAGACGCGGGGCGCGGATTCGCCGTTGTCGCCGACGAGATCCGAAAGCTGGCGAATCAGTCAAGTGACCACGCGAAACGTATATCTTCGGTAGTAAAGGGTATCCTGACGACTATCAATTCAGCAGCAGAAATAGGGAACACGACGAGTAACAGTTTCAAGCAAATCCTGTCCCGTATAGACGCGCTGGTGGATTCACTTAATACCATTTTTGAGAAAAACAGGAATCTGGAAGAAAGTTGTTCACAGGTACGGGATTCCACCGTTACCCTGGGCGAGGCTGTCGGCCGGATTCACGAGAAGGCCGATCATACCCAGCAGCAGGCCGACCAGATTGCCCAATCGCTGGAGGTCCTTACGAAAGTGTCCGGTGAGGTTTCGGTGCTGATCATACAGATAGACAAGAGCTCCGAGACAACAGAGAACATTATGACAGACATCGACAAGTCCGCCCGGGATATGCGTACTGCAATGGCAAACCTGAGGGATACGATTGAGCGCTTCAAGACCGCGTAATTCTTTGAGTTCACGTCCGGGCCAGGTGCGCGGTGTAGATATTTTTGTTATGATATACACATGATATTTCGGCCTGTGCTTCCTGTTATAAAGCGGTGTAGTATGGTGTGCGCTCTTCTTGCCTTTACGCTCATGGGACCTGCCGCACAGACAGCAGACCGTCCAGGAAAGGCGGGGGGGCCTTTGCGGGGCAGTAATATTTATCTGCCGTATGCCTTATTTCTTCACTCACCGGCATTGCCGTCCGCGTCGCTGCCAAAAGGAGCGCTGGAGGCAGGGATACATTTGTATCTGACCAATGATTTTCATTCCTATAAGCGGACAGTTAATACCGGTGAAGATGAATATTACCGTATCAGCGATTTCGAGAACATCCGGGTAGAAGTTCTGTTACACTACCAGTGGACGGCCCGGACTTCCTTTGCCGCCCTGGTGCGAACAACACATTTTTACGGCGGCTTTCTGGATTCCCTTATAGAGGATTTCCACCAGCTGTTCGGTTTCAATAACGCGGGAAGGGAGCATTTTGACACCAATCAGGTGTACATTAATATGGCGAATTATAACGGTATGGATATCTCTGCGGAAGGGCCTGTAAACGCTTTGGGAGATACCGATCTGTGGGTGAAATATGCCATTCCTGTTTCCCGTGCAGATACCGCGGTATGGGCCGGAATCAAGGCGCCGACGGGAGCCTTTTCGGGCAGCAACATCGTCTCGAGCGGATATCCCGATGCCGCCCTTCAATATACTGCGGATATCCCCCTTCACAGGCTGTTGAACACATACCTTCAGGCCGGGGTCACCTTTCCCTTCAATTCCTTGTTCAGCGCGGGAGAAAATGCACCGACTCCGTTTTTACATGGTCTCATAGCGTTTGAGTATATGCCGGCCGGGCCTTTATCTTCCTGCACGTATCTTGCCCAGCTGAATGTAAAAACTTCGGTATTGTCAGGGTCTATAGAGCACTGGCTGTTCGACACCGACCGGCTTTCTCTGCCCCAGACCAATCTGCTGTTCGGCCTTGTGTACAGGAAAGACTCTTTCCGTTGGCAGTTGTACTTCGAGGAGGATTTTCTTACCAACCAGGGGGCGGATATTACGGTGGGCCTGCAGGTTTCCCGTGTATTTGAATAATCAGGAGGTCTGATTGCACGGTAAATATCATTTGGATTATCCGGTTTTTTGATTCATAATGAGTGTATACACGGCGGGAAGC
>JAFGQL010000013.1 GCA_016935695.1 Spirochaetales bacterium
TCCACTTCCCTTAATACACAGAACTCGTCATTTTCAAAAGGTTCCGGTATTGTCCATGTGCCGGAACCTTTTTATAATTCCCTTCTATTTACAAACATGATCAGGAAAATGCCAAAATCCGCTGTACACTTTTTTTACACTCACAAGACTGCTATGTGTTTTTATCAATGCATGCTGTGCCATACAGCCTATTTTCCCAGGATTATCATTCTTCCTTCAATATGCACATTTTCAAAACCGATGTATTTTTTTATCCATAAAAATGTCTTTTCAGAGTAGAAAAAAACATGGGTTGGATCATTCTTGTAATACCATTTAGAAAAGTCCACGTTTTCATGCCATAAATCCGTTTTACAAATTAATTCACCACCAGGCTTTAGGCTGTTCCGCAATCTGGCGAATTCCATCCCTGGATTATAAAAATGCTCAATGACTTCGCAGCATGCAATATAATCGTACCTTCTATTGAAAACATCCGGATCAGGGGAAAAGAACGGATCGTACGTGTGTATGGCATAACCGTTTTCCCGTAGTATACATGAAATAACGGGACCGGTCCCCGCGCCAAAGTCGAGACCTTCGGAATCAGGTGTGTATTTTCCGATTATATGTTTTGTAAGCGGCGATACAAAATTCCGGTATCCTTCATTATGTATATCATTGTTATGTTCCAGGTACCGTTTTTTTTCATCAGTTTCATTCAGCCGGCAGTCTTTCTTAAGAAATACACTACAGCAGTTGCCGCATTTGAGGTATTCAAATTTTTTATGGAAAGCGAAAGAGACAGACGGTGCCTCGCACAACGGACAAATATCATCATCGTTTTCAGGTACCTTGTGTAAATCCAGACAATTCCTCCTGCTACACCACACACATTACGCGCCGGTTACCTACACATGAAAGCAACACATTTTACCCATCCGTATTCCATGGCAGGTCAGCCGCCGGAGTTCTGTATTGCCATGATTATATACCCCGAAACAATATCACAGATATTGGTAAATGGTATTTCCTTCTCTTCATTATTCATGATATACACTGACCGGACGGTATACCCCCGGACAAACCGTTCATATTTAAAAATAGTAATATTAATTTCTTCAATTTTATCCTGGTTTTTTCCAATGTCGATTATTACACGGTACTTTGATTTATCTCCTTCTAATGCATTAACCTTTAATTTTGTGTTCTTCTCTACATTTACCATAATATTCCTGGTAAGTTCAGATCTCATCGCCTCTGAGATGACGTAACCGTTTTCATACTCCAATACAATCGCAGGTTCATACTTTTGATCAAAAGACGGTTTCTCATTTGTTTTTTTGTATTCTTCTTCATGTTTTTTTTCCTGTTCTTCAATCTCATGTCTTTTCTGGGTTATAAAGCTGCTCGAAAAACCCGCATCTTTATAAGCATCTAACACCATTGATTTGGCAATGGTTCCGCAAGATGCGGCAATTAGAATAAACGGAATAAGTATTGAATACATTTTTATTCTCATAGCATTTCTCCATCTCAAAAAATATATGCACAGATAACAACTGGAGTATTCCAGCAGGACGTTGGAAAACAGGAGATTAGGAAGCCTTTATTTCTTCTCTTTCATTAAATCCAGATACAATTGCTCGACCTTCTTACGCGCCCATTCCTGCCTCCTTAAGAAAATCAGGCTGGATTTAATGCTTGGATGGGAATAAAAACAGTCGATCCTTACCCTGCGGTTCATTTCCTTCCACCCATAATGTTCAACCAGTACGGTGAGCAGTTTTTCCAGGGTAATTCCGTGGAGGGGATTATTCGGTTGTACGCCTGGTTCATTAATCATACTGCATGTTCCCTGTTAAATTACAGTCCTGTGTAACGTCCTGAAGTTATACTATCATATACTATTAAGACGCAGAAAAGCAAAACAATACATTTTTTAGCCATGCGATCGATTTATTCAATCAGAGGAAATTCACATAATCCAGTATGCATGTTCGAATAGGCGGCTTACCCAAGCAGCCGGGTTGGAGGACCGAGCGTTTCCAGGAACCAACCCACAGGCGCGGCACAGATTTGCTACCGCCCTGTGGGTGCTTAAGTAGGATATTTTTTACTAGGGCTTATGGTTTTACTTATTCGTAGGAGACATCAAGGACAAGCCGGGGCCGGTGGGCATCGCCGTCATCTACACTGCTTACAAACCAGTGTCTGAACTGGAGCAATGGATCTGTTGTGTTTTTGTCATTCTCGAACATCAATCGGAATTGAACAAGGGTAGCCGCCGGGTTTGTTTCAAAAAAAGCACGCAGTTCTTGGGTAATGTCCGATGAATGGGTATCCAGATAGTTGGATCCGGAGGCAAACACACCACAGTCAGCTAATAAAGTTGCATAAAAGTCATTGGGGTTCAATGAAGGACCATAATCGACTATATCAAGAAGGACACTACCCATGGTTTCAAACGGATTATTACTGAAGTCGCTTTCATATACCTCGAAATGAGCTGAGTCAATGATTATATTGCCGTCTGCGTTCACTTCGGAAAAATCAAAACTGAAAAATCCCCGTGTACCGATACCGTTTGCGTCACGGCCTATTGCAATTTCCGCCTCGTTGGTAACAACGACTCCTATTCGGTTCACCTGGCCGTCCAAAGATGACGAGGACTGCAGGATAATTGTTGAATCATCCTCAGCTTCCATTTCGCAGGAAACAAAAGACAGTATCAGTAACGCAATTAAAATCATAAATGTAAAGGACGTAGACATCTTGATCATGATTTCCTCCTGAAAGCGAATATAACGTGTTTGCCCGTCGTTTTGCGCGTTCCTGTGGAATTTGATCGTTTTCTAACATGACGACAGGAAAGATTCATCCTGGCCTGACCTGCTGACGCGCTCCGGAATACCAGGTTCAGCGCGGTAACTAACCCAAATCTCACACTTTTTTCAACCAGAGTTCATCGAACAGGCATAGCTTGGATCATCAATCCACAAGGAGAACTATATGAAACAGAATAGAACGGCGCTTGCGCTGATTCTCGGCTGCACCCTGCTTGTCCAGACCTTCGCAGGCGGTGCACAGGAAGCAGAAAAAAAAGTAGATGAGACAAAGGCCCGGGCCAAGTACGTGTTCCTATTTATCGGGGACGGTATGGCGGTAAGCCAGGTTGCTTCAACCGAAGTATTCTCTCGGGCACAGGCGAGCAAGGACCCCGGATGGAACAAACTCGGTTTCAGCCAGTTTCCGGCCCAGGGACTTACCACCACTTATGATGCATCGAGCATTATCACCGACTCGGCATCCGCGGGTACCGCAATGGCCAGCGGAAAGAAAACCATGTCCGGGGTCATCAATTATGATCCCTCGAAAACCTCTACCTACAAGCCCATTACTGAATACTTGAAGGAAGCCGGTTACAAAGTAGGCGTCGTATCGAATGTGAGTCTTGACCATGCCACTCCCGCGAGTTTCTACGCCAAAGTGAAGAGCCGCGGGGATATGTACGACATCTGCATGCAGCTTGCCGAAAGCAATGTTGATTACTTCGGCGGCGGCGGCCTTGCCCGAGACAAAGGAAAGAAGGGCGACCAGCCAAGCGCCATAGAAGCGGCGCAAAGAAACGGTTTTACTTTTGTGAACGACAACGCTTCCTTCATGGCCCTGAAACCAGGCTCTGGAAAAGTGCTTGCGGTAAACGCAGTCCTTCAGGACAGCTTTGCCATGCCCTATGAAATCGACCGCGCCGATAATGACTTAAGCCTCGCCGACTACACGGCAAAAGGAATAGAACTCCTTGACAATCCCGAGGGTTTCTTTCTCATGGTTGAGTCCGGCAAAATCGACTGGGCCTGCCACGCAAATGATGCAGCAGCAAGCATAGGCGACACGATAGCCTTTGATGAGGCGATCGCCAAGGCCGTCGAGTTTGCCAACGCGCACCCGGACGACACACTGATTGTCGTTACCGGTGACCATGAAACCGGAGGGATGTCCATAGGTTTCGCCGGAACAAAGTATTCAACCGCATTTGACCTGCTCTCTAAACAAAAGGGGTCCTATGTGCGTTTTAACCGGGAAATCCTGGAACCCTACAAAAAAGCCCATACTCCAGATAACGCCAGGTTCGAAGACATGCTCCCCAAGGCAGAGGAGTATTTTGGTTTGAGCTTTGCCGAACTCTCCGACGCGGAGAAAGAGATGGTCCAGCGCAGCTTCAGCCGCAGCATGAAAAACGAAGTTGAACGGGCGGCACAGGAAGACGTGTACCTTCTCTACGGCGGATATGAGCCCTTTACGGTAACCCTCTGCCATCTGACCAACCAGCGCGCGGGAATTGGCTGGACCACCTACTCCCATACCGGAGTTCCCGTGGCCACCTACGCCCTTGGTCAGGGACAGGAACTCTTTGACGGTTACTATGACAACACGGAAATATTCCACAAACTCGCCGCAGTCCTGGGTATATCAGTAGAAGCAGCAGTCGCGGCAAAATGAGAACAGATACATAAAAGCGCATCCCCAGGGTACTCCTTCCGAGGAGTACCCTGCCATTCAAAGGATACAGATCATGAAACCAGTTGGAGCCATTGCCGGGGCATACTTCCGCCACGCGTTCGAGAATTTCAACCGTAAAGAAGCAGTGTTCGTGGCAGTCATCCTCATCCTGTCGGTCATTCTGGTGGTGCTGCCTGACCGCTACAGCAATCCCCTTCATCTTTCATCGGAACGGGTCAAGGCCCGTATAATCGAGACCGACGACTCAGGTGTCGGTCAGTTCGGTATGGTAAAACAGGGAGAGCAGTACGTGACTGCATTGGTACTGGAAGGAACCTACCGCGGTCAGATGATCGAAGCAGTGAACCTGCTGCTGGGGAAAATGGATCTGGACAAGCTGTTCCGGCCCGGTGATGTTGCCCTCGCTGTCATTGATCCCGGTCCTGATCCATTGACGGCAAGCCATGCGACTCTCATGGACTATTACCGGATAGACCTGCAACTGGCAATGGTACTGCTTTTTTTTGTCCTTCTGTTACTCTATGGCGGATGGACGGGAATAAAGACCTTTGTGGCCTTCGGGTTTACGGTCCTCGCGGTATGGAAGATACTCATCCCCGTATTCCTCGCGGGAATATCTCCCCTCTTTGCCAGTTTTCTGGTCATCACCCTTTTGACTATTGTTATCGTGTTCCTGATTGCCGGTTTGAACCGTGTGGGTATTTCCGCTGTCCTTGGCACCTTGAGCGGCATCGCCGCCTGCGTTGGCGTGGTCACGGCCTTCTCGGGACCCTATCACCTCAACGGGGCAGTGCGTCCATTTACCGAAACCCTTTTATATACAGGGTACGGGCATCTTAACCTGACCCACATTTTCATGGCAGGCACTGTCCTTGCCAGTTCGGGCGCCATCATGGACCTGGCAATGGACATCGCTGCCGCGATGGGAGAAGTCCACCATAAGCGGCCAGAACTCGGATTCCGGGAACTGGTGTCATCGGGGTTCCGTGTAGGCCGTACCGTGTTCGGAACCATGACCACTACTCTGCTCCTTGCCTATACCGGCGGATTCACTTCTCTGCTCATGGTATTCATGGCACAGGGGATTCCCCTGATAAGCCTGTTCAACATGAACTATCTCTCATCGGAAGTATTTCATACCCTTATGGGCAGTTTCGGCCTGGTGCTCGTCGCTCCCTTCACGGCACTAATTTCGGCCGCAGTGTTCACCAAAGACAGGGGTAAGAACCAGGAACCAGCAGACGAAGCACCCACAGAGCCCGCCATTATGAGCGTACACACGCGGACTTAAAACAGGAAACAAACGCGGTCCTCACAAGATATTCATTCAGAATGGCGACATTACAGATGATTTTTATCACACCAGTAAAGAATCGGGTCAGAGTATTCAGAGAACCGGATTCATTGCCTCAAGACTTGTGCCTTAATGAGGGTTATGAATGGAACGTTCTCTCCACAGTATAAAGGGGTTCCTCTTTGATCTGGACGGCTGCATTTACATGGGCGAAACACCCGTCTTTCAAGCCATAGAAACACTTGAATGCCTTTACCGCCGCCGCATCCCTTTCGGTTTCATTTCCAACAACTCCTCAAGCCACCCCGACGAAATACGAAAGAAGCTTTGTGATATGGGACTCTCCCTTGACTGTAAAAACACAATGAACTTTCCTGTCATCCTGGCGGGTGACTGCGCAGGCAAATTCATCCTGGCACGGTACGGAAAAAGCCGGGTTTTTGTAGTGGGCAATGAAGCCCTCAACAGGGCGGTGATCCGGGAAGGACATGAGTCCGTTTCCCTGTCAGAGGAAGACTGCTCATTGGTCCTTGTCGGCAGAGACACCCAGTTCAGCTGGGAAAGGTTTGAACGTGCTGTTAACTACATTCAAAAGGGCGCCGGCTTGTGCATCTGCAATCCCGATGCCTCCCACCCGGGACCGGATGGGCTTTTAATCCCGGAAACAGGGGCACTTTCCGCAGCCATTTTGCAGGTGGTTCCTGTAACCTACACTTGTGTGGGGAAACCGGAACCTTTCCTCTTTCAAACAGCCCTCCGCATGTTGTCGCTTGGTCCCGACCAGACTGCAATAGTTGGCGACAACCTTTCAACCGACATCATTGGCGGGAGAAATGCAGGGTTGTATACAGTTCACGTAAGCTCAGGCCCGGAATCACTTCAGACAAACCGGCATGTAAGCGGACAGGTTATACCTGACCTGCACATAGAAACCATGGAAGAGCTAAAGGAACTCATTGTGAAAAACATACCAGGAGGCACACATGAATAGGAATATTCTCATTTCTCTGGACGCGCTTGGAAGCAACATCCTTGAATCATGCATTCACAGGATGCCGAACCTGGCAGGGGTCATGGATAACGGTCTGCAGGTCAAGCGACTCAAAACAGTTTTCCCTTCGGTGACATGGGCCATACATACCAGTGTCCTCACCGGTACATATCCCGAAGAGCACTACATTTTCGGCAACCGGGTCCTGGACAGGAATGAAGGAAAAACCGTTAAATATTTCGACCCGGGCTACTGCAAGCTGTCTGATCTGACAAAGGTGAAAACCCTTATAGAAGCCGTTCACGATGCGGGTATGTCCTGTGATGCGGTGTGCTGGCCCCTGACCCAGGGCGCAAAGGGCATTCGTCACAACATACCGGAGTTTTACCTGCAGAACGATTTTGACAGCCATTCCAGCCCCCAGCTGTGGAATGAATTGCAGGAACTCAACTTCCCCGTTACCCGATACGGGGCCTGGAGTTCGGACCATAGTCTCAATCCTCTGCAGGACGCCCTTACCATGGATATTTGCTCTCATCTTTTTATCAATCACAGAAGCGATCTTTTGTTGTCGCATCTTTTGTCGATAGACAGCTTCCTTCATGATTTTGGTCTTGATTCGCCGGAGGTCCTCTGGGCAGCTGAATATACTGATACCCTGATCGGACGTCTTCTGCAAAGAATTGAGGAAGCCGGAGAAAAGGATTCTACGAACATTATATTCTTTTCGGACCACGGCCAGGCTCCCATCCATACCGAACTGGAACTCAATGTCTTTCTCAAAGCAAACGGCTTTCACAAATGGCAGGGAGTGAGCAACGGCGGCAGCGCATTTTTATACCATGATGGTCCAGACCGCGGTCTGCAACCAGGCTCGGAGGAACGTCTTGAAAAGGTACTCCTTTCCATGCCGTGGACCGAAAGGGTCATCGCAAGGGAAAATTTCCAGACTGTTCATTTTCCGGTAACTCCCGATCCCCATGGCTTTCTGCCGGACCTTATACTTGAGCTAACTAAAGGCTACTCCTGCGGAAACGATCCGGCCGCAACAGAAACTGAACATCCCTCATACTACAAGGCAATGCACGGCTATTCTGCCGACCAGCAGGACATGTACGGGTTTCTGGCGGCAACGGGACCGGACATTCCCCGTCATGTCCTTATCAGAGAAGCCTCTATTCTTGATATTGCGCCGACCATGACCGCTGTCCTGGGTCTTTCAGACAGGATCGGCACCGGTACAGCCCTTTTTGACAGGGAGGCAGCCCATGCAGGAATTAAGTAAAGCGCACACAACCTTCGTTACCATACGGCCCTATGTGTTCATCGCACCGGCCATACTGTTGTACCTCGTATTCTTTCTCTTTCCACTTCTGTATTCGTTTGTGCTTAGTTTCCATGAATGGAACCTGGTAAGCCCAGAAATGCGGTTTCTGGGATTTGATAACTACCGGGCAGTATTCCGTGACCGAGTCTTTTACATGAGCCTGAAAAACACCTTTGTCTATGTGGCGAGTACCGTACTTCCCAGCATGGCCGGCGGCCTTATCCTTGCCTGTCTTGTGGAAAATACAAGAAAGACAAAGCAGTTGTACCGCGCGGTGCTGTTCTTGCCGGTTGTCGTCTCCATGGCAGTTGCCACCCTTGTCTGGATGCTGCTCTTGAGTCCGGTTGACGGCATGCTGAACTCTGTTCTTAAAGTCATAGGATTGCGGGGGCCTAACTGGCTGAATGATCCTTCCTGGTCCATGGCAAGCCTGGTGCTTGTGGGCATCTGGAAGAATATCGGCTACATCATGGTTCTTTACATTGCAGGTCTCAAAGGAATTGACACAAGCCTGTACGAGTCTGCTGTCATGGACGGGGCAGGCTGGCTCAGACAATTCAGGTTCATAACCCTTCCCATGCTGCTTCACCTCCATGTGTTTGTCATGGTCGTGAGCATTATCCAGTCCTTTCAGGTATTCGCTACAGTACACGTCATGACAAAAGGCGGGCCCAACAACTCCACTAACATGCTGGTGTATCAGGTATGGCAGGAGACCTTTCAATTCTTTGACATAGGAAAATCCAGCGCTTTGTCAGTCATCCTGTTTCTGCTGGTACTCGCAATTTCCATAGCCCAGTTAAAAATGATGGAAAAGAACCCGTCATATCATCTGCATTAATCGGAGGGGACCATGAACTACAAGACAAAACGAACCATCCGGCACATTATCCAGCACGGCATCATCTGGGCAATGATTGTGGTACTAATACTTCCATTTTTATGGATGTTCGCCTTTTCCTTCGGTCATGAAACCGACATAAAGGGCGGAGCTCTGCTGCCTTCCGGCGGTTTCTCCGCCCAGGGATATGCCCAGGTATTCAGGCAGACACCCTTTCTGCAATGGGGAAACAACAGTCTTCTTTTGGCACTTTTCATGACTGCCGGAAATCTGGTATTGGGATTCTTTGCCGCTTATTCCTTCTCCCGATTCAAATTTCGCGGCAAAGACCAGCTGTTCTATTTTGTGCTTGCCACCATGATTATTCCCGCTCAGGCAATAATGATTCCCACCTTCATAACAGTCAATTACTTCAGGCTTATCAATACCTACGCGGGAGTTGTCCTGCCTTTCCTGGCATCCGGTTACGCCATATTCTTCCTTCGCCAGTTCTTTTATACCATACCTCCGGCCCTGGTCGAAGCGGCAATGATAGACGGAGCCACAGAAACCCAGATCCTCACGAAGATATATTTCCCGCTGTCGCTGCCCGTTATGGCGGCATTGGGCATCATTCAGTTCGTACATCACTGGAACACTTATTACTGGCCCCTGTTAGTCCTGTCATCGGAGAACCTTCTTACCTTGCCTGTAGCCTTAGTGCGGTTCAAAAATGAGGGCATCATAGAATGGGTACCAACACTGGCTGCTTCGGTGATGGCAACCGTACCGGTCATGCTGTTGTACCTGTTCACACAAAAAGCCTTTGTAGAAGGATTCGCCCAGAGCGGTATTAAAGGATAAATCCGGCATGCCTGGCATCCGGAAAAATATATTTAGGAGTATAATATGAGTCGTAGACTAATTCTCGCAGCCCTTATTCTTACAGCCCTTTTAGCTGGCTGTGAAAAGAAAGAGGCGGAAAAACCAGCCGCTGGTCCGGTAGAAATATCGTTTTTACACATCCACGGCGGTACGGCAGGGGAAGTCATAAAAAACATGGCAGCGGATTTCAACGCGAAGACACCTGGTATCCATGTTACCCCTGTATATGTGGAAGGTTCATATGAAGGTGCGCTGGAAAAGCTGCAGGCCCTTGCCGCGGTAAACCAGATCCCTGAACTGACTCAGGCAGGATTTCAATACACAAATTACATGATAGAAAACCTGCCTGTCGTACCGGCATACCAGTTCATAGAAAAAGAAGGCATGGACACCTCCGACTTTTTCCCGACCATGCTGAACCTGGGAAAATACAAGGACGGCAAAGTGTACGGACTACCGATAGCCGTGAGCAATCCGGTACTCTACTATAACAAGGACCTGTTCAAAGCAAACGGTCTGACAGAGGCTGACATACCCACTACTTTTGACCAACTGCGGGAAGTGGCAAAAAAATTGACCAACGCCGATCAATACGGCGTGTATTTCAACTACAGCATAACCGGCAACTGGCTTTTCCAGGCAATGGTCGAAACCTTTGGCGGCGACATGGTTTCATCTGACCTGAAGAGCGTCGCATTTGACCGGCAGCCGGGCCTTGAGGTCATGACATACTGGAACGACCTGGTAAATACCGATAAATCAATGCCGTTTGTAGAAGCAGCCCAGGCAATTCAGGGCTTTACCTCGGGAAAAATCGGGATGTACGTGACAACAACCGCGTCATTGCGGTCATTCCAGAAAGCCGCGGACTTCGAGGTAGGCACCGCTAAGTTCCCCACATGGAAAGACAATCCGCGGCGCATACCCGGCGGCGGTAACAACGGGTTCGTCATGAAATCAACACCGGAGAAGGAAAAAGCCGCCTGGGAATTCCTTAAATACATAACTTCCCCGGTAGGAACAACGGCCGTTGCCTCCGGAATGGGATACATGGCAGTACGTCAGAGCGCAGTATCCGACCCGAAACTCATGGGGACGTACCTGACAGTGGAAAACCCGCCGGCATACACTACCTATACCCAGATACCCGACATGACCCAGTGGAACAACTTTCCCGGGAAAGGCGGAACCCGTATATTCAAGATTGTCCAGGATAATATACAGGCTGTATTCGCACAGCAAAAGACCCCGGAACAGGCAATCAGGGAAGCAGCGGCCGACGCCAACGCACTGATACGATAA
>JAFGQL010000107.1 GCA_016935695.1 Spirochaetales bacterium
GCTCCCAGGGGCATGCACAGCCTGCAGGAGTTTTTGGTAACGGTTTTTACTTTCACGGCTGGTCCTCTCCTTTTTTCTGCTCTTTGCAGAACTGCCAGACAGGGGACATGACACTCGCGTACACTTCTTTTGCAAAATTCTTCATGCCTTCGAAACCTGCCAGGGGTGTCTTGCGTTCGTGATTGTGATCACAGAACCCGATGCCGAGTTTCAGCGCCATATAACGCTCCTTCACTCCCCCGATGAAAATGTCCACGTTTTTTTCCTTTATGAAATTGGACATCTCATAGGGGTTTGAATCGTCAAGGATGACGGTTCCTTCTTTGCAGATGTCCGAAAGAAGGGCGTAGTCCTGGGTATTGCCGGTCTGGGACCCCACGACGACTGTTTCGATTCCCAGGTTTCGCAGGGATTTAATGAGGGAAAAAGCCTTGAACGCGCCGCCTACATAGATCGCCGCCCTTTTCCCTTTCAGGTCCCTGCGGCAGGGTTTCAAAAACGAGTAAAGGTCTTTAAGCCGTTCGGCGACAAATCCGGCGGTCCTTTTGTACAGGGCCGGATCATCGAAAAATTCCGCCACGTCGTACAAGGCTTTCGAGCTGTCCTCTATGCCGAAGTAGGACACTCTTTTATAAGGAATACCGAAATCCTGCTCCATGCGTTTTGCGATCCAGATCATGGAACCGGAGCACTGGACTACATTCAGCATGGCGGCAGAGGCGTTGCGGATCTCGTCGATTCTTCCGTCGCCGGTCATTACCGACACCACATGTATGCCCATCTGGCGGTAGTAGTCCCGGATGATCCAGGCTTCTCCCGCGAGGTTGAATTCGCCGATGATGTTGATGGAAACAGGAATTTTCTTCTTAGGCGCTCCCTCCTTGATGATGGAATACAGCGCGTCGCAGGCCGCCCGGTAGCCGTCTTTTTTGGTGCCCTTGAAGCCCTCGGAATGGACCGGCACAACAGGAATGCCGGTGAGGGCCTGGACCTGTCTGCACACGCTTCCCACATCATCGCCAATGATCCCGACGATACAGGTGGAATACACAAAGGCTGCCTTTGGTTTGTGGGCCGCAATCAGTTCAATCAGTGATGCCCTTAATTTTTTCTCGCCGCCGTAGATGACATCCCTCTCTTTCAGGTCGGTAGAGAAAGACAGGCGGTGGAATTCCGGGCCGCTTGAAAGGGACCCGCGGATGTCCCATGTGTAGGCAGCGCAGCCAATCGGGCCGTGGACAAGGTGGATAGCGTCGGCTATGGGGTAAAGGACAACCCGGGATCCGCAGAACACACAGGCCCGCTGGCTGACGCTGCCCGCGAGGGAGTTTTTTTCGCAGGCGATTTCGGCGCCTTTGCGGGTAATGACCTGTTTTTCCCTTCCATCAAGAATCATTTTTTTCCGGTCGCCATCGGCGTACCGCCTCCTTCTCCCTGCGGCCTCTGCGCTCGGAGCAATCAAGTGGCTCCTCGCTTTTTTCCGGTCGCCATCGGCGTACCGCCTCCTTCTCCCTGCGGCCTCTGCGCTCGGAGCAATCAAGTGGCTCCTCGCTGTTTTTCGGTCGCCATCGGCGTACCGCCTCCGTCTCCCTGCGGCCTCTGCGCTCGGAGCAATCAAGTGGCTCCTCGCTTTTTTCCGGTCGCCATCGGCGTACCGCCTCTGACTCCCTTTTTCCGGTGGTAGAAATCCCCGTGATTGTTTTTTTACAATTCAATCACGGGTTTTGTTGCATCTTTTCACATCACCAGTTCAAAGCCGGTTTCCGGGCTTTCCCTGTCCTGTTTGTCCATGAATACGCCAAGGATTTGTTCCAGAAGCCGCATGGCGCCGGTATATCCCGTGGTCGGGAAATAGGAGTGGCCTATCCGGTCAAGTATGGGAAACCCGTGGCGCACGAAGGGGATGTTTTCATCCCGCGCTATATACTTTCCGTAGGTGTTGCCGATCAGCAGGTCCACGGGATCGTTTTTGATCCACTGGTGCAACAGGAACATGTCGGCATTGGCGCCGTTGCGGACATTGGCTTCGATGCCCTTCGCGTGGAGTATTTCATTCACCCGTTTCTCAAACCGTTTTCCCGGGGTTCCCGAAACAATATGCATGGGCACCATGTCCATGTCGGTAAGGAACTCGGTCAAGGGTATGAGCTGGTCGGGGTCGCCGTAAAGGGCAACCCGCTTTCCGTACAGGTACTGGTGCATGTCGGTAATGATGTCCATGACCCGGCCCCGTTCGTCGGTGAGGCTTTCCGGTACCGGTTTACCGCTTGCCCTGCTCAAGGCCATCAGAAACCGGTCGGTTGCCTGAATGCCGATGGGAATGTCGGTGATGGAGTATTCCACCTTGCACTTGGTTTTCAGGAGGTCCGCTGCCTTGGTGGAGCACAACGGGCCGAGTCCTATGGTAAAGGCGCTTGATCCCGATGCCTGTATGGCTTTCACGGGAGTCCCGCCTTTCGGGTAAAAGACGTGGGTTCCGGTCTGGGGAGCGTCCATCACGTCGCTGGTATCTGGGTACATGATGAAGCTGATACCCATAGCATTCGTCAGACGTTTTATTTCCCTCATGTCCGAAGGCTCTACCCATCCCGGCAAAATGTTGATGGTCTTTGTCCTCATTTCAGACGGTTCTGCAAGGCCTTTCACCATTCCTGCCACCATATTCGCGAAACCGTCTACATGAGATCCCACATAGGACGGAGTGTTGGCGTAGATGATGTGTTTTCCATCCGGCACCTTCCCTTCTTCCACGGCTTTGCTGGCAATCTGAGGGATATCGTCGCCGATGGTTTCAGAAAGACAGGTGGTGTGGACGGCGATGACCTCGGGATTATAAATGGTAAAAATGTTGTTGATGGCCGAGACCAGGTTCGACTGGCCGCCGAATACCGACGAGCCCTCGGTGAAGCTTGATGTCCCTGCCATGACCGGTTCCTTGTAGTGCCGGGTGAGGGCGGACCGGTGGTAGGCGCAGCACCCCTGTGAGCCGTGGGAGTGAGGGAAACAGGCGTGAATGCCCAGGGCGGCGTACATGGCGCCGACAGGCTGGCATGTTTTTGCCGGATTTATGGTCAGGGCATTGCGTTCGGCGACTTCTGTCGGGGTATGTCGTAGTAACATAAAATACTCTCCTTAATGTCGGGCCGCGTTTATACCGCGGCCAGTTCTGCAGTGATTCCCGGTTTCTTGTCCCATGGAGCCTCGATCAGCTTCCAGATTTTCGTGTTCACCATCCGGTCTATTTCCACGTAAAAGTTCACCGCGCCCCTGAAACCGGCGTAGGGGCCGCCGTAGTCGTAGGAATGAAGCTGTTTGAGAGGCACGCCCATTTTCTGTATGGCGTATTTCTCCTTTATCCCGGCGCAGAAGATATCCGGCTTATAGGTTTCTATGAGTTTCTCCGATTCCCAGTGGGAAATGTCATCTATGACGAAGGTTTCATCTTCCATCTGGTTCATCATTCCTTCATAGTCTTCAAACTCGATGCCTGCCCTGGACAGTCTGACTTTCTGGTCCTCGTTTATACGCGCCTTGAAGCGTTCGGGGTCAGCCTCCACTTTCAGTTCTTCTATGTTCCTGGAGTCCGCGTCAACTTTGACATTCGGCAGTACCTTGCGGCCTTCATAGTCGTCGCGGTGAGCGAACTCGTATCCCGCGGCAACGGTTTTCATGCCCATTTCGCTGAAAAGCTCCTGGTAATGATGGGCCCGGGATCCACCTACGAACAGCATCGCAGTTTTTCCCTGGGTTCTGGGCTTTATCCTTGCGAGGGTTTCCTTCACCTCAGGCATTTCCTCGGCGATGACGGCCTTGATCCTGGCTGTAAGGCCTTCGTCGGCAAAGTAGTCGGCAATTTTCAACAGGGACTTCGCTGTGGCCTCTGCGCCTATGAAATTCACTTTTATCCAGGGTATGCCGAATTTGGTTTCCATCATTTCGGCCATGTAATTTATGGAACGGTGGCACATGATCAGGTTCAGGTCCGCGGTATGTGAACGCTCAAAGGCCCCCATGGTGGAGTTGCCGGAAAAGGTTGCGCACAGTGTGATACCGCAGTTTTCGAATATGCGCTCTATCTCGAAGGCGTCGCCGCCGATGTTATACTCCCCAAGGAGATTCACCACGAACTCGCCTTCTGGTTTGGCATCGTTACGACCGACCACATGCTTGAAAATCTGGTTGTTGGCAATATGATGCCCGGCCGACTGGGACACGCCCTTGTAGCCTTCGCAGGAAAATCCGAATATGTTAACATCGCCGAGTTTTTCCTTCATTTCCCTGGCCACCGAATGAATGTCGTCGCCGATGAGTCCCACCGGACAGGTGGCGAAAATGGCGATGGCTTTGGGATGGAACAGGTCGTATGCTTCCTGAATGGCCTCCTTGAGCTTCTTTTCACCGCCGAAGACGATGTTTTCGTCCTGCATGTCGGTGGAAAAACAGTAGGGCATGTAGTTCGCGCCGTCAGGACCGGGATCGGTCTGGTTCCGCCGGGTCAGCCAGGAGTAAAACCCGCAGCCTATGGGCCCGTGGGTTATGTTCACAATGTCGCGGGTCGGCCCGAGCACCACTCCCTTGCATCCTGCGTAGGAGCAGCCCCGCTGGGTTATGATGCCGGGGACGGTGCGGACATTTGCCTGAATTTCCTGGTCAGATCCCTTTTCCCGAACGACCATCGCTTTGGAACGTTTCTTTGCCACTTTCACCGGGTAATGGGAAAGTATTTCCTCTTTAATTTTTTCCGGGGACGGAATATGTGTGCTGTCTGCCATGACTCTCTCCCTTGTTATTCATTGTCAAGGACGCTGTCGCCCTTTTCCCTGGTGCGTACGCGGATAGCGTCCAGAACGGGAAGCACGAAAATCTTGCCGTCTCCCGGGTTGCCCGTCTGATTGACACCTATGATGGTTTTCACTACCGCTTGTACCTTGTTGTCCGGGACCACTACCGTGATGATGCGTTTCGGCACCAGCCGCGGGCCGTTGCCCAGCTGGGCTATGGCCTCGGGGGCCCCCGCCTTTGCGCCTTCGAGCACCTTGAAATCCACCAGTCCCTTTCCTCTTCCCATGACTTTTCCTGTCGCCGTGAAGGAACTGATCCCCGCGCCCGACAGGGCCCGCTTGGTCTCGTTGATCATGTTCATTCTGATGACTGCCATCACTTCTTTCATACAGGCCTCCTTCCGTGCCGCTGTATCAGTCTTCCTTGAATCCCGATGAAATGGTGTAGACTTCCTCTACCGGTGACACGAATACTTTCCCGTCGCCGTAGGCCCCTGCTGTCCCGGTCCGCGCCGCTTCCATGACGGTCCGCAGCACAATGTCCTTGTCGGCATCATGTATGACCGTCAGCAGAAGCTCCTTGGGTATCTCCGAGTAGGTCACTTCTCCTACCTTCAGCCCCCGCTGTTTTCCCCGTCCCGCGACGGATATTTTTGTGACGGCGGGGTAACCTGCATCCAGCAGGGCCGCCATTACATCGTCTGATTTTTCCGGTCTGACTATTGATCGGATCATGAGCATATAAAGTCTCCTTTTGTTTGGTCGCTTTCGGCCTTCAGGCCTCTATCTCCCGCCGGCCGCCGCGTTCGAGCGAAATGAATTCGCTCTCACTTTTGTTTGGTCGCTTTCGCCTAGTTTGCTATTCCGAACTCGATGAGCAGCTTTTCCAGCTCTTCTATGGCCAGGGGTTTCGGGATGACAAACATTTCGTTTGCGTCAATCTTTTTCGCAAGGGCCCGGTATTCATCTGCCTGGGCGTGTCCCGGTTCGTAGTCAATAACTGTTTTCCGGTTGATCTCTGCCCGCTGTACCATGTTGTCCCGGGGAACGAAATGGATCATCTGGGTGCCCAGCTTTTTTGCCAGTTCATCGATCATCTCGTACTCGTTGTCGACTTTTCGTGAATTACAGATCAGCCCTCCGAGGCGTACACCCCCTGCGTCGGCGTATTTGACTATACCTTTGCAGATATTATTGGCTGCATACATTGCCATCATCTCGCCGGAAACTACAATGTAGATTTCTTCCGCCTTTCCCTCGCGGATGGGCATCGCAAAACCTCCGCATACAACGTCCCCCAGTACGTCGTAAAATGCATAGTCCAGGTCCTGCTCGTAAGCGCCCAGCTGCTCAAGAAGGTTGATGGACGTAATGATGCCCCGTCCCGCGCAGCCGACGCCGGGTTCCGGTCCGCCGGATTCGACGCATCTGGTCGCCGAGAAACCGTCCTTGATGATATCGTCCAGCTCAACGTCTTCACCTTCTTCCCGTAATGTGTCCAGTACTGTTTTTTGCGCCAGACCCCCCAGCAGAAGACGGGTGGAATCCGCTTTGGGGTCACAGCCGACGACCATGACTTTCTTACCCATTTCCGCAAGCCCGGCAACCGTGTTCTGGGTGGTGGTGGATTTTCCGATTCCGCCCTTGCCGTAAATTGCAATTTTTCTCATACATGCCTCCAAGAAATGCATTCCTGTTATGGTGATTCAGCGATTATCTATGCATGTTCGGTGCCA
>JAFGQL010000108.1 GCA_016935695.1 Spirochaetales bacterium
CTGGTGCTCATATATACGGGGATTGAAATCCTCAGCCAGCTTTCCGGTTCCCGGTCCGGGGTTGCCCATTTGACCCACCTTGCCGGGTTCGGTTTCGGGTATATCTATTTCCTGGTGCGTCTGGGAATCAATCCCCTCCACCGTATTCTTCCGCCCAAACGCGGTCCCTGGGGGTAGACCTCTGGACTGCCCTTTTCTGCCGCCTCCTGTCGGGCGGACCATCCTGATGGTACTTCTCTTTCTTTCCGGCATTTACGGCTACGGAATTCCTGTACCGGAAGGATATCTTCAAATTGATGCCAGCGTGTTCCTTGATATTGCCGACGGTGTTCCGGGCCCTCTTGCAGAAGACGAAGCAATGGTTCTTCTTGCTGAGGAAGCCGCCTGGCTGGCCCGCGCCATGATCTACGGGTTCTCCTTTATCTACCGCCCGGGAGACCGGGACAGGGGAGCAGCCGAGGAATTTGAGCTGGTACCCCTGGGGGTACCAGTTGATACCCGGGGTTTTGAACTGCCGGTATTTCACCACCAGGAGAACAGGCTGTCCGGACGTTTTGTCTACCGTATGAAGGAATGGGAACAGCGGCGGTACCTTTTATGGTATTCCAACATTGTGCCGGAAAGCCAGGGCCGGGGTACGGCACCCCTGGAAGAGGGCTACCAGGGACGTATCGGCGCTCATGAAGCCGCCATTCATAACGCCCTGTTCGCCTATTTCCGCACCCTGGCGGCGAACAAGCCCCGGCTGATACAGGGGGAAGTCGCCGTATCATCGTCTGTGGTGTCAGGGATCGACGGCGGGGACTACGTGTCTGCCCTCAGAGTACGTATAAGACGGAGCACCGTGACCGGGTATGAAGCCCGGTAAAGGATTTTCAGGCGTTGGGGTTTGTCAGTTCCCTCACCTTTGCGTACCCGGGTTTGAGGATATCGTAGATTATTTTCAGCCGTTCTTCGTAATGCACAAAGGATGATTTCATTGCGTTAATGGTCAATTTCTCCAGATCCCTTAATGTCAGGTTGAAGTGCCGTACCGCCAGTCCCATTTCCTTCGTCAGGCTTGTATCGCTCATGAGACGGTTGTCGGTACAGAGCATGACACGGAAATTGTTGCGGAAATAGACCCCGAAGGGGTGTTCGTCCAGGGACGGCGTCGCTCCGGTCTGAACATTCGACGACAGACAGATTTCCAGGGGAATACGTTTGTCCTGGATGTAATGGGCAAGGCTTCCCATCTGCTCAATACGGGAATTATGGACCACCATGTCCTCCAGGAGCCGGGTGGCGTGGCCGATCCGGTGGGCGCCGCAGATCTGTACCGCCTGCCAGATGGATTCAATCCCGAATGCTTCTCCTGCGTGGATGGTTATGTTGAAATTCCTGTTCTTGATGAACTGAAAGGCGTCTAAATGTTTTTTCGGCGGGTGGCCGTACTCGTCACCGGCAATATCAAAACCAACTACACCCTTTTCGCGGAAGGCGACGGCGAGTTCGGCTATTTCAAGTGAAATGTTCTGGTGGCGCATGGCGCAGAGAATGAGGCCGCAGGAGACTCCCGTTTCGGCCTTGCCTGCTTCCAGCCCGTGGAGGACCGATTCCACCACTTCTTCCAGGTTCAGGCCTTTCTCGGTGTGAAGCACCGGGGCGAATCGTATCTCCGCGTAGGCGACGTTTTCTTCATGCAGGGTGAGTATGTGTTCGTACGCTACCCGGGTAAGGGCTTTCCGGGACTGCATGACGCTGCAGCTGACCGAAAACCCTTCCAGGTAGAGCCCCAGGTTTTTCCTGTCGGCGCCGCGGTGAAACCAGAGGCTGAGCTCTTCCGGGGTGCGGGCGGGCAGGGAAATGCCTTCCTCGGCGGCGAGTTCTATAATGGTTTCCGCCTTGAGGCTTCCGTCGAGGTGGTCGTGGAGTTCCACTTTGGGAACCTGTCTGATCATTTCTTGTGTTACCATACATCCAAATGTACGCTCACCCGCCCTGCTTTGCAAAGGAATTAGGAAAAAAAACATGCGCCCGGACCGTTTGTGCCCTGCACAGAGAAGCACGCTTTGGTTCTACAGCTGTTCCAGTGGAAAAAAGCTCTTTCTATTAGTAAGGAATTTGTGTATCATCGTTGTCTACACCGGTTGTCTGCCTTCATGAGTATCGCGTGCGGACAGCCGGTGGAAAACAGTATTGGAAAAACCGTTTATGACACAAGCGCGCACAGGCTTCTGGCCAATTCGTTCATCTCTGCAAAAATTGTCCTTTTCACCTTCTCTGCTTATACATGAACACGTGTTTTCCCTGCGCCGTCAGGGCAGGACCGTCTATCACATGGCCCTTGAAGAATCCCCATTTCCTGTACACCCTGTCCTTCAGGAGCGGCTGAATGCCCAGATAGCCGGTAATGCATATCTGCCCTCTGTGGGACTTTTTGAGCTGAAAACCCTTGCCTGTCAGTATTTTACCCGGCACCTGGGTATACCGGACCTGAATTATCAAGTGATCATCGGTCCCGGATGCAGCGAACTGGTTCAGAATTTTCTGTTTGCCCTGGAAGGGGACCTCCTGTTTCCCGTCCCTTCATGGATCAACTACTGCCCCCACACCCTGTTAATGGAAGACGCAGTCGTAAAACTGTATACCGACATGGAAACCGGCTACAAACTTACACCCGCCATCCTGGAAAAGGGAATCAAGGAGGCCCTGTTGCAGGGCCGGAAACCGACCAAACTGTTTCTGAATTATCCGAACGATCCGTCAGGCAGTACCTACTCCGGCGGGGAGCTTGATGGCCTGGCCCGGGTGGCAAAGACCTACGGTATCCTTGTGATATCCGACGAATCCTTTGGCCTGGTGAACTACGCAGGCAACCATGAAAGCATTTCCCGTTATTATCCCGAGGGGACAGTCGTCGTCGCGGGGCTGTCACGGCATCTTTCCCTTGGGGGTTTCCGCTTTGCCGTCGGAATTATTCCGGAAAACATGGAAAGGCTCTTTCAAACCATGCGTTCCCTCACCGGCGAGACTGCAGCCAGCGCGGCCTCTCCCCTTCAGTACGGGGTGCTTTCCGCCCTTATGGGAAACAGCGAAATAGAAGCCCATATTCATGTGTGCACGGACATTCACCAGGTAATCAGCCGTTACATGTGCAGAAAGCTCAACGGTATGGGGGTCGCTTATCCCCGGCCCGAGGGTGCATTTTTCCTGTACCCGGATTTCTCGCCTTTTTCCGGGACGGTTGGACGTAAATACGGGGTCAGCTCCAGCGAAGCCCTTGCGGAAAGCCTCCTTCTTGAACGGCAGGTTGCCGCGCTGCCGGGAACCGCTTTCGGTGACAGGAATGAAGATCTGCGTCTGCGGCTTTCCATCCTCGATTACAACGGGAAATCCGCCCTGGATTATTACGAAAAATTCGGTCTTGTAAGCGAGGACCATTTTATAGAGGCCTGCTGTCCGCGGATAGAGGAAGGCATCAGGCGCATCGGACAGTATTTTCTCGATTAGGAGATATGCCGTGGCAAAGAAAAAAACCAGCACCCACGCCCAGGACCTCATCAAGCTGCTTCCCCAGATTGACGACGAAGGGCTTCTGTTCCTCCTCAGGCAGGCAAATACCCTCATATATAACCAGAAAGTGGATGAATTAAACCTTCAGGCTGAACAACTCAGCCAGTCACGGGAGAAGGGCAAAGCCGGCCCGGGAAAGGCCGTGGCAAAGAAAGGCCCACAGGCAGCCAGGACCGCCGGTGAATACCCTGTTTCCATTGAAAAAGGCGCCTTTGGAACCTCCTACATCATGGCCATCGGTACTACACGAAAAACATTTGCCGAATACGAAATGCTCGCCCTGGTTCAGGTGTGCAATGCTGCTGAGGGTAAAGCCGATGCCATGGTGCGCATGTACCGCTGGCTGGACCGTAACCGGGATGATGTGCTTCTGGACGCGGGAATAGGGTCGGCGAAACATCCCGCCCTCGGCGCCATGTATGCTGCCTTCAAGGAGACGTTCCGGGTACGGAAGGCCTGAAAGAATACACTGTTTCATTACTTGTCGATAAACTCCTGTCTTTTACCCTGTTATTTGTCCGCACGGCCCTTAAAAATTCGTATATTCATAAGGAGACGCGCGGGTTTTTCGCGTGCAAATTGTAAGATTCCAAGGAGGATGATACGCATGTTATCAGATACAATGGCCAAGGCCATCAATGAACAGATTAACAAGGAAATGTACTCCGGGTATTTGTATATGGCTATGTCGGCTAATTCTACAGATATGGGCCTGGACGGGTTTGCCAAATGGTTCATGGTCCAGTACCACGAGGAAATGTTTCATGCCATGAAAATGTATGAATACCTGGCGGACCAGGGGGCCAAGGTGGTCCTTGAAACCATCGAGAAACCCAGAGATACCTGGAAGACTCCCATGGAAATGGTGAAGGAAACCTATGAACACGAGCAGACGGTTACCGCCTCCATTCACAATCTGATGCTCCTTGCAAAAGAAGAAAACGACTTTGCGTCGATGGCATTTCTGGAATGGTATGTAACCGAGCAGGTAGAGGAAGAAAAAAGCGCCCAGGACATCATTAACCGTCTGAAGCTTGCGGGAGAAGGACCGGGGCTGTTTATGATCGACAAGGAGCTGGGCTCCAGGAGTCTTTCAGTACCCAGCGATTTTTCTGCCGGGCTTGGGGGTGAGGAATAAACGGTACGCTTACAGCATGTCTTCTACAGGTGTTTGGCGGCCCACAGGGCCGCCTGCAGCCTGTTGGGTACGTTTATCTTTTTAAAAATATTATATAAATGGGTTTTGACGGTGTTTTCGCTTATGGTCATTTTCTCGGCGATTTCGTCGTTGGAAGCTCCCATGCTCACAAGGGAAAGAATTTCTATCTGGCGCTGGGTAAGGGCGGTTTTTTGCTGAATGCGGGAACGCCGTTCTTCTATGGTGTCGAACACCACCTTTAAGAGCACTTCCCGGGACACCCAGACCTCTTCGTTGAAAATGGCTTTTAACCCTTTAATGAAAATATCGAAACTGTCATCCTTGTAAAAAAAGCCCCGTATGTTCTTGGACAGAGCCTTGCCTTCTATTCCCGTGTTCAGTTTGAGGTTGAACAGCGAAATATAGCATTGTTCAAGATACCTGTTGGTGAAAATGTCTTTCATGATTTTTTCTACCGACTGGACGGTGCTGTCCACCAGGAAAAGGTACTTTTTGGGGTTTTCCCCCAGCTCGTTCAAGGGAATGGTGAACCCTTCGGGAAACTGGCGAATTTCGTTGTCGTAAATCTGGCATTTCGCGCCCAGCTCCCGTTCAATGACATAGTTGAGAAACTCGTTCTGCAAATTGAGGGGACCTAAGATTATGACTTCATGGTTGATGGTTCTGCGCTGGGCGTCTGACATATCAGGGTCAATCATACGGTATCACTGCCTTTTTATCAATGTACTTTTTTTTATGTGCATGCGCCTCCGTAATTTTCAAAATCAATCCAGTTTACGCCGAGGGCCGACGACGGGAGGGATCCCGGATCGTAGAGCCCGGGTTTTTCCGATACCAGGACCGGCGCGTATTTCTGCCAGGAAATTTCGGTCTCCTGGGCGCTTACAAACAGGGTACGGTCTCCCTTGAGGGCGTCCAACAGAAGGCGCTGATAGGCTTCCGGTATTTCCACCTGGAAGGCTGAATGATAACAGAAGGACATATTCGTCGAAGTCAGCCGGTTGTCACTGCCGGGAATTTTACTCGACAGTTCCATGATGATGCTTTCGTCAGGCTGGATACTGAATATGATACGGTTCGGCGGGACGCTGCCTGTTTTGTTGTACAGGAGTTTCGGGATCGGTTTGAACTGAATGCCGATCTCCGTACCCTTCCTTCCCAGGTTTTTACCGGTACGGATGTGGACCGGCATGTCTTTCCAGCGGAAATTTTCGATGAACAGCTCAATCTCCGCATAGGTCTCGGTGGTTGAATCGGCGGGAACGCCCTTTTCATCCAGGTACCCCCGGTACTGCTTTTTTGCCCAGCGGCTGACCGACAAGGCTTTGAGGACATCCATTTTATGTTTACGGATGTCTTCGGCATCCAGGGACACAGGGGGTTCCATGGTAAGCAGGCACAAAAGCTGGGAAAGGTGGTTTTGCACCATGTCCCGCACGATCCCCGATGAATCAAAGTAGGCGGCCCGGTCTTCCGCTCCGATATCCTCGATAGCGTTGATCTGTATGGATTCAATGTAGCGGGAATTCCACACCGGCTCAAAGATAGAATTGGCGAATCTGAATACCAGGATATTCTGCACAGCTTCCTTTGCCAGGTAATGATCTATGCGGAAAATCTGCAGCTCATCAAAATACTTCTGGAGTTCCCTGTTCAAGTTCCGGGCTGTCTCATAATCATAACCGAAAGGTTTTTCCACAATGATGGATGTTTGATCGCTGAAACCTTCTTCTGACAGTTTTTTGGCCGTAGCGCCGTACACAGATGGGGGAAGGGAAAAAAAGACAATATACTTGCGGATGTCTCCCAGGCTGTCCACCGCATTTTTTATGCCATCCATGCCTGTATGGTAATGGAGCATAGACAGGAACTCCTGGGGACCTTTGAACCTGTGCCGGAACTCATCGGAACTCAAAGGGGTGCGTCCGGAACCCAGGATGACACAGGATGCGTCTATTTCTTTTTTTTCATAGAGCCTGGCAAGGGCGGGGATCAGTTTCCGTTTTGCCAGATCCCCCGATGCGCCAAGAATGATGATGCCGGTATTTGTTACTGCCATGGTGTCAGAACCGCCTTGATGTGCCGTATGGTAGTACAATATACACAAAACATACGGCAAGATCAAAACCGCGGAAGGCTATTCCTGGTAAGTACTTTGTACAGCCAGTATTTCTTCCTTTACGGTCATGAAGGTTTCTATAAGCGCGGGATCGAACATGGTGCCTGCGTTTTGCTTCAGGAAAGCAAAGGCCTTGGAATAGTCCCACGCTTCCTTGTACGAACGGATATGTACCAGGGCGTCAAAAACGTCTATGACACAGACTATCCTGGCCATCGGATGAATATTCTCGGCCCTGAGGCCGCGCGGATACCCCGAACCGTCCCAGTATTCATGGTGCTCCAGGGCGATGACGGCGGCGGTTTCCAGGATTTTCCGCCTGGAACCTTTGAGCATTTCCCAGCCCAGGTCGGGGTGGGTTTTGATGATGTCGAACTCATTGTGGTTGAGTCTGCCTTCCTTGAGGAGGATGCCGTCGGGAATGCCGATTTTACCCACGTCGTGGAGGGGCGCAGCCAGGGCAATGACTTTCTGGTCGTATTCTGACATCCCGGCGGCCCGGGCTAACAGCCGGGACATCATGCCCACCCGCTTTGCGTGGTATCCCGTTTCCCTGGAGCGGGTCTCCACGATTTCGCTTAAAGTGTAGAGGATCTCTTCCTGGGTGTCCTCGATTTCCTGGTTCAGGTAAATATTGTCGAAGGCTACGGAGATGTGTGTGGAAAAAAGCCGGATAAGGTCTTTTTCCACGGCATCCAGATCCTTCTTGCAGTTGAGACAGAGA
The DNA here is from genome assembly GCA_016935695.1 of Spirochaetales bacterium. Taxonomy (GTDB): domain Bacteria; phylum Spirochaetota; class Spirochaetia; order JC444; family Marispirochaetaceae; genus JAFGQL01. The sequence goes on from JAFGQL010000108.1 coordinate 7,558, forward strand.
ATATTTTCCGACCCCATTTTGGTTTTGAAATACCCGATGAAATAATTGTCCTTGAACAGGCTTTTTCGGCTGGACGCCGCTTTTTTTATCAGATGTAACAGGGTTGTGTTCCGGAGGGAGGAGAGGGGCTTTCCTGATATGTCCTTATACTCGCCGGTCCCCGCCAGAATGACAAGAGACCCTTCGACACTTCCCGCCGCAAGACCGGACACCTGGACATACAGGGCCGGGTCTTCGAATTTCAGCAGGGCCGTCAGCTGGGTAAGGACACCGGCTACAAAGGCGTGGACCGAATGAACATCAAAGAGGGTTTTGGACGCGTCCAGGATCTGGTGCAGGCCGGATTCACTGCGTGAGAGAGTCTTAAGATGACCGTAGGACCTGAGGGCGGTAGTAATGGATGTATGGAGTTTCTGGCTGGTAAGCTCGGTTTTTTCCTTGTAATCATTGATATCATATTCGATGATCACCTCCTTTTCCGGCGCGTATCCGGGCTGACCGGTACGGAGGATAAGGCGGATGTCGTGGTCGCCCAGCTCCGTCCTTATCCATTTGACAAGTTCAAGGCCTGCGCGCTCGGTTTCCATGACGACATCTATGAGGGCCGCTGCGATGCCCGGAGTCCGGGAAAGAATCTCTTGCGCTTCCCCGGCGCTGTACGCCCTGAGGATCTCCAGTGTTTTTCCCATGAACTCCATGTTCCTGAGTACAAGGCTGGTTACCACATGGACATCTTCTTCGTCGTCGACTATCAGCAGTTTCCAGGTGTCCACAGGACAAAAAGATGCTTCATGGTCGGACTCATCCTCAAATACAAGCTGGTTCTGGCTTTCCATACCCTTAATTGTAGGAGTGAACGGGAGTATTGCAAGAATGTATGAAGAGGAAAGAGAGTTTGTGCAGCTATAGACGCGGGAAACCGGCTGTAGTAAAGTATTTTTTGTACCCTTTGAGCAGGCAAGGCGATGTACCGTTTCTGCTTCCGGGGGCAACAGGTAAACAAGGCGGAGAACCGAAAGTACATGACCGGACGACCGTGGCGAATATGGCTGATGTGTCTCGTGTTTCTTGCAGTACCCTGGGTGCTGTGTGTGCTGAAGTTCGACCGTTTTGCCCTGATTTCCGCTCCCCTGTATGTTCTCATCGCTGTTGGCATGTTCAGCGTCCGTACCTGGGGCTGGTACACAAGTATCGGCGCCGCCGCGGTGCTTTTTTCCCTCAATACCCTCAGAGCGGCCCAGCTTCCCTGGCAGATGGGTCTTGTTCTCCTTGTGTCCAACACCATTATTCTTGTTTCCGCCTTCCTTTTGTTCCGCAGAGAGCTCATGGCACCGTATTTTTTCCCCCGTCTGAGATGGTGGGAATCGGAAGAACGGGTGCGTACCCAGCTTTTGGGAAGCCTGCACATCAGCGACGAGGTATTCCGCGGCGAGGTCAGCGATATATCATTGAGCGGATGCTTTGTGGAACTTACCACGCCCCTTTCCTCTTCCGCCGGCCATCAAAAACCGGTATTGTCCATACAGCTCCGCGGAAAGGTTCTTACCCTGCCGGTCCTTATCATGCGGATCAGCCGGCAAGGCCGGGGAGCGGGATGTATGTTCAGTGCCAGCGCCCTCCATTACAAGGGCCAGATTGAGTCCTTCATTCGTGAACTTTTGAACGAGGATCCCTATGCCATGGAACTGAAAAGCCTGGCCGAGGAGCGCTTCATCCGTGCTAAAACGGGGTTGAAAGGGTTTGTGATCATCCAGGGCCTATCCTATCCGGTCAAGGTTCTGGATCTGTCGGTCCACGGGGCGCGGATCGCCATCAGGGAAGAGGTAAAGGAACTCCTTGAACTGCACCTTTTTCATATTGAGTTTCACGGCATTGTCATAGAAACCAGAGCGAATATCCGTCATGTCGGCCATCACGACAGTGAATTTGTCATCGGCCTGGAACTCCTCTACCCGATACAGACCGCGTTCCAGATCAGGCGGCTCATTTCTTCACTCAAACATGCTGGGTACGAGACCGTCCTGCGGAAGGGAAATCCGGGAGATGAGGAAGAAAAACGGAAAATTTCCCCCATGTTTCCTTTTTTCGGCGGATAGGTGACACAGGACCGGGAATAGCTACATACACCCATGGAGGCACAATGAAAAAAATTCTTTTACCCCTTCTCTGCGGGGTTCTGTGTTTGCATGTCTATGGAGATACCCGTCTTTCCTACCGGATAGAAAGCGGTTCCTGGCCGGAGCCCCAGTCGCGCGAGGTGATAGAAAAAATCTCGGGCGATCAGATTGAGTTTTCTTCTTCCCGTGAATGGGGAGAGTTCGTTCTCCTCTGCACCGCAGGCGGCGATACGCTCCGGTATATGATGCGCTCCTATGAATCGGGCACTGTCATGGAAGCCCGCCGGGAAGGTAATTCCGTTGTTGTTGAAGCCGAAGATAAAGGTGAAAAGGTACGGGAAACTCTCATGTTTGAAAAAGACCTTCCATGGTACCAGTCCTTTGACCACCAGTTTTTCGACTTCGCCCTTTCGGGAGAGAGGAAGCGGGAATTCTACATGATACGGCCCGACAAACTCAGTCTTACGGTCTGGCAGCTCAAAAGGGTTGGCGTGGAAACTATAGAAACCCCCGGAGGTGCAGTTGAGGCCGTCAGAGTCAAGGTTTCTCCTTCCGGAATGTTTTCTGTTTTCTGGAGCGCTGAATGCTGGTACAGATTATCAGACGGCCGTTTCCTGCGTTACGAGGGGCCCATGGGCGGTCCCGGTTCAGATGTCATTGTCTCCCTGCTTGCCGGGGAAGAGAACCTTTAACCGCGGTTTTTTCTGTCATTCCCTTGCGGTATTGTTAATAAGGCCTCCCGCCGATATTATCAGATATGGAACACAGCAAGGAACAGATCGATCTCATCCGCGAAGTATTTCACTATTCCCATCTTTTTAACGATGCGGTTTTTGTCATTAAGATCGATTACCGCATCATCGATCATCCCCTGTTTCCTTCCCTGGTCAAGGATCTTGCCCTTCTGCACCAGATGGGTATCAAGATGGTCATCATTCCCGGGGCAAAGGCCCGTATAGAAGAAGTCCTGGACCGGTACGGTATAGAGACCCGGACGGCGGAGGGGGTGCGAATTTCCACCGAGGAATCGATTCCTTTCATTAAAATGGCGGCTTTTGATGTGTCCAACCGCATTATGACCATGCTTGCCGGCCAGAAGGTTCACGCGGTTATCGGTAACTGGGTCCGCGCCCGGAGCATGGGGGTCATCAAAGGTCTGGACTACCAGCAGACGGGCATAGTGGAGAAGATAGATGTGGCCCTGGTAAAGAAAATCCTGGCTGAAGGGCTTATTCCCGTGTTCCCCTGCATCGGATGGAACTCTCTGGGTAAACCGTACAATATTAATTCCAACGAACTTGCGACAGTGGCCAGTATCAGCCTGAAGGCCCAGAAGCTGTTTTTTGTCACACCCTATCCCGGACTGACCGAGTCTGCGTACAAGATACCTCCGGGGGCCTATCTTGCCCCTGACGGGCGCATTTCCCGGCTGAGCGTAGAAGCGGCTTTGGAGTTTTCCCGGCTCAATGCTGACAGCAGCGATCCTCTTTTAGAATATATAGATTTCGGCTGCCGCGCGGCGTCCCGGCAGGTGGACCGGGTTCACATCATCGACGGCACCATTGACGGGGTCATTTTGAAAGAGATTTTCTCTAATCTGGGTATGGGCATGATGATTCATGGAAATATCTACGATTCGATACGGTCAATGGAACCCCGGGATGTCAGCGATGTGCTGCGCCTCATGGAACCCCTGGTAGAAAAGGAAATTCTTGTCCGGCGGACCGAGGACCAGCTGAATGCCAGCTACGAGAACTATGTGGTCTATGAGGTAGATGATTCCATTCACGGCTGCGGGGCATTGGTTGAATTTTCCGGTGACACAGCGGAAATCGCCGGGATTGCCGTGGACCAGTCCTACAAGCATCTTGGGATTGGCCAGAAGATTGTCGAGTATCTGATTGGCGAAGCCCGGAAACGTGGTTTGGGCAGGGTGTTTGTCCTTACCACCCAGACTGCCGATTGGTTTCAACAGCTCGGTTTTGTCCCCGGGGACATCAGCGACCTGCCGGAAGACAGGCGCAGGATCTACGACACCAAAAGGAAATCGAAAATTTTCAAATTTCTTCTTTAATCCCGGGCGGTCCTTCCTTACAATACAGAACATGAAGCAGCGTATTAAACTTGTAGTTAGGATCTTTCTTGCAAATCTTGTTATTCCCCTTTCCGCAGGGGTGTTCAGGGAGATGCTCGTTGGCATCTTTAACCCCTATATTCAAAAAACATTCACCGAACGAATCCTGTTTTCCCTGCGGCCCGGAAATTACATTGCCATTGTAGTGTTCTCTTTTCTTTCTTCTACGGTAATCATTCGTTTCCTGAAGCCCCTTTTTACGTTTCTGGACTCAGGGGTCATGAATACCGGCGCGCGGCGCGCAGCACTCCGGGTTCCCTGGTTTTTGACTGCGGTGCACTTTGTTTCCTGGGCGTTGGGAGTGACCGTCTTTTACGCCTTTGTATTCCACTGGAAGGCCCCGGGCGGGTATTCCTACCTCATTTCTTTGGTGAATATCATTGGTGCGGGGTTTATTACCGGAATATTGACCGCCCTGTATATCAATAATCTTCTCCTTCCCGTGAAACTCAGGCTGAATATGACCAGCATCGAAAAGGGCGAAAAAGACTTGTTTCTGAAATACAAGAATTATCTGATTGTTATTGCCACTGTTTACAACATTGGCTGCTTTCTTTTCCTTGTCATGAATTTCTATGTTCACGCGGCTGTTATTCCCGCGGGATACTTTTCGCCCGGTGTACAGACTGTTCTTGTTGCAGGCTTCTGGGGTTTTATGTGTATGCTGCTCATGGTGTTTTCCCGGCGGGAAGACGCATTTCAGTGCGGCATGATCAAACAAAAACTGAAACAGCTCAATGAGGCGGGAGGGGATCTGACAGAGAACATTCCCCTGGTGAATTTTGACGACATCGGTAGTATCTGTCATTTGGCCAACCGCTTCATTTCTCTTCTCCGGGGCCGTCTGACAGATGTTCTTTCAACGTCCGGAGTCCTGGTCGGTACCGGATCGTCTCTGGCAGAGAGTATCAGGCAGGCGGGGAATGCGGTCGAGGCTACATTTTCCCGCATCAACAGCGCCCTCTCAACCATGGAAACCCAGTCGGCGGTCGTGGAAGCCTCAACCAGAAACGTCGGCAGCATTTTTAACAGTGTGACCCGCTTCGACGCCGAATACCGGCGGCAGGGAGCGCTTGTCGGCGAGTCATCGGGACATATCAGAGGGCTGGTCCAGGTCTTCGGCGGTGTTGAATCAACGATTTCGGCCATACAGGGAAGTTTCGACCGCCTGAAGGAAGCGGCAGATATGTCATCGGGAGAGATAACCGGCATGGCCGGGGAGATCAACACGCTCCAGGGGTATACCTCCAGCTTAAAGGAAGCGAACAAACTCATTTCCACCGTTGCCGCACGTACCAATCTTCTTGCCATGAACGCGGCCATAGAAGCCGCACATGCAGGCGACTCCGGCCGGGGATTCGCCGTTGTAGCCGGAGAAATCCGGACCCTTGCCGAACACACTGCTGCCCAGTCCTCGGATATTAGTTCTCTGTTAAAAATGACCTTCGCCGCCGTGGAAAAAGTCACTGCCGGTATGGCATCGGTCATGAACACCATGCAGTCCTTTCAGTCCATTGTTCAGGGCCTTCAGGAAGAAGAACGGGAATTGCAGCAGGTGATGGGCGAAAGCCGGAAGCTGAGTACCGATACTCTTTCGGGTATAGAAAGCCTGGAGCAGCTGACAGTCCAGGTCCAGAAAGAATTTGGGTCCATCCTGTCGGACACACGGACTATCGAGGAACAGATGGCCGAACTGGAGTCATCATCGCGGTCACTGGAAGCCCAGATCAAGGAAATCGACAATTTCGGGAAAACCGTAAAGGAACGCCTTGATGACATGGCCCGACTGGGAGACAGCAACGGCGAAAATATACAGGCCATAGAGGCCTCTGTGGGTACTTTCCGTATTTGATACCTTTACCATGTATCCTGTCTTTATGGTATCTTTACAGGGAATCAATATTCTTTTTCCCGGTGAATAGAACCGGACCCGGCGGGATATGTATACATGTCACCCGCGAATATGTTGAATTGAAGGTAAGGAGCAGAGTCATGGGATTACTGGACAAGCTGAAAGGCGAATTGATTGATGTTGTAGAATGGATAGAGCAGGACGATACGGTTATCGCCTACCGTTTTGAGCGCTACGGTAATGAGATAAAAAACGGCGCCCAGCTCACCGTGAGGGAAGGGCAGGTCGCGGCATTCATCAATGAAGGGCAGCTCGCCGATGTGTTTGAACCCGGCAGATATACCCTGGATACCCTTAATCTGCCGGTACTATCCACCCTCAAAGGCTGGAAGCACGGGTTTCAAAGCCCTTTCAAGGCGGAAGTCTATTTCATTTCTACCCGGTCGGTTACCGGTTTCGGGTGGGGAACGCCGAGCCCTTTTACCATTCGTGATCCGGAATTCGGCGTACTGGAAATCATTGCCCGCGGACATTTTTCTTTTCATGTCATGGATCCCGCCAGGTTCATAAAAAATGTGGTAGGAACCGACGGGGAGTTCACCAAACAGGAAATACAGGATCGTCTTCGAAAGAAGTTCGTTACCGAGGCCATTACAGCAATTGCCGGTCTGGGTGAGTCTTTTTACCAGATGTCCGGCCGTTACGATCAGCTGAGCGAGGCCTTGAAGAAACGGGTCGAGCTGACGTTCTTTGAAACCTACGGTATATCACTCGATGATACTTCTATTCAGCATATCGGGCTTTCAGAAAGCTCCCGGGCTAAAGTCGAAAGCAGGGACGAGGCGCTGTTCGCTGATTCCCGCATCGGTAATTACGAACGGGTCGCCAGGGCGGATGCCATGAAGCTCGCGGCCCAGAACCCGGGAGCCGGCGGTTTTGCCGCTGGAGGTATGGGAATGGGTATGGGACTTGCCATGGCGCAGCAGATGGGGAACGCCATGAACACGGCGCCTGGGATGGGGCCCGGTATGGGTGCTGTTCCGCCGCCGCCTCCCGTCATTCAGTACTACGCCTATATAAACGGCCAGCAGACAGGCCCTCTTGCCGTAGGGCAGCTTGCCGGTCTGGTGTCGTCGGGACAGCTTAACCTGCAGACCCAGATGTGGAAGCAGGGTATGTCCTCCTGGGCCCCCGCCGGGACTTTTGGAGAACTCGGCTTTTTATTCCAAAACGCCGCGCCCGAGGGCCCGCCGCCTGTACCCGGTTCCGGCGAGTGACGGAGGAGGGTGTTGACATGACTACACTGACATTGAGCGGCCCCCAGGCGGGCCTCCTGTTTTCCGCACTGATAGCGTTTTCAGACGACCAGCTGTCGGACCAGGAAGGCGTTGTCATGCGGAAATATTACCGGTACCGGGACGCGGCGGATCTTGAAGAGGTGTTGCACAAAGCGGGATTTGAGTATCCCCGAGACCTCGAAATTCTCAAGCCCCACATCATTACTGCCTTGAAGGAAGCCGGACGGGAGTATGCTGTACGGGCAGTCGCGGTAGGTCTTAAGCTGGCCGCATCAGACGGCTCTTTTGACCGGCAGGAGATGGCCCTTCTTCAGCATTTCGCCCGAGACCTGGATATACCCCTTGGGGAAGCAGAAGACTACGCGCGAACAGCTCTCCGCGAGGTGGATGACGGCACCGATTATCTGTCCGGAGCAGCATTCAGTCCGGCCATGGAGATCGGCCTTGGCCTGAAAGATGCTGCCCTGGCCCTGTGCACCCTGGTCGCGTTCAGCGACGACGACCCTTCAGAGGCCGAGGCCGCTGTTTTACGTGATTTTTTCACCGAGGAAGAGGTGTTATCAGTACAGAAAAAATTCACGGACGCGGGAATGACCTACCCCGATGATCTACCGACAGTAAAGGCTGATATACTCTCGGCATTCCTGGACGCCGGCCGTTCTCTGCAGCTTAAGTACCTTGCCGTTGCCTACAAGACCGCCCTTGCCGACGGCCGTGCCGAAGCAGAGGAATTAGCCCTGATAAAGGAATTCTGTGAAGAGTTGTATATCGGCATTAAGGAACTGAAGGATTATTTTACCGCGGTTCCCTGAATCTCCCGGAACTTCATTCCCCTGGGCCACATAGATACAGGGCCCAGCTTTTCGGCGGGAGGTCCATAAACGCCTGGTCTCTTCCGGCATCCGGCGCCGGAAGGGCATGCTCCCGGGTGTTGATGAAACAACGGGAAAAGCCCTGCACACCATTCTCATGTAACCGGGCGCCAAGGCCCTTCTGAATTTCCTCTGCCCTGAACTCCCGGGTCCCGAGATTGAACAGGCAGAGTGCACAGGATCCCCCTTGGGGAAGAAGCCGCAAAAACGCAAAGTGTTCATTAGCGACAAACAATTCCTTGAAAACACCCTGTGTCAGGGGCAGTATGGATCTGCGCAGCCGCGACAGTGTCCCTATATAGGCGCGGAGGTCCGGATCAGCCTCGGTGAGATCTTCCCTGGAGGGCCGCAGCGCCCAGTCGTCATGACCGAGTTTTTCACCCTTGATACCCTGTTCCGAACCGTAATATACCGACGGTATGCCTGGGAGCATGAACATTACGGCATAGGCAAGGCGCAGCTCGGCGGGATGGGGTATCCGGGAGGCCAGGCGGGTCACGTCATGGTTGTCGACAAAATTGTAAAGGACCCCGGGGGATCCGGTTCGGTCTTCGCCGAACTGTCGGGTACAGGCCCAGGAGAGTTCGAAGTAGTTGGTGTCCAGGATACTCGACCAGATTGCCTTATACACTTCGTAATTGGTAACCGAATCCAGTTGTCCCGGTTCCATGAACCGGCCGTAATCTCCATGAATCACCTCCCCGAGGAGCCAGAAATCCGGTTTAAGCCGGCGGCAGAAAGCCGCAAGGTCGGCAGTAAACCGGGGATCCAGGGCATAGGCGACATCAAGGCGCAGACCGTCGATACCAAAAATGTCGATCATCTGGCCCACTGCGCCGAAAATGTGTTCCCGAAGACCGGGATCTTCAAGGTTCAACTTGACCAGATCGTCGTGGCCTTCCCAGTTATCGTAGGAAAAGCCGTCGTTCCGCTGGCCGGGCCGGGAAAAGTCAACACCCGAAAACCATTCCCTATATCTTGAGTGTTCGCCTTCCTGCTTCAACTGGTAAAAGGCCCAAAAGTCCCTCCCGGTATGATGAAACACCCCGTCGAGCACCACCTTTTTTCCCTTTTCATGGAAGGTCCTCACAAGCTCTGTAAAAAGGGCGTTGTTGCCCAGCCTGCGGTCTATGTGCCAGAAGTCGACGGTGTCGTATCCGTGGGAGGTGGATTCGAACACCGGCCCCAGCAGCAGGGTGTCGCAGCCAAGGGTGTCCATGTTGTCCAGGCAGCCTGTCAATTGCAATATCCTGTCTGTTCCCGGGGAGGAAAAATCATTGCGATGGGCTGCATTGCAATATCCAAACGGGTAGAGATGATAGACCGTTGCATGTTTCCACCATTGGTTCATGGCTTTTCTCCTTTGATTTTCCTGGTCTTTTGGATTTTTATCTGCCATCAGGTGTAAATTCCGCAGCTGAAAACGCGCAGAGCTTCTCCGCGTACCGTTTCGTTCAACAATGCGTGGCCGTCGAGGAAAAGGAACACATGGGTGTTGAGGACGCCGAAAAAGTGTGCGGCGATAATGGCAGAACGTCCCCTCATGTTACCGTGGTCGAAGACCGCGTCCTCAAACACTTTTTCGAACATGCGGTACAGCGTTTCTATTATTGGTTCAACCGCTTCCTTTGATTCAGAACCCGGTGCGCCGTGGTGCATGGACAATAGCATCCTCATGAACTGACGGTGTTTCATGGTAAAGGCAAAGTAGGCGGCGGAGATCCCATCCAGGGATGCGGGAAGGTCTCCTCTATACACGGCGGTACCGGACATGGTCTTTATGAGCTCATCCCCATACTGGGAAACAATCGCGCCCAGAATTCCCCGTTTTGAGCCAAACCAGTGGTAGATTGTCGGTTTTGAAAGCCCTGTCTCATCGACAATGGCCTGTACACCGGTGCCTTCGTAGCCGTTTATCACGAACAGTCTGAGGGCTGTCTGAAGGATGTGTTCCCTGTTGTCCACAATGGCGAGTATACCGAACGGTATACTGCCCTGTCAAGGGACTGCGTACCTGCCTCCCGTGCCGGGAACTTCATACAGCCTTTCATGTTTTGACAGGGCTGCCGTCTGGTTCATGAACCGAAACAGGTGAAGAGGCCGTCTTCGGTTATACCTGTCGAAGGGTCCCAGGAGCCCTGCCACTGGGGATGCCGTCCGCCCCCTTTTCCGCCGATGAGGGCCAGGAAACGGTCTTTCATACCAGCGAAATCGAAAGGGCAATCATGGCTGACGGCGAGGATCCACGGGCTGCCCTTGTCCCCTGACCGGGACAAAAGCACCGCAATGCGGGAGCCTTGGGCGGTAATCAGGTTGGCAACTTCCCGCAGATCATTCATGTCCAGATCACCGTAGATGCCGGTATACAGGATAGAGCCGGCGACTTGTCGGCCGCGCCGGTTCAGTTCACAGGCGCAGAGGTCTGCGTAGCGCTTCTTGACTATTCCGAGCTCCCGGGCCAGGGCTGCTTTTTTCTGGTCTTCTTCTTCCATTCGTTGGACTAAAGATGTCTGGGGGGCCGAGTAACGGGCGGTGAGGGTGTGTACAATTATTCGTTTTTCCCGCACATCCTCGAATGCCTTTTGTCCTATGATCCATTTGGTCCGCACGTTGCCCCTTATTTTTTCCTGTCCCGCCCACAGGATGAGCTCTACCCCGCTGGTAAGGCTGCAATGGACGCCGCCGCAGCCCACGGCGTCGTATCCTTCAATTTCTATTATCCGGATATCTTCGGTTGTCTTGAGTTCACGGCGCAGGAAGCCGGCGCTTTCGGCTGATCGGGGATTCCTTTGCTTGACCGGGATAGATGAGCGGATTATTTCGTTTGCCTTGTCTTCTATCCTGCGGATGACCGTGTCATCAAGAAGCTCGGGGCTGTGTATCTCGATGGCGCTGTAATCTGAGCCCAAATGGACCGACAGGGTATCGATATTCAGCTCATGGTACATGACTGCCGACAGGATATGCTGGCCTGTATGCTGCTGCATGTAGTGGAGGCGGCGGGCTGTGTCGATGGTGCCTGTAACGAGGGTGTCCGGTGCAATTGAATGTCCGGTGTAGTGACAGACGGCGGCCCCTTCGGTTGCAACATCCAGCACTTCCACGGCAGAGCCGCCTTCGGGGGTGAGGGTTCCTTTGTCGGCTGGTTGGCCGCCTCCTCCAGGATAAAAGGCTGAGGCTTCCAGCTCCACTGCCCATGAGCCTTTCGTGCCCCCGGGACGGCAGGAAGTTACCCGGGACGTAAAAGTCAGGAGGGATGGATCGGCGTAATAGAGTTTGTCCGACATTATGTGTTGACTCCTTCAGTCCGGCAGCGGCGATGATATACCCAGGTCTTTCAGTATTCCGAAACAGGCCCGGAGGCCGCTTGCCCAGGCCGCGGTAATACCTCTGCTGGTGCCTGCACCGTCGCCGGCAAGGTAAATGCGGTCCTTCACTTTGAAATTGCTGTCGCTGAAGACCGGCCTGTTGGCGTAGAGTTTGATCTCCGGGTAATACATGATGGTACTCGGATGAAGAATACCCGGGATTATCGTATCCAGGGCTTTCATGGATTTCCAGATGTCCCTGAGAATTTTTGCAGGCATCGACAGGCTTATGTCCCCGGGGGTGCAGCCCCGGAGGGTCGGTTCGAAATCGTAGAGGTCTCCGCTGAAAGAGCTGTGTTTTGACCGCTTCCCCATGCGGAAATCCCCGACCCTCTGCATGATAGGATGTCCTCCGCCCATCAGCATTGCCTGGAGCCCGAGGTTTTCAGCGAATTCCTGGCCGCTGGCGAGGGGTTCGGTAAAACGGATGGTTTTGAGCATGGCAAAATTCACCAGGCCGTTTGCAGCATTTCTGTGGGAGTAGGCGTGGCCGTTGACGCTGTAATAGGTTTTCCCGTGGCGGGAAAGGTAACGTTCCTGAACAACGTGGGCATCACCCGAATTGGTGCAAAAGGTGCGCACCCTTCCGGGAAAAAGGAATTTGGGATCATAATAATCGTGGACGATGGGGTAGTGCTCAATCCTGGTTTCTATGCGGATGCCTATATCGACGATGTGGTCGACATAGTTGACACCGATGGTATCCAGAGTATCCTGGAGGAATTTGAATCCACCCCGGCCCGGAGCGATGAGCAGGTATTCAAATCCGACTGTCCGCGTTGTGGTGGTGATCTGCCGTGCCTGTTCATCCAGACCCGTCATTTCTTCTCCTAAAAAGATGTCGACTCGCTGTTTTTCCAAAGCCGCGGTAAGGGTTTGTATGAGTTTAAGTCCGCCGTCGGTCCCAAGGTGGGCCTGATCAACCTCCAGCAGTTGTACTCCCAACGGTTCCCCGCGGCGGCGGTAGACCGTGAGGTTTTTGCGGGCGAGTATACCGGGGTGGAGGTCTTCCTTTACCATATCCAGATAGGCGTCGGCGCTGTCCCTGTTCCAGATATCTTCGGGGAAGCCAACCGGATAGGTGAAATTCATTTTACAGTCGTTACGCAAACCGCCGGTAGATGTTTTCGCTTTATCAAAAACGGCAATACGCAAAGGCGCAGCGCCGCTGCTGGTTGAGTGTTTAAGAAGGCCGAACGCTGCGGCCAGCCCTGCCGGACCGGACCCGATTATTACTACATCATATTGATCCATTTCTTTCCTGCCTGTGTTCCCGCTAAAGACCATTGATTCATTATTTCAACCGGATGCAGGGAGCTGATGTCTCAGAAGTATTTTGAACAGCAGGTCCTGTTTCTGGGTTTGGAGCCCTTCGAATTCAAGATGAACGCATCTGCCGGAGTGACTGCTCTTTGTGACTCTGACCACCCGGCCCCGCACGAACAGCGGACCGTAGGGACTCTGCCAGTCAACGGTAACGATGTCTCCCGGTACGCATATCCCCCGGGCGTCACGTACGCTTGCTCCCCCGCCGCCAAGTTCGACAAATGAGGTCTCAAAGGGGTGTTCGGTTTCTCCTAAACGTGTAAGGGTACAGGCCGCGGAATACATCCGGCGGAAAAATTTACGGTTCTGGGTTTTGGTGAGTGATTCACAATGGGAAAGCAGAAACAGTTCCTCATTGTCTTTATGTTCTACCGATCGGACGTGACAGGCTCCCGCATATTGTCCTCGGTTATTGAAAAACCGTACAAGGATGTGTGATGCCACGTCCAGAAAAATGGCCGGTGACGGTTTTACCAGAAAACCGTCGGCACGGACATCAATAACCGAAGCAGACAGAGCCGCCCGTTTTTTTGCGTAGGTCAGGGAAATGATCTGCCCTGGTTCCAGCTGTACAGTGGATTGAATGCTTTTTTCCCGTTCCTGGGGTTCGGTATCGGTAAAACCGATGGTCTTCCGCAGGGCCGATAGTCCCGGAGGAGCCGGATGTGCGGCGCAGTATTCCCGGACCGCGTGGTTGAACACATGTTCATCCATTAAGAGGGGATACATGATGTCCGGTTCTTTCAAGGTGCCGGCGAGGAGGCGCAGAAGATTCTCCTGGGCGGGGGAAATACCGTGTCCCTGAACCAGTTTCGTATACAGTTCTTGGGCAATCTCTCTGCGTCGGTGCCATACCTTCCGGTCCTGAATTCTGTTTACGGCATACAGGAATACCAGGAACAGAGTAATTATTCCCAGCGCCGTTGCCACGATCAGGGGCGTTGCTCCGAACTGATTGTTCACCCCTAATAAGAAATCACGTACCATGTAATGCCGTCCTGTGTAAAAGAGTACCCTTGTCAACCATTACTGCCATCAATATACTACTTTGGATGTCTACTTTTGAACAGTTAACAAAAGACAATGTCCTTGCATTATGCGCCCTTTTTGTGAAGGGATTTGTACAGCATGTCACTCCCGACGGTGCCCATGGCATTCTGGAGGCGGAAGACGGGGCTGCCGAGGCGGACAGTCTGCCTGACCATCGGTTTGTTCTGCGGAATTTATTCACATTCAGCGCGTATTTGCACAATGATGCCCATCCGCGGACACTCTACGCCGGAAAGCATGAGGCCCGCATAGACCAGTTGTATGCTACGGCCCTGAAAGCGGGTACTGATCCCGAAGACCAGGGTTACTGGGATCCCAGGAATGTGGAAGGTCTTGCCCTGGAAGGGGGAACAGTGGCCTGGTCCTGCTTCATGGCAAAAAACGCCTTGTTCAGGCAGCTCAATTCCGATCAGATCCTGAATATTGAGCATTGGCTGGAAACCCTGGGCCGAATGCGCATGGGACGCAGCATGGAAGAATATCTTTCTGTCGCATTGAACCACAGTGCCCGCAAGGCCCTCAACTGGCGCTACGATCAGGGAACAATCGACAAAGCTCTGGAAAAGCTGGAAGGTTGTCATGTGGATGAGGGCTGGTTTTCCGCAGATCCATCGTCGCCCTCTACTTTCGACGACAGCGCCTTCTGGCTGTACCTTCCCCAGCTGTGTTACCTGATGATTCTTGAACGGGACAGCGATTCCAGGCTTTTTCATACCTGGACATCCCGGCTGAACCGTCTTTTACGGGATTTTCCTTATTTTTACGGTGCAGACGGCACTCATCCGGAATATGGCAAGGACATATCACATAAATTCGCCCGCCTGACCGGGGCGGTATTGGCTCACAAGCTGGGAATATCTCCCCTGAAGCCCGGGGTACTGAAACGCATCCTGCGCCTGCATATTTCATACTATCTGGAAAACGGCGCCGTCGACCATACTTCGGGGCGCATATTTTTACGGGTCGCCGGTAAGGGGAGCCTTGCCGCCGCCCCGCCGCAGTGTGCTGCAGGCACCGCATACCATGCCCTCCAGACGGTGGGCGCCCTGCTCCTGCTGGACAAGGATGATGTGTTGTGGACTACCCCCGAGGAAAAACTCCCTGTAGAAAAAAGCGATTTCCTCAGAGGAATTACTGCCCCGGGGTGGATGCTCCACGGTACTGCAAAAGACGGCCACATTCAGCTGGTGAACGGCGGAGTTCATGGGGGCCATGTCTGCCGGGATGAGACCTGCCTTACAAAATACGGCAAGTTCGTGTATTCATCACACCTCGGCTATGTGGCGGCGCCAGGCGACGGGGGAATGGTGTATGCCTGCGATAACGCCCTGTCTG
Source organism: Spirochaetales bacterium (assembly GCA_016935695.1). Classification (GTDB taxonomy): domain Bacteria; phylum Spirochaetota; class Spirochaetia; order JC444; family Marispirochaetaceae; genus JAFGQL01. The sequence continues at coordinate 22,910 of JAFGQL010000108.1, forward strand.
CAAGTTCCGCAAAAACCGCGTGGAGCCACCGGGGGCAGATCGGCTCTTTTCGCCTGATTGGTAAAGAAGCCATTCAGAGCAGTTACAATTTGCCCGTTCCGGGCAGTAAGAACGGTAAAACCGTCGGGTTCCTCAAGGTAGATACTCTGGCGGTTCCACTCCGTTCGGGAGGCCACATCCGGATCCACCGGGTCCGCAGGGGCCTGTCCTTGGGTAAAGAAACGCCGGTATACCTGCGTGAAGGCGGGTTCGCTTTGGGGACCTCTCCCGGAGATGCTACGGTAACCGAAGCAAAAGACGGTATTGCCCGGGTAGAAGAAGGGCGGAGGTTCTCCATTATTCGGATACTTACCGGGTACAAGTATGCCGCCCTTTCCCAAGGGTATGAAGGCATAAAAACCGGCCATACCAGATACCCCTCGTTTCTCCTTCCCAGGGTGGAAGCAATGCTGCCATCTTCAAAACAGGAGTTTTTCGGGGTGTTCTGCCACGCGGGCTTGAACAGCTCTTTCGCCGACAGCGGAGAAGACTTATCTGTCAGCGCTGACGGCGATATGGTCCGCCTGTTTTATAAAGGCAAGGAGTTCTTCAGCGCGGACTTGTCTGCCAGAGAATAGGACGAAGCCAGTTATTCCTGTACCAGCCAGCGGATCCCCTTGTCCAGCATATCCAGGAATTCAGGGGATTGCAGCACCGCCCTGTTATGACCGGGAGTCGCGCAGAAAACCCTGCCTTTTTCCCGGCTGTGTCGCCAGACAGCAGGGGAAGAACCGTAATCCGGGGATCTGCTTTCGAGTAGAACTTCCGTCTGATCAGCGTCTACATGGACAAAATACATTTCATCCTGAATGGAGAACCTTGTGTCAGAAAACTCGGTCTGCCGGCCTTTGTACTCAAGGGGCGGCGCAATGGTGAACACCGGGTGCTCCTGCGGGTGGTACAGAAAAGCCCCTTTTGTGACCGAACGGAAAAGGCCGTCCCTGGGGTAATCGGCCAACCCTGCGTGGAGTACCAGAAGCCGCCCGCCATTTTGAACATAGGCGCAGAGTTCCTGTTCCTGTTCGGGAGTATACCAGAGGTCCTTTGATACCGTCGGGTCCAGTATACCCATTTTTGTAAGGATGATGACGGCAAAGCCGTCAAGATTCTCCCAGGGAACAGACCCGGAGTCTATCGCATACCTGATAGAATGATCCGGGAAGACTTTTTCACACACAGGCCGGTATTCGTCAGCTTTATGCCAGTAATCGCCGATGATCGCGAGGCAGGTTTTGTTCATTCTGAGTCTCCGTCATTTTCCAACAGTTCTATGACGGTATGCAGGCCGTCGACGGCATCAATGTAGGCGTATCTGCCGCCCTCATATTCACCTTTCTGTACCAGGGGGTAGCCATTGTTTTGCAGAGTGAGGACCTTGTCATTCATGCCCTTTATGACAAAGGCGATGTGATGAATGCCTTCCCCGTGGTTTTCCAGGAATTCCCGCCAGGTGCTCGGATGCTCATCGGGCTCTATGAGTTCGATATCCAGCTGCCCGCAGTTGAAGAATGCCAGCTTTGCACGGGCATCGCTTGCTTTTCCCCGGTACTCAGTCTGTGCTTCGCTTTTAGGCCCTGTCAGCACCCATTGGGGAACTTCCGTTCCCAGAAATCGGGCGAAGCGCTTTGATGAGGCTTCTATGTCTCTTACAATGATACCTACCTGTGCTATGAGTTTTGTGTCCAGCATTCCTTCCATAATTTCTCCTTTTTTACGGTCGCCGGTGTCCTCCGGACACCGTCTCCCTCTGTCCGCCACGCTCGGAGTCAGCAAAGCTGCTCCTCGCTTTTATACGGTCGCCGGTGTACTCCGGACGCCGTCTCC
>JAFGQL010000109.1 GCA_016935695.1 Spirochaetales bacterium
CGGTGATACTCAAGCAGCCTGTTTATGCGGTCTTCACTGGCACCGCCGATGATGATGAGGTCCCGGGCAGTGACATAGCGTTCCAGGTGCAGATATTCCAGGGTAATGGATATCACCCGGATGTCCCTCGCCGGCACTTTCCATGACTCCCGTTCCGGATCTCCAATAACCTCCGGCGAAGAGAACCGGTCCATGAGCACCCGCATTGACGGCTTGTAGAGATTTTCTATTTCCGGCAGGTATCCCAGAACTCTGGTGGGCCCCGCGGGAAAACGGAATTTCTGGTTGATCAACGCCTCGGTGATGAAGGCCTTCACCGTGCTTATTTTTTCCGGAATGAGTTTGTTGAACACGATGCCCTTGACCCGGGCACCTTTATAGGCGAAATATGACAGGTCCACCTCCAGCATGTCCAGGGCCTTGCCTATACCGCCTCCGGAAAGATAGACCACGTCCCAGCCGAAAGCCTTGCAGACATCGGCGTTGGACAAACCGACAATGCCGCCGACTCCCGGATGCCCGGTACCTTCTGCGACAATCACTTTTTTATGAGACATGGAGGCAACGGCTTCCTGGATATCCGCTGCAAGATCAAGACTGCGCTTTTCCTGGTCATTGGACGCAAGAAACGCTTTGGTAAACCCGGAGCCTAAACGGACCGGAGACACATATTTCATCTCCAGATCGGGAATGCCGGAAAATTTTTCTATGATCCGGGCGTCCTTGTCTATTTTGGAACCGTCCTCCAGTTCTACCAGCTCCTGGCCGACCGGTTTGATATACCCGAGTTGGGAGGGAGAAAATTTCCTCAGCAGAAGGGAGAGAATTCCCAGGCTGGTGACTGTCTTGCCCGCGTGCTGGCGGAATCCTGCTATATATATGACTGTTGGTTTCATATACTGTTCTTTACGGTCACTTGCGGATGATCATGTACATCCCGATACCAATCATTATTCCTCCGAAGATCTTTTGCAAGAGGCTTTCAGGAATGCCCACCGCAAATTTGGATCCGATGAGCCCCCCAAGGAAAAAGCCCAGACACACGAAAGCCGCGATCTTTACATTGACGTATCCGGCTTTCCAGTAGGTATACGCAGCCAAAAGACCAATCGGCGGTACCATCAGGGCGAGGGTCGTACCCTGGGCCTGGTGCTGGGTCATGCCGAACAGAATAACCAATGCGGGCACTATAATGATGCCGCCGCCGATACCGATAAGCCCGGATGCAGTTCCGGCAAAAAGCCCAAGAAGCAGGTAGAAAAAGAGTTGTATCATGTCAACGATTCAAACAAAAAAGCCCGCCTCCTGTCAAGGAAGGGGACGGGCCTGACTGTAACTTTAGCTGTACGTGCTTAAAAAAACAGAAGACAGTATGGAAAACGGATTACCGTTTCAGGATTTTATCGGGTTCGGATTTTTTCTTTAAGGGAATTCCGCACAGCCTGCATTTATTCCGGGTTACACGGCAATCCTCGCAGATATAATAAAACTTGTGACAGTGCTCGCAATAATGGCGGCGACGGGTTTCCCAGAACAACCTGCCGCAGATATCGCATATTACTTCTTTTTTAAGTGCTGGCATAACAAACCTCCGCCTCTAGTGTTACAACTATCGGAAAGAGTATAGCATAAAATTAAGTGCCCGCAATAAACAACAGGCCCCAGGGCCGCCTGAAGTACGTTATCGTAAATACCTGTTCAGACCTCAATGCCCAGAGTAAGCCGGATAACAACACCGATACCAAAGGTAATGAGGGACACCCCGAGGCTCAAGCCCGCCATTTCCAGAAACCGCTTGAGGAAATCAAGATCTTTCGCCACCGAAATATAGTAATTGAAAAAGAAGATGATGCTCACGGCGATCAACAGGGTAAGCCCCAGACAGACCATGTAGTGGGAAAACAGCAGATAAGGAAGAATAAGGAGCAGTACCGTCACAATATAGGCAATCCCCGTATACACCGCCGCCCTGCCCGCTTTGTGGGATTCACCCTCGGACTTGGTGGAAAGGTATTCGGACGCTGCCATGGAGAAGGAAGCGGCGATTCCGGTGATGAGGCCGGTAAGGGCAATCAGCTGAGTGTTCTGCAGGGCAAAGGTAAGCCCGGCAAGGGCCCCGGTGAGCTCTACAAGGGCGTCATTCAGTCCAAGGACAATGGACCCCACATAATCAAGAAGTTCCTCGTTGAGCATATTGATCAGCTGCTTTTCGTGGGCGTCTTCATCTTCCATGATGTTCTTCGCTTCCGGTATGGAAGCAATAAGTTTTTCATAATTCGCCTGAGCCTGTTCCTCGCCCTTTTCCATCAGCTTGATACCGAAAGTAAGACCGAAGAGCCGTGCGATCCAGGTGTAAAAGAATACACTGAATTTTTTGGGGCCTGTATCCTGGTTCGTGTGGGTCTTGAAATACTCGTAATGGCGCTTTTCATCGTCCGCAATCTGCAAAAGGACTTTCCTGTTTGCCGGATCTTTCTGGGTTTTTGCCAGTTTCTGGTAAATGTGATACTCGGTAATTTCATTGCGCTGGAATTTCAACAGCAGATTTTTCAGGTTATGATCGTTCACGGGAATCCTCCTTGCCTGTGACCGGCGCAGTCGGAAGGGTAAGGCTGAACACGAAGCTGCCCAGACCCAGAAGGGCCGCGATCACAAACAGGGTTTCCAGCCCCAGCCTCTCCCACAAAAGACCGCCTGCTACCGCAATAATTATACTCACCAGATGGTTTATGGAAATACCCGATGACAAAACCCCGGTCACCTCTTCTTTGGTGTCGCAGAGGGTCCGCACATACATTGCCCGGGCGATGCCCACCACAAACAATACCGCGTCCAGCACAAACACGAAACAGACAACCGTAAAGGCTGCCCCCTGGGGAAACAGATGATGACTGAACCCGTACAGAAGGCACAGGACCGTGAGGACGGCGGCATCTATGACAATGACCGGTTTGTAGCCGAACCTGTCCAAAAGTCTCCCCACCAGGGGAGACACGAAGATATTGGCCAGAGCCCAGATGCCGTACAGAAATGACACCAGCTCAGTTCCCGCGCGGTAATTCAAAATGAGCACATAAGGGGCAAAGGACAGAAAGACCTGTTTCCGCGCCCCGAAAAACACTTCGAGGATGTAATATTTCAGGTGTTTGCGCCGAAGGCGGAGGTCCCTCCTGGGCACATGGCGGCCATCCTCCTTTATGAACATGGCAATGACCACGCCTGCTCCCAGCACGACAGCACCGGCGATAAACACCACGCGGAAACGTTCGAAAGCCGGAAGGGAGGGAAACAGGAAGCGGTACAGAAGGAACAAAAGAGGCACCGCGTAGGCCCCGATCACCTGCCCCATATTACCCAGGCCCGCGACAGCTCCCATGGCCAGACCCTCTTTACCCGGTAGAGCCATATGCATGGCAACCGACTGGCGTATGGGCATCATCAGATGTTCGCCGAAGGAATAGATCACCATCATGATGATAGCCGCCCACCTCAGATCACCACATCCCCATAAACCAAAAAGACCAAGGGCGGCAACAGCAAGAGCGATGAGCATGAGACGCATCTCACTGAACCGGTACAACAGGGCAAGCACCACAAACAAAAGAAGCCCGGGCAGTTCCCGGGGGAACTCGACAATGCCGCGTTCCAGCCTGGTGATGGACAGCACCTCGTGCAGGTAATTATTGAGCACACCGGTATACATTCCCGCAACGATGCCGAAGATCAGCATGCAGCCAAGGAAATGGGCCGCATGGGGCGATGTATAGACGTTTTTGAACCGCGAGAACATGACAAGCCTCCCCGTTACATAAGAAGCCCAGACAAGGGGTTTCCCTGTTACTTTAAATATACTTAACAGGGTTTATTATTTATAAAGACACGAAACCATACTATGTAATTGGAAGAACTATGACAAGTACCGTTCAGGGATATTCGAGGGAAAGAAAGGTAAAAGGAAGAAACGTCTGGATTGAAGGGCTTTCAGCCTCTGTCAGGACAGTCACCCCTGCAGGACCGCGTGGAATGACTACCGAGGAGCGTCCTTCCCACATAAGACCGAAAAAACGGCCGGTAAGACAGACCGTCATTCCGGCAGGAACACCCGAGGACGCAATCCTGGCGGGAAGGGCGCGGCGGAAGACTGCCTCCTGTTCGCTGTCAAAGGGCACTCCGTTGGCCTTGATATCTATCCACAGGTCTATGCCGGAAAAACGGTTTTCCCAGTCCGGGAAAAAGGAGTCCCGGCACACCGTCAGCCCAAGTTCAACACCATTGATCGCGAATGTCCGGACCGCATCAAGCGTTCCGGGGGCAAGGCCAAGAAGCTCCTCCTCAAACGGCGTAAGAAACACCTTGTCCTGCTCATATACTCTCTTTCCGTCGGGACCGTAGACAACTGCCCGGTTTACCACTCTTGTTCCGGGTCCGGACACGCCGGCAACCGGTACAGGGGCGAAATAGGTCCCGGCAATGATGTGTATGCCATGAAAAGCCGCAGCAGCCCCGAACACCTGATCGAGGAGGACCGACGGATCGTGGCGCGCAAAGAAATCCGGGGCAGAAACGGCCCCGGGATCAAGCACCCCAAGGACTTTTTCCGGGTGCTCCAGGAGCCCGGGCAGACCGCGGCTGTCTTCAAGGGGTCCGAGCCCTGTACTCACGGCTGCCGCGAACACCCCGGTGTACTCGGGAAAAACAATGAGGTCAGGCCGGTACCGGGAAACCGCGGATGCCACAAGAGAGTGGATGCCCTCGCTGAAAGAAGAGGCAGAGGCATACATGCCGGGGTCCACACACAGCTGTACGGCGGTCACTTTGAGTTCCTGGGACCACAGGGAACAACAACAGACCAGCACACAAAGGAACGCACGCGGGTATTTCATAGAATAATTACAAGAATATCACGACACACAGACATGCAGAAGACTGCGGTTCAATCAAGAACAATACGGGACAGATCGACAGTATTCACGGGATACACAGGAGCCTCGCCGCAGAGAACCCTGGCCACATTGTGGGCGGCCTTTTCCTTCAGTTCGATGATCGACTCCTCGCTGTAATAGGCGCAGTGGTCCGACAGAACGGCGTTTTCACAGTCCACGAGGGGATGAAGCCCCTCCGGCGGTTCCTTCTCAAACACATCTATTCCCGCCGCGGCTATCTGCCCGGTCTTGAGACCATGGCCGAGGGCGCTGGTATCGACAATGCCGCCCCGGGACGTGTTTATGAGTACTGCAGAAGTTTTCATGGCAGATATGGCGGCCGCGTTTATCAGATGGCGGTTCTCCTCCCGGAAGGGAATGTGCAGGGAAATGATATCAGCCTGGCGTATGAGGGTATCGAAGTCGACAATCTCGGCCTCGCCAAAAGCGATATCGCTTTTCGTGACCCGGTGGTCGCAGATGAGGACCCGGGAAAAGCCCAGACCCGAGGCCGCGTGGTGGAAACTGCGGCCCGTTCCCCCGTAACCGATGATGCCCAGAACCTTCCCCCGGATGCGGGACATGCCCAGCCCGGAATGGAGGTTCCACCCCCCTTCCAGTATACGGGTATGAATGGCGGGAACATGCCGGACCGCGGCAAGCAAAAGGGCAAGGGCGTGTTCCGCTACCTCGGGATAACAGTAATCGGGAACCCGGGACACCCAGATGCCCATGGCGGTGGCGGCTTCCACATCCACATTATCGTAGCCGCTTCCGTACCGGGAAATGATCCGGCAGCGCTTCAGGCGCGGAATCACAGAAGCGGAAAGGTTCATCTGATTCAGAAGGAGGGCGTCTGCCGATGCAAGGCGGTCAACAAGGGCCTCCGGGTCGCCGTCGGGCAGGACCTCCAGCTCGGCGCCGATCTTCCCCAGGATGTCCCTCTCTACATGATAAAAACCGTGACGGTCATCGGTCACAAGCACTTTGTAATTCATGGATAATCCCTCGCCTCATAAAGGTCCCGGGTGTACAGGACCATGTTTTTCCATTAGGGTGTATGCCGTGATCAGCCATATCTTTTTTGATATAGACAATACACTGTACCCTAAATCATCCCGTCTGCTGAAGGAAGTGGACACAGAAATTTCCCAATTTGTCGCTTCCTACTTATCGGTATCGGTAGATGAAGCAAAAAAAATGAGGCAAAACCGGGGCAGCGCCTACGCCACGACCTACGCATGGCTTTCCGGTGAACACGGGTTCGGCGACATTGACGCCTATATGGAGGCGGTCCATCCCAGGAACATCGAAGACTTCCTGTTGAAAAACCCGGATCTTCCCCGGACCCTCAAGGCCCTCGGACGAAGGCTTTTCGTACTGACCAACGCTCCCATCGAGCACGCCCTGCGGGTGCTCGAATACCTTGAAATAGACGGCTGTTTTGAACACATATTCGATCTGAAGCAGAACAGGTACATTGGAAAACCGGACAAAGACATCATGAAGAAAAATGTCCTCGAGGCAGGGGGAACGCCGGAAACCTCCCTCCTTGTAGACGATATGCCGGGCCATGTGCTTTCATTCATGGAAATGGGAGGCTACGGCCTGGTTGTGGATGAAGACGGGGACTACGAAGGCCCTCTGCCCCGGATCGGATCGGTCCTTGAACTCACAAGGGATGGCATAAACAGCCTGGAGGGATCATATCTCGCTCATTACGGGGGGGGGTCCAGGTGAAGATATCCGACGAAATATTACGTATAGCGGAAACCCTTTCACGGGAGGTCCAGGAGCTGAGCTTCGGCCCGAAGGTTCACACGGTGTACAATCCCCTCACCTACGCCTGGAACGGCCATGCAGAATACCTCCGCCGCTACGGCGGCTGTAAAAAAAAGGTGCTGTTTTTGGGCATCAATCCCGGCCCCTGGGGCATGGTGCAAACCGGTGTGCCCTTTGGTGAAATAAACGCCGTGAGGGACTGGATGGGCATTGAGGTCCCCATTGGCAGACCCGAAGTAGAGCATCCCAAACGCCCGGTGGAAGGATTCTCCTGCACCAAGAGCGAGGTGTCCGGTCGCCGGTTCTGGGGTCTCATGAAAGAGCGTTTCAAAAACCCCCGGGATTTTTTCACGGATCACTTTGTGGCGAATTACTGCCCCCTGGTGTTCATGGAAGAATCATCGAAAAACCTTACCCCGGATAAACTGACCGCCGAAGAGCAGAAGGCGCTGTTCGACGCCTGTGACCGGCATCTCGCCGCCGCGGTGGAAATTCTGAAACCGCGATGGCTTATCGGCATCGGAAAGTTTGCCATGGAACGGTTTTCACGTATTCTGCCGCTTCTTGACGCTGATACACAAAGGCAGGTAACCCTGGGATCGGTGCTCCACCCCAGTCCGGCAAGCCCCGCTGCCAACAAAGGCTGGGCCGAGGCGGCGGAACGGCAGCTGAAAACACAGGGAGTCTGGTAAAAAGAAAACAATCTCCGGTTTTCTTAACTCCCGTACATGGCAGCAATAACCTGCGCTCTGCGTTTCATTTCCTTACGGATATGCAAAGGATCCAAACATTCGCATTTGTCACCGAAACTGAAAAGAATATTGTAGTAGTAATCATTCTCTATAAAAGGAAAACTGACAAAGTAATGTTCAGCGCCGTCCGGCAAAAAGTTTTCACTACCGCAGTACTCAAGCACCCTGTCCATGATGGAGGAATGAATACGGATGTTGATGCGGGTGTGCAGTGTGGCAAGTACCTCGGAAAACTCAAGCTGCGGTTTTTGAAAATCCCGCGGCGTAAAGCGCTCCTCCTGAATGTGCAGTCTGGATGTCCGGGACAGTCTGAATAGGCGGAAATCACCTCTTTTACGGCAATACCCGTACCAATACCAATGGCTGCCTTTCAATACAAGCTGATACGGCTCAGCAGTCCGCGCGGTCATGTTTCCGTAGCGGTCTGCGTATTCAAACGAGAGCAGCCTGCTTTCCTCCAGGGCAGACTTGATGATTTCCAGATGTGGCTGTATGTTTCTGTTGCCCATCCAGGGGCTTACATCCACATACAGGTGATGTGCTTTTACCTCAATTTCTTTTGCCTTGTCGGCAGGAATGAAGCTCCTTACTTTCGCAAGGGCGTTTACCAGATCATTCCCCCGTATCATGCCGGAAAGACTGGACAGCCCCATCAGTATGGCGGATAGATCGTCAGCCGAAAAAACGTTCCTGTCAACCTTGTAGTTCTGCATGATCTCGAAACCGCCGCCTGCTCCCGATGTTGAGTGAACAGGAATACCCGCCATGTTGATAATGTCCATGTCGCGGTAGATTGTACGGCGCGAAACTTCAAACATATCGGCCAATTCCTGAGCGCCTATGCGCTCCTTGTCAAGAAGTATCATGACAATGCTGACCAGCCTGTCAATTTTCATCCCATAGCCGCCTGAAAAAAAAGTTTTCAACAGTATGAATTGTGGCCATACTGTTGTCAACAAACCCCGGGTACAGTTGCAGGGAAACGTAAAGATCTGCGTATCAGGAGGAAACACGATGCAGAACAAAGCCTTGGTCATCATTGATATTCAAAATGACATCACGAAGAATTACAGGGATATCATTGGCACTATCAATAAAGCCATAGAGTGGGCAGTAAACAATGATATTCATGTTGTTTACGTGAGGCATGAAAATTTATCAGAGGGTACAAGGACTTTCAAACCCGATACCTATGGGGCTGAATTAGCAAAAGACTTGAATATAGTATCAGAAAATGTGTTTACCAAATACAAAGGAAACGCATTAAGCAGTGAAGGACTTGCAGACTTTATTGGGAAAAATGGTATATCCGATTTCTACATAACAGGAGCCGATGCAGTTGCCTGTGTAAAATCAACCTGCTACAACCTGCGCAAGACGGATTACGGTGTTACTGTCCTGTCTGATTGCGTTACCAGTTATGACAAGAAGAAGATACACGAAATGCTGGATTATTATGAAAGCAAAGGCTGCAAGATCAGGCGTCTGAACGATCTGCTGATGGAAGGGGAGAACCTGTGAAAATATTGTCATCCTTGCTGTTCATTCTCCGGCTTCCGGCAGCAGCGCCAGAAACGAGAGGACTTCCCGGTTGACGATATCGCTGTGGGTATCCATGGGGCAGTGGCTCTTTCCCTTGATTTCCACGTACCGCGAATTGTCCAGACGTGATAAAAGCCACTTCCCTTTGTTTTTGACAATTTTGTCTTTCCTGCTCCACAGAATGAGGGTGTGGGTTTTGATATTCGTAATTTCCGGTTCCTGGCTGTCAATGGATTCCACCGCCCACTCGCTGCAGGCTTCCGACATGCCGGGGCGGACAAAGGGTGCCCAGTTTCCCAGAAATTCGTCATGGGTAACATCCCTGCCGTAGGCCCGGCTCATGACAAACTCCATGACATTCCGGTTTTCCAGAACCAGGGGGCCCGAGTTCTGGACAATCGCCTTGAACGGCCAGTATTTCGTAATGCCGGGTATGACCGAGTTGCCGTAAACCGCCGGAGCGATCAGGATGAGTCTGCTCACCGTGTCAGGCCTCATGAGTACCATGTGGCAGGCGATCCGTCCGCCGAGGGAATGACCTAAAATGACAAAGGGCCTTTTAATATCCGGAGACAGGAGATCAACCGCCTGCCACAGGAGCAAGGCCCGGGACGCCGAGTCTTTGTTCAGGGGATCTAAAGAAGGGCCTTCTTTCTGCGGCTCTCCGGAAAACCCAAAGGGAGGGATATCAACGGAAAACACCTGCCATCCGTCCTGGGCAAGGGCGGGAGCAAGAAAGCGCCAGTTATAGGAAGAACCGCTTATACCGTGAACCAGCAGAATATTGCCCTTTACCCCGCCGCTTTCATCGGCGCGCGCGTCCCACTCCCGCACATGGAGCCTCGCATTATTCACATACATAAACCGTGAATTGGGAAACGGTTTTTCCAATGGGTATATTTCGAGTACTTCTTCTTTCATGGTGCTCCCACTTGCTGTCACGCAGGACATAATAGTACAAAAACCGGCACACACGACCACAGACTTCAGTATTTGCACAAGGCTTTTTGTTGCAGGCCGGCCTGTTCGCACGGCACCGGTTGCGAAAAAAATCAGGATCATTATGAACTATACACCGGATGTATGCAAAAGGAGAATGGCAGAGAGGAGGCAAAACCCGGGGGTCCGCCGTTACCATATGGAGTCATGCTGCCGCACGGGTCTTTGATTGTTTTTGTAGATTCATACCGTACTATGGAGTACTATACCCCGTATGAATCTGAACTCCATCAAAAAATACATGGTAATCAGAGCGAACAACGCAGTTTCAACTGCCCGTTTGTTTTTTTATAACAGCTGCCCGACAATGGCCGCAGGATTATCCTATTCTTCGCTGTTGGCCATTGTTCCATTTCTGGCCTTTCTGTTTTCCCTTTTAAACGCCTTCGGAACCTTTTCCGAGGAACTGGTAAGCATTCAGGAGTTCTTTCTCGGCCTGCTGATGCCGACACGGCAGACAGAACTACTTGATCTGTTCTCCAGCTTTCTGAACAACACCCGCAAGCTCGGCGTGCTGGGGCTCGCGCTCTTCGCGGTAACCTCCGTTTTCCTGCTGGATACGGTCACAGGAGCCTTCAACAGTGTGTGGGGAACCCGCTCCCGGCGGGCTGTGAGTTTCAAGTTCACCGCCTACCTTTCCCTTATTGTCGCCGGCAGTCTCCTGCTGAGTGTGGGTTTAAGCCTTCGCTCGAGCATTCTCGCCCTTTTTCCGGGAGACTCCTTTGCCCAGCTCAGCGCCCTGCGCCGTCTGCCCATACGCCTCATTCCCTTTGTTTTCGCCTTCTGTTTCCTTTCCCTCCTGTACAAGGTGCTCCCGGCGGGTCATGTGCGCACATCAAGCGCAGTCCTGGGGGCCTTCTGGGGGACCCTTTTTATTGAACTTTCCAGATACTGGTTCCTGAAAATTGCCAACACCTTCATAAGGATGTCGGTTATCTACGGTTCCCTTGCCGCCGTTCCCATATTCCTGTTCTGGCTGTACGTCCTGTGGCTCTTCACCCTCCTGGGGCTTCAGATCGCCTATGTACATCAGTACCGCATTCACTTTCAGAAACACAAGGCTGCCATGGACAGTCCGGGAGAATACATCGCCACGGGAATTGAAGTATTTCTGGCAATCGCCGAGGGATTCGTCACCTCCATGCCGTCGGATAAAGAGCTTCTTCGCCGGTTTCTGATTGCCCCGCCGCAGCTGAAAGGATATATTGACGGTTTTGTTCACGCCGGCCTCATACATGAGGTAAGAACCAAGGCCGGTTTCTCCAAGACACTGTGGGCTCCGTCCAAACCCCTGGATTCAATGACGCTGTCTGAGGTGATCATGCCGCTTATCGGCCATTTCTCACGTGTGTCACCTTCATGGAAGGCAGTTGTACACGAGGTTGTGGATGTATCCAGGAAACGGACAATTAAAGATGTCATTGCGGAAGGCAGACAGAATGCACCTTAGAATTTAATCAGGAATGGAACGGTGTTTTCGGGGACTGCATAGACATTATTCTGTATTTCCTGCTCCATCCACCACTTGGGATCAAGGATGCACTCCTCTTTGGAAACCACTTTCCTTATGAGGGGGTTGTACTTGTAGCGCAGGCCGGAAACGCCCTTGTCCTCATCCAGATCAACAATGTGGTAAAATGTCAGGACCCGATCGTCTCCAAACTCTTTGTACCATCTGGAGATCTTCATAGCTCCTACTATAAATCAGACCTTATCCGGCATCAATATCTTTCAGCCTGTCACGGATACGTGCCGCCTGTTCGTAGTTTTCAGATGCAATGGCCTGTTGGAGTTCGTCGTTGAGCGACTGCCGTTCATCGCTCTGCGCGGAGGCACCTTCCGGCTCGCCGGTTATCTGGGACAAAAGCTGGGTCAGATTATTCAGGGAACGGAGTTTCTCAACCTCAAACACCGGGGACTCATAGGATTGAAACCCGTCTACATCCTTTATGGCCTGTTCCAGTTCCTTTCCGGCGGCGGCCTTGTCTCCGCTGGAAAGGAGCAGCATTGCACGGGCAACGGCGTTCACCCTCCGGATATACGGCAGGTATTGAAGGAGATCCGCCTTGTCCCCGCCGTGGTAACAGTCACTCACCAGCCGGGCGATTTCCAGATTATGCCGGGTATCCTGAATGACCCGCTGGTATTTCGCAACCTGGAAAAGTACAAGGTAGCGGGAATAATACAACACGCTTTCTTCGCGCAGACGCAAAAACTCCTCGGGTTCCACAATATAGTCGTCGTCCTGAAGCTTTGCGTCCTTCACCTTTTCCAGGACATAGTCCAGCCATGACTCATAACCGTTGGGCCTGTACCCGTCGGGACGGCCGTCCAGCTCATACTGCTCTACCCCAAGAGGAAGGCGCACCTGCATGATCTCCCGGCCGTCCATGGTGGTCATGAAACGGACATTCTTCCCTTCCCGGTGGTTCCATTCACGTAAAAATTCTGTCAGATCAAGATGCGCTGCCATGGCTATAACTTACTTCCATTAAAGCCCTTCCGGCAACGGCAAACCGTTTTTAGCTTGTTTGCTGTTTCCGGTCTTGACATTGCGGCTTTTGATATCGATAGTATCAGCTCATGAACAAGCCTTCTCTAACGCAGCGAAACATCATACTTCATATCATAGAAGGCGGCGCCTTCATGGCGGCGATGGTGTTCCTTGACCAGTACACCATCATGATCGGATTCATCCGCAAGCTGTCGGAAAACCCCCTCATTATCAGCCTCATACCCGCGGCTCTGGTGATAGGGTTCAACACCCCCGGAATCCTCACAGCCCAGCTGGTCCAAAGCATCCAGAACAAACACCGCTTTGTCGCAATCACGGGATTCTTTCAACGGCTGATGATACTCCTCCTCGCCGCATTCACCCTGGGGCTTGGCGCATTCACGCCGGTTACCGCGGGCCTTCTGTCGGCCCTTATCTTTTTCCTGTTCGCCGGCATAGGCGGCACCGGCGGCCCGGCATGGCTGGACCTCCTCCTGCGTACCGTACCCGCAGGAAAGCGCTCCCGGGTCATCGCCGCGAGGAACGCCATCGGGGCAGGGGCGGGCATCATATTTCCCGTGTTCATAGCCTATATTCTGCGCAATTATCCCTTTCCCGAAAGCTACCGCATCCTCTTCCTGGCAGCCTTCGGTCTCTTCGCCCTGTCCTGGGCGGGATTCATCCTCATAAAGGACCCGGACGTGCCGCCTGTCGCCGAGACTTCCCGCCACCGCTTTTCGGCATTTATAAAAACATTACGAAAAGACGACCCTAACTTCATACGCTTTCTTGCAAGCAGGATTCTGTTCAGCTTCTGCCTGATCACCTCGAGTTTCTACACCGTGTACTTCTTGTCCCGCAATGAGGGAATAGACGACGCGGTTGTTGCTTCTTTTGCTCTGGCGTTGAACATTTCCAAAATAGTGGGAGGACTTTTGCTGGGAAACCTTGCGGACACGAAAGGCAATCTGCTGGTGTACAAGATAGGAATACTGATGATCATTCCGGCAAACCTGCTCATGCTGCTTTCACCGAGCCTTCCGGTCCTTATCGGCGTGTTCGCCCTCTTCGGACTTACCTTTGCCGCCGATACCAACACCTACCAGTCATTCATAGGGGAGTTCGGCACACCCTACAACCGGGTCTATTACACAACCCTGGGCAGCTCGGTGGCCGGCACCTTCGCGGGTGTACTGCCCATCGCCGCCGGCGCCCTCCTGAAAATAGGTGCCATACATTACCAGATGCTGTTCCTCTTCTGCGCGAGCCTGGCGTTTGTGTGTTTCCTGTATGTCCAGGCAGCGGTCAGAACACCTGCCGGCGAAAACAGTACAGGCGTCCAGCTTCCGCCGCCCAGCCAGCGGGGATGAACCGCAGTTACTGATATTTACCCGTAATCGCGGCGACTATCCGTTCAGCGGCACGTTTGGCGCCGGCTATGTTCCGCGCCACAGGGCCGGTCTCCAGTTCGCTCAACGGTCCGGTTACGTACAGCCCTTCGCCCCAGCGCAGGGACACATCGGTAACGGGATAACCGCAGGCAGCCACGGGAAGACTGTAGTCGGCTATGAGCCTGTCTACGAGAAAGCCTCCAGGCCGCCGGGAGGAAAACCCCGTGGCAAGGATAAGCTGCCCCGCGTGTATGCGCTCCTCACTGCCGCCCTGTGAAGGACTAACAACAAGATCAATGCCCCTGCCGCTCTTTTCGGCCGCCTTCACCCCGCCCTGTATGAACCTTATTTCGCCCCGTTCAATGGCATCCCTGACGCGGGCGACAAGAGCCGGATCGCCGGTCCCCGGATACCGTACCTTCTCTATAAGGGTCCGCCGCACACCGGGAGCCTGCTCCCGGGCGAAGGTTTCCAGCTTTCGCGGACCTATAAAACCGGGGTCCGAGTCGAAATCGAAGGAACGCAGGGGATGATCAGCAACGATAACAACCGGGTTTTCCGGGTATGCGCGGGAATGAAACAGCGCCGTCTGAAGCCCGCTGATGCCGGCCCCGACAATCACCCTGTGATCACCGGGCTCACAGCGTGAAGCAGGTGCCCAACCGTCCTCAAAAAGATGGAACACCGGAGACGCCCCGCGCTCCCCATTCTTCCCGGCACACGGGCGGGCCCAGGAGGGATACCGGGGCTGCTCACCCAGCCCGACAGCCAGTATGACATTGACGCTGGTCCAGGAAGTACTGCCGCTTCTCAGCAGCCAAAGACCGTTTCGCCGTTCAAGACCGTCTATCCTGCACCCCAGATGCCGCTCCTCAAGACCTTCCCTGGCAATGATCCACGCGGCATGGTCGTTGAACAGGGACAGTGACGGCCTGTTATAGAGGGGAATGAAAGGGTCCGGATACGCGGATCGGTGAGCGCCGTAAAACTGTCTGAGGGAAACAGGGTAGTAGTCAAGATGATGCACCGAGCTCGAGCGCAGATGGGTCATGCCTGTGTTGCCCGTCGCCCTGTGCCAGAAGGACAGGAGTGAGTCGTGGGGATCGAATATGAGTATCCGGGAAGGCTTGACGCCGCCGCCGTGGATGAGGGCGTTGACCAGACAGGTTCCGTGTACGCCCCCTCCGATCACCGCCCAGTGAGCGTCAGCATCTTTGTCGGAACCCGGCGGCCCGCCGTAGGGGACCATGCCGTGGTGAGGAAGGAACAAAAACGGAAATTCGCTTTTTGCCGACTCGGGCATGTAGGGAACGGGTTCAGGACCGGTGTTTTCTCGCAAGTATGGCCTCCACGCTGTCTCCCGCGTGGTACGATGAACGCACCATGGGGCCGGATTCACAGTGGATGAAACCCCGGGCAAGGGCCTCTTCCCTCAGGGCGGCGAACTCGTCGGGATGCCAGTACTTGACGACCGCCGTCTGTTTCCTGTCGGGTTGAAGATACTGACCCAGATTGAGAATATCAACATCATACCGCCGCAGATCATCCATGGCGGCAAGTACTTCATCCTGTGTTTCTCCAAGGCCGAGCATCAGACTCGATTTCGTGACCGCGCCGGGATCAAAGCCCTTTATACGCCCGAGGAATGCCAAAGAGCCGTCGTAATCAGCACGGGAGCGGACAGACGGTGTCAGCCGCCTGACTGTTTCCAGGTTATGGCTCAGGATTTCCGGCCTGCTTGCCACAAGGATTTCCAGGGCGCTTTCGGCTCCGCCGAAATCCGAGGAAAGGACCTCCACCGTGGGTGCCGGTTGAAGGGCATGGAGTGCCTCCACCGTCCGGGCCAGGATTTCCGCGCCGCCGTCAGGAAGGTCATCTCTGGTTACCATGGTAATGACAGCATGGCGGATCTTCATCGTCTGTACCGAGTGGGCCACTTTTTCCGGTTCCCGGCAGTCAACGGGACCGGGTTTACCTGTCTTGACCGCACAGAAACGGCAGCTTCTGGTACACACCTCGCCCAGGATCATATAGGTGGCAGTACGGTGAACGCCCCAGCACTCGTGTATATTGGGACACCTTGCTTCCTGACATACCGTATGCAGACCCTCACGGTCCATTTCCCGCCGAACGCTGTTAAAGGCCTCGTTGGTCAGAAGATCCATTCGGATCCAGTCGGGTTTCCTCAAGGGTTTTGTCTGACTGCGTGGTTTGGGCTCATTTCCGGCTGTCATCAGTACATACCTGCCTTTGCCTTGAGTTTCTGAAGCCCGGAAAGACCCGGGTCCAGTGTCAGGGCCTCCCGGAGGTGCTCGGCGGCAAGGGCTTTCTCTCCCCGGGTAAGAAACAGCTCGGCTATGCTTTTGTGGATATGGGCGTATTCCTGGGGCGGGAACGAAAGCTCCAGGAGTTTTTCATACATGGACAACTTGCGACTGTCGGGATCATCCCCTTTGAGCTTCCGCCGGGTAATCTCTTTAAGACGCGCTAAAAGTTCCACATAAAAATGCTTGAAATACGGCCGGTCTTCTTCCAGCAGGGCTATTTCATAAAACATGTCAAAGGCCTCCCCGTACCTGCGGCGGAGAAACAGCTCATCCGCCACTATGTAACCGAAGTCCATAAAATCTTCCAGGTCCAGCTGGTCTGCAAAGGTATGGATGGGACGCCGGCCAAGCCCCTCGTACAAATCCAGGGCCTCGTCTTCGAATTTATGCAGAAGATCGTAGCAGATAAGTTTGACCCGGTACTCGACCTCGTCTTTATGGGCAAGAAGAAAGTCCCGGTAGCTGAACGCGGGTTTTTTTGCATAAAGTTTTGAATACACCGCGTCGTATTCCGCGCGGATTTCAGGTGAGATGAGGACATCATAGGCTTCCCGTATAAGGATGAAATCCGCTTCCGGCGTATGGGATGCAGGGGCGACATCCGGATGCACATCCTTGGCCCGCCGGCGGTAGGCCCTTCTGATTTCCTCGGTCTCCGCCTCCGGGGGAACACCGAGAATCTTGTAATAATCCTTCACCTTACAGTCCTCCGTCACCGCTGCCGGGAAAAAGGGTTTTCAGGAAATTATCCACGCTCTTGCCAGCTTCGGCGGCGGCCTTTTCCACGGTTTTGCCGAATGATTTGAGGGATTGGGCAAGGGGGTCCTCACTGCGTTCAAACTCGTCCCGGTATGCCTGCGCCGCCTCGTACAGGTCTTTTACAGGTTCGGAAACTTTATCGCTCCCCCGGGTGTAACCGCCTTCGAGAATGCGCGAATACTTACCTGTATCCACCCACATTTTGAGTTCCTTCAGCCGGATGACCGGAAAGGGGTGGGTCATCTGGGCAAGATTCAGGATTTTGTGGACGCTGTCCAGCAGATCACCGCCTTTTTCATATTCATCGGCCTGGAGGAAAAACTCATTGATATTCATCTCTCCGATCCGGGAGCCGCCCGCCATTTTCATTAAAAGCCGGTAAGCCGCATCGGGATTCTGGACCGAAAGCAGCCCCCCCCGGTCGGCGCTAAGCTCGCTTTTTCTGTCCCATTCCCGCAAAGCCGCAAGGACAGCAAGAAGAGCCGCCTGGGCACCGATGCCGCCCAGAGCTCCCAGGGCGTTGATACCGATGGTGGTAATAAGCCACAGGAGGGTTTTGTACAGCACATGACCGCTTTTTATGTGGGAAAGTTCATGGCCGATGACGGCGAGGAGTTCCTCATCGTCAAGGGCGTCTGTAAGCGCGCTGTTCACCATGATAAAAGGCGTTTCCACGCCGTAGGTTCCCGCATTGAAAGCAGGAGACTGGGTGACAAACAGCTCGGGCGTTTCCATGTCCAGGACATGGGCCGCCTCACCGGCCAGACGGTACACACGGGGAAACTGTTTTTCTCCGGCCTTTACCGAGCTCGCCAGAAACAAAAGGCGCAGGCTCTTTCCCGATGTCAGATTGATCATCATGGCGACCAGCCTGTCCAGCCCCGGAAGGCTTTGGAGGACCGTAAGGGCGGCTCTGTCGTTGGGATGCTCGTAGGTCCTGGGTGAGATATCGATCAATATTTTCTTTGCTTCCATGGTACCTCCGCCGCGGGGCCGTTCCCCCTTTCAACTGCACTGCCGAAGGGGCAGCACGCAGAACAGGAGTATAACAGAAACCCCGTTAAAAAACACCGGTGTAATCCGTTTGCACCGGGGCGTTCTCTTCAAGTATACTCACAGAAAGCGGCGGATATTCAGAAAAACGCCGGATTTTTCTTTATGGAGCTTCCATCATGTTCGACCCCCGTCACCGGGACCTGTCCCGGCTTTTAGTCAGACATTCCTGCCGTGTCCAGCCCGGCGACAATGTGCTCATTGCAGCAACCGACGTTCCCAGCCAGTTCATAGAAGCAGTCACCGACGCTGTGTATGAAGCAGGCGGATATCCGTCCATTGACGTTACCACCGAGCGGATCAAACGGGCCCTGATGAAAGGGGCCAGCGCGGAAAGCCTTGCAGCCAATGCCCGGTGGGAGACGGCGCGCATGGCCCAGATGGACGCCTATATCGGCATACGGGGGTATGAAAACCCCAGGGAAACCGCCGACCTCCCTGCTTCCGCAAACCGGCTTTACATGCAGCACCTCTTTGATCCGGTCCACCGGCAGATCCGGGTGCCACGGACCCGCTGGGTAGTCCTGCGGTATCCCACGCCGGCAATGGCCCTCATGGCGGACATGTCAACCGAAGCATTCGAGCAGTTCTTTTACCGGGTCACCACAGGCGTGAATTACTCTTTAATGGAAACAGCCATGGAGGAGGCGGTGCGCTTCCTTACCCAGGGGCGGGAGGTCCATATAGAAGGGCCCGGTACGGACCTGAAGTTCTCCATACAGGACATACCCGTTGTCCCCTGCTTCGGCCGGCGGAATATTCCCGACGGAGAAGTGTACACCGCACCGGTGAAAGACAGTGTGGAGGGTGTACTGGCGGTAAACACCAGGACCACCTACTTCGGGACCGCCTTTGAACACATTGTGCTGGAATTCTCCAGAGGCAGGATAACATCTGCCCGGGCACAGGACACCCGCCGTCTGAACGACATTCTTGACACCGACGAAGGCGCCCGCTACATCGGCGAATTCGCCCTGGGGTGCAACCCCCACATTACCAGACCCTTTGATGAAACCCTGTTCGACGAGAAAATAGCAGGTTCCTTTCACTTTACCCCGGGATCGGCCTATGAAACGGCAGACAACGGGAACCGGAGCGCAATCCACTGGGACATGGTCACCATACAGAGCCCTGAATACGGCGGCGGCACCATCCGCATAGACGGTACCCTCATCCGGGAAAACGGCCTGTTCGTCCACGACGCCTTTCTGGCCCTCAACCCCGAACGCCTCTCGGGAGACGAATCCCGGTGAACGGCAGCACCGAAACGACAAAAGAGCCGGGGTCCTGGCAGGAAGCCCTCCGGTTTCTGGCTGCCTGGCTGGTATTGAGCGCCGCGGCTTCCCTGTCGGCGGTGGTACTGGTCCACGGCTTCAATTTTGTCATACAGAGACTCACCTCGTTTCTTCTGGGAATCTCGGAACTTCTGCCGCTGTGGTCAGCCCTGGGGGCCCTTTTTGTGGGCGCCGCGGTATACCGTGTTTCCCCCGCGTCCTCAGGCGAGGGCATACCCTCCTACATTGCCGGCATGACCGGCGGACAGGGCCGGCTGCCCTTCAAGGCGACAGTATTCAAACTGCTTGCAAGTATGGGCACCCTGGGCTTTTTCAGTCCGGGAGGGCTCATCGGCCCTCTGGGCCGCACTAACGCGGGCATTCTCTCTACAGCTGCC
>JAFGQL010000110.1 GCA_016935695.1 Spirochaetales bacterium
ATACCGACCAAAAGCGAGACAGGGCTTTGCCCTGTCGAGCGCGGGGGACAACGGGAGGTGGAGGCGGTACGCCGATACCGACCAAAAATAAGGAGTGACAGATGAAGAAGAAAAACATGACCTGGGCAATCAGCCTTACGGCTTTAGCCATCGTGACAGCCCTGGTTTCCTGCGGAGGACAGCCGCAGGCTGAAGGCACCTCAAAAAGCGGAGGAACCCTGGTGTTCGCCCGCGCGGGAGATTCGGTGGGCCTGGATCCGGGCCGGGAGACAGACGGTGAGTCCTTCTACGGCGCAACCGCAGTCTTTGACAACCTGGTGGAATTCGTCCCCGGCAAGACGGAGGTACGCCCCGCCTTGGCAGAAAGCTGGGATTTCGCCGATGACAATCTTTCGGTCACCTTCAAACTGCGCAAGGGAGTCAAGTTCCACGACGGCACTGACTTCAACGCCGACGCGGTAGTATTTTCCTTTGAACGGCAGCGGGATGAAAACCATCCCTACTACAATCTTGGCCCATGGAAATACTGGGGCTACATGGATATGGGCAACATTGTTGATTCCGTAGAAGCCCTGGACGATTACACCGTCCGTTTCAATCTGAAAAAACCCGAAGCCCCCTTCCTGGCCAACCTGGCCATGGATTTCGCGGCCATTGTCTCTCCGGCAGCCGTGGCAAAGCTCGGTGAAAATTTCAAGAATAATCCGGTCGGTACCGGGCCTTTCAAATTTGTCGAATGGAAAAAGGATGATTCCATCATTTTTGAACGGAACAAGGATTACTGGGCCGATGACGTGTATCTGGACCGCCTGATCCTGAAAGTCATACCCGACGCGACAGCCCGGTGGCTGGCCCTTCAAAAAGGCGAAGTCGATGTGATAGATTTCCCGTCGGTGGAAGACATTCCCGCCATGAAAGCCAACCCGGACATTCAGGTCATGCAGCAGGAAGGTTTGAATGTGGGTTACCTCGCTTTCAATACCTCGAAACCGCCGTTTGACAACAAACTGGTGCGTCAGGCCCTGAACTATGCCGTAAACAAAGGGGAAATCATTACCGCGGTATACGGCGAAGCGGGAACGCCAGCGAAAAACCCCCTTCCGCCCACCATGTGGTCCTATAATGACAAGGTAGAGGATTACACCTACGATCCCGCGAAAGCCAAAGACCTCCTTGCCCAGGCGGGCTTTCCCGACGGTTTTCAGACAAGCCTCTGGGCGATGCCCGTTTCCCGGCCGTACAATCCCAATGCCCGTAAAATTGCAGAGATCATGCAGGCCCAGTTCGCCGAAGTCGGAGTGAAAACAGATATCGTTTCCTACGAATGGGGCACATACCTGGACAAGACCGACAGCCTCGAACATGATATGGCCATGCTGGGATGGACCGGCGACAACGGAGACCCCGACAACTTCCTGTGGGTACTCCTCTCTGCCCCTGCAGCCGAACCGCCGGCAGGCAACATCGCGGCGTGGAAAAACGCCGAATTCACCGCGCTGATCAAGGAAGCAAAGGAAACCATGGACCCCATACAGCGGAACGCCCTCTATATGGACGCCCAGCTGGTATTCAAGGAAGAAGCTCCCTGGATCACCATTGCCCACTCGGTGGTATCAATCCCCATGAAGTCAACCGTAAAAGGCTTCGAGATATACCCGACAGGTAAAAGAGTTTTCCGAGGCGTGTGGCTGGAAAAATAGACTACATGGGTGCCGTCGTTATTCCTTCATTGCAGGGAGTCGGCGGCGCCTGTTTTACCCGACCGCCGACTTTTTCCGCATCAGGGTTCCGGCATCGACCTGGGATATGACAACCCCGGATAGAATCAGTGCCAGGCCGGCAATTCGCCATAAAGTAATCCGTTCGGAAAGAATGAACGAAGAAAGCAGAATGGTTATAAAGGGCACGAGGTAGATAAACTGGCTGCTTACGATAGCGCCGGCATGATTGACCGCATACGCCCAGGTAGAAAAACAGACCCCCGAAGCCATAATCCCCAAAAACAGGAAGTGCCAGAGATAAGGCGGTGAAAGAGGGTTGGAAGGAAAACGGATATCTCCGTGGATAAGGGCAAAAAGTACAATACAGAACAGTCCGTAGGTCATTGCCTTCCTGGTGACCGCCATAGGCCCGCCGCCGCCTGTAACCCCGCGAAGGATGAGGGTATAGAGGGAAAACACAAACGCCGCTCCCATGGCAAGTGCGTCTCCCTGCCAGGAAATTCCCTTCAATTGTTGACCGGTAACTAGTATGAGCGCAAAACCGCCAACGGCCAGCAGAAAAGACATGGCATATTTCGCCTTGAACCTCTCGCTTGCATAAAACAGCGGCGCCAGGAGCACCGTAAGGAACGGTATACTCGTGACGATGATTGAAACATTCGATGCGTAGGTGTGTTTCGTCGCCAGATTCTCCAGAAAGTAATAAAGGAACATTCCCGTAAAACCTGCCGCCATGATTCTCAGCTCGCATTTCCAGTCCGGCATCTTCAGTTTCACAGGCGCAAGAATGTGCAACAGCACCACGCCGATGGCAAAGCGCACAATGGAGATCTGGATGGCCGAAAACTGTTCTACCAGAATTTTCGTTGACACATAGGTGGTGCTCCAGATGACCACCGACACGACAGCGGCAATGATTCCCTTTCTATATTCACTCATAATCCCACTTTTCCTCGATTCCGCGCTTTATTTATATGCCGCAATTACGTATACTCCGTATAGTCACATGAGCGCTTTACTGATTATTCTATACAGCAGATCGTACAGAGGGAAGCCATGTTAAGCTATATCCTTAAAAGAATAGGGCTCCTCATCCCCACCCTCCTCGGTGTCATTACCCTGGTATTCTTTATGATCTCCCTTTCTCCGGGCGACCCGGCCCGGGTGATGCTCGGTGAAAGGGCATCGGCCGAACAGCTGGAAAAGCTGAGAGAAGACCTGGGCCTCGACCGGCCGCTTCATCAGCAGTACTTCTCGTACCTGTCCAGGATCGTCAGGCTTGATTTCGGTAAATCCATCACCACAGGACGGCCTGTGATTGAAGAGATCGGCCAATTGTTTCCCGCTACCATGGAACTCGCGTTTTTCGCCATGCTGTTGGCGTCCGGGCTGGGGATCATCATCGGTGTGGTTTCGGCCACCAAAAGGAACACCCCCCTGGATTATGCGTCGATGATCGGCGCCCTTTTCGGGGTGTCCATGCCCGTGTTCTGGCTCGGGCTGGTGCTGATCATGATTTTCTCGGTCGGTCTGGATCTCCTGCCCACCGGCGGCAGGATGAACATCCGCCTTTATATGGAGACCTTCACCAATTTTTACATCATCGATGCCCTCATAGCCCTGTTCAGGAAAGGGGACATCACTTACCTGGGCTCTGCCCTGAAACACCTTATTCTTCCGGCAGCCGCCCTGGGAACCATTCCCCTGGCGATCATTGCCCGGACCACCAGAAGCTCCATGCTCGAGGTGCTCAAACAGGACTACATAAAAACAGCCCGGGCCGCCGGAATACCGGAAGGGAAGATAATTTTCCGCTACGCCCTGAAAAACGCCCTTCTGCCCATTATAACGGTCATCGGGATTCAGTTCGGGCTCCTTCTTTCCGGGGCCATACTGACCGAAACAATCTTCGCCTGGCCGGGCATCGGCAAATGGATATACCACTCCATCTCGGCCCGGGATTACCCCGCGGTGCAGGGAGGCATCATCATCATTTCCACCGTATTCGTCGTGATCAATCTGCTCGTGGATATTCTCTATTCCGTCGTGAATCCCCGGGTTCGGCTTAGTTGAGGAGCATGCATCATGAATGACACCCTGATCGTCAAGGACCCGACCCCCTTTCAGGAAATCCTTCACGAGCTGTCAAAGAACAAGGCTGCGGTAGCGGGGCTCATCATCATCGCCCTGTTCCTTCTTATCGGGATTCTGGCACCTCTCATTGCCCCAAAGGACCCTTTTGCCCAGGAAATCAGTTTACGAAAGCTCCCGCCCTTTTCGCCCGGGTATATTCTGGGCAGCGATGACCTCGGGCGGGACATGCTGTCCCGGCTCATGTACGGGGCGCGCATTTCCATGATCATCGGGGTCATTTCCGTCGGCATCGCCATGGGGTCCGGACTCCTGATCGGCGTGACCGCCGGATATATCGGCGGCTGGTACGACCGCATTGTCATGCGTCTGATAGACATCATGCTGGCCTTTCCCTACATCCTTCTGACCATCGTCATCGTCGCGGTCCTGGGACCGAGCCTGTTCAACGCCATGGTCGCCATCGGCGTAAGCCAGATTCCCCGTTACGCCCGCCTTGTCCGGGCTTCCGTACTTGCAGAAAAAGAAGCGGACTATGTGACCGCCGAGCGCTCACTGGGCGCCTCGCCCCTGTCCCTCATGTTTTTGTCAATCCTGCCCAACTGTCTGGCGCCGGTGTCGGTACAGGCCACCCTGGGCGTAGGGGAGGCAATCTTAAGTTCCGCCGCATTGTCGTTTTTAGGCCTCGGCGCCCAGCCTCCCACCCCGGAATGGGGACTGATGATCGCCAGCTCAAGGGAGTTCATCACAAACGCCTGGTGGATCGTCACATTCCCCGGCCTCGCGACACTTTTAGCGGTACTCGGGTTCAATCTGTTCGGCGACGGGCTTAGGGACGTCCTTGATCCGAAACTGAGGGAGTAAGCGTGAAGAAGCACGATCAGACGACAACGGCAAATCTGCTTGAAATACAGGACCTTTCCGTACATTTCAACACCCAGCGCGGAGTGGTAAAGGCGGTACGGGATCTCTCTCTTACCATAAAAAAGGAAGAAACCCTTGCCCTGGTGGGGGAATCGGGCTGCGGAAAATCGGTGACTGCCCATTCCATCAACGGCCTCATCCCCGTCCCGCCGGGGATCATAGAAAAGGGAAAAATAATCTTTGAAGGGGAAAACCTCCTTCAGAAAACAGAAAAAGAGATGCAGCACATCAGAGGAGTGCGGATTTCCATGATTTTCCAGGAACCCATGACATCCCTCAACCCTGTGTTCACCATAGGCCGTCAGATCGCCGATGTGTTTCTTACCCATCACGATATCCCCCGGGAAGAGGCCTTCAGCCGGGCCGTGAACCTCCTGGACATGGTAAAAATCCCCAGCCCCGAAACCCGGGCAAAGAGCTATCCGCATCAGTTGTCGGGAGGCATGCGGCAGCGGGCAATGATTGCCATGGCCCTCGCAAGTCCGGAACCGGGACTGATGATCGCCGACGAGCCGACAACGGCCCTTGACGTTACCATTCAGGCCCAGATACTCAGACTGATGGTCAGCCTGAAGAAGCGGGTGGGCATGTCCCTCCTGCTGATCACCCATGACATGGGCGTGGTGGCCGAAACCGCCGACCGGGTCATAGTCATGTATGCCGGACGGAAAGTAGAGGAAGCAGATGTATATTCCCTCTTTGATAAACCTGCCCACCCCTACACCCTGGGCCTTCTGAACTCCCTTCCGTCCAACAGGAAATACGCAGGAGCAAGCCGTCTGGAGGCCATCCCCGGCACTGTACCGGACCTTCTGACCATCAACGACGGCTGTCCCTTTGCAAACCGCTGCCCCCGGGCAGGCGATATATGCCGGTCGGTGTTTCCCGGCGAAACGCCCCTGACAGAACATCATTCAGTGTGGTGCCATAATCATGTCAGATAAATCAATCTTACGCGTACAAAACCTGAAAACCTATTTCGATGTCCACAATGAACGGGGGGAAAAGGCCCACCTGAAGGCGGTGGACGACGTGAGTTTTACCATACGGGAAGGTGAAATACTGGGAGTCGTCGGTGAGTCGGGGTGCGGCAAATCCACCCTTGGCCGGACAGTACTCCGTCTGGAGGAAAAACGCGGCGGGACGGTAATGTACCGGGAAACTGATCTTTTCGGTCTTGACCACCGGGAACTGAGGGCTGCCCGTAAAAAACTCCAGATGATTTTCCAGGACCCATCCTCCTCCCTGAATCCTCGGAAAAAGGTTTCATCTTTGATTTCCCAGCCGTTAAAAATACACCGGACGGGTACCCCTGAGGAAATCCAGGACCGGGTCGACGCCCTCATGGAGGAAGTCGGCCTGAACCCCCTTTACCGCCGGCGTTTCCCCCACCAGTTTTCCGGCGGCCAGCGGCAGCGCATAGGCATTGCAAGGGCGCTGGCCCTCAATCCTGAATTTATTGTCTGCGACGAGGCGGTAAGCGCCCTGGACGTGTCGGTCCAGGCCCAGATACTCAACCTGCTCCTGGACCTTCAGGACCGCCACCGGCTCACCTACATGTTCATTTCCCACGATCTGTCGGTAGTGGAGTTCATATCTTCCAGAATACTGGTCATGTATCTGGGAAAAATCGTGGAAATAGCCGACAAGAAAGACCTGATGAAAAACCCCCTCCACCCCTATACCAAGGCACTGTTCGCGGCCTACCCCGACGCCGACCCGAAAAACCGGAAAGAGGACAGGATGCTGGTCATGGGCGACGTGCCTTCTCCCATTAATCCTCCCAGGGGCTGCCATTTCCATCCCCGCTGCCCTTTTGCAAAACCCGTGTGCACAGAAGTGTATCCCGGCAACACCAACGCTGAACCGGGACACACGGTGGCATGCCACCTGTATTCCACATGAGGTTCTTTGCCAAAGAATTGTGAAACATTTTCCCGCAAACGGGACAAGTTTGATATAATGCACCCCGTATGAAAATTTCGATGATCGTTAACCCCAACGCGGGAAAAAAGAAAGGCCTGGCCGCAGCCGAAAGGGCCTCGATAGTATTACGGGAAGCCGGGTTTGAAGTGGAAACCTTCATTTCTCAAAAACCAGGAGAAACCCTGGCCCTTGCACGTGATCTGGATATCCGGGGAACCGACGGAATTCTTGCCGTAGGCGGAGACGGCACCCTTTTTGAAGTAATCAACGGCTTACTCACAGAAAGAAAAGACATTCCCGTTCCCCTCGGCCAGATCCCGGTAGGCACCGGAAACTCGTTTATAAAAGACCTGGGCATCCTCAGCGTGGAAGACGCCGTTGCAAAAGTGGTCGGCGGGAACACCCGTCAGGTTGACCTTGGCCGGTTCACGGCGGGGGGTGAATCCTGGTATTTCATTAATCTGCTGGGGGCCGGATTCGTGTCCGAGGTGGCCTACCGGGCCAAACAGTTCAAGATGTTCGGCCCCCTGGCTTATGTAGGCGGGGTATTCAGCGCCCTTACAGCCCTGAAGGCGGTCCCGTCGCGGATAACAATCGACGGAAAGGTGCATTCCCGGGACCTCTTGTTCATTGAACTGTGCAATTCCCGCTATACCGGCGGCGACATGCTCATGGCTCCGGGAGCCGCCATCGACGACGGCCTCTTTGATATCATTGTCATGAGCAAAGCCACCAGAAGGAGAGTCCTCCAGCTGCTTCCCCTCATTTTTACGGGTAAACACGTACAGGACACAACCATCGAGGTGTTTCAGGGTGTCCAGGTAGATGTCGACACGGACCTTCCCCTTCCCCTTACCCCCGACGGCGAAACCTTCGGTTCTACTCCCGTTTCGGCCCGGATGCTGCCCGGACGACTGAGGATGTTCTGCTGATGAAATTGAAGGTGATTTTCGCTACCGCTCTGGGCTACATACTGGGTGTCCTCACCCTGATCCCCATCCTGCTGTTGATACTCATCCAGAGCCTTCTGGGAAACACACGCTTGTTCAACCCGTTACTGAAATTTGCCTGCCGTTCCATCCTCCTGTTTTTCGGCATAAGGGTTTCCTGCGCCGGCAGGACTGCCGTGGACCGGACAGAACCCCATATTTTCATTGCAAACCACGTCAATCTGTTCGACCTGTTCATTTTGTACGGCTACCTTCCCGGCTACGCCCGGGGAGTGGAACTTGACGAACACTTCTCCTGGCCTGTGTGGGGCACCCTCACCCGCCGGCTGGGTACCATCCCCATAAGCCACACAGACACCAAAAAAGCCATTTCAAGCCTCGCCGCGGCGGCAAAGGCATTTTCGCAAGGGACATCGATCATCATCCTGCCGGAAGGCCGGCGGACCCGCGACGGAAACCTGCAGATGTTCAAACGGGGACCCTTCCGCCTTGCAAAACATACCGGCGCCGACATCATCCCCGTCGCCATGAAAGGGGCCTGGGAGCGCAAGACCGTTCATTCCTTTGTGGTGAGCCCGGGCAGGGTGGAACTCAAATTCGGCGCGCGTATAGAGGCGGAAGAGGTAGCCCAATCCAGCGAACGGCAGCTTCGGGAACTGGCAAAGGCCAGGGTCCAGGAGCTTTTGTCCAACTGATGCCGGAATTGCAGACAGCGCTTTGACCCTCTGTCGAAACCGGAAGAGGGATAGTGGTGAATAACATTCCGCGGTGCCTGTACTAGCTACCGATGCTCTTGTATACAAAAAACCCCTGGTTTTGTAGACTTTCGCACAGCGGAAACATCCATGATAGAAATGACACAGCTACATAAAACCTACCTCATGGGCGACACCCAAGTCCATGCCCTCAACGGCCTGTCCCTGACCATCGGACGCGGGGAACTTGTAGCCATCATGGGCTCATCAGGGTCGGGGAAATCGACCCTTCTGAACGTCATCGGCGCACTGGACAGTTTTGACAGCGGCAGCTACCGTTTTTCCGGAAAGGACCTTCACGGTATCAGTCAGAAAGATGCAGCCCTTTTCCGCCGGGACCATATCGGGTTCGTGTTCCAGTCCTTCCACCTCCTGCCTTACAAAACAGCCCTGGACAACGTCATACTGCCCCTGAAATACCAGGCTTCAGTGGGACGGGAAGAGCGCCGGAAAAAGGCAGCCGCGATGCTGTGCCGGGTGGGCCTCCATGACAGGATGAACCATCTCCCCGCGGAACTGTCCGGCGGTCAGCAGCAGCGGGTCGCCATAGCCAGGGCCCTGGTAACCGGCGCGCCCCTTCTGCTGGCAGACGAACCGACCGGCGCACTCGACTCGGCAACCACCGAAGAAATCATGAACCTGCTCATAGAGATTAACACAGAAGGCAAGACTGTCGTCATCGTTACCCATGAAGACGAAATTGCCCGGCGTACACATCGTATCATCCGCATGAAGGACGGCGTCGTGGCATGAACATTGGCATATTTGATTCCGACAGATGGGAAGACATCTTCTCCCACATGGGAAAGCACAAGATACGGACCTTCCTGACCGCCTTCGGCGTATTCTGGGGCATTTTCCTTCTGCTCCTCCTCCTCGGTGCCGGGTCTGGCATAGAAAACGGGGTGTTCAAGCAGTTCGGCGGCGTGGCGGTAAACAGCCTACACATCTGGGGAAACACCACTACCCTGCCCTTCAAAGGCAACCGGCCGGGCCGGTGGGTGGAGCTCACCAACGAAGACACCCAGGCCATCAGCACCCTGGTAAAGGGAATCGACATCGTCTGCCCCCGCCTGCGGGTCTGGTGGACCACCACCACCCGCTACAAAAAGAAAACAGGGTCTTTCAGCATGATCGGTACCACAGAGGACCTTTTGGAGATCGAACCGATCATCATACAGGAGGGCCGGTTCATCAACGAACGGGATATTGCCCAGGAACGGAAGATCGCCGTCATCGGCACCGGTGTACGGGACATTCTGTTCGAAAAAACAGAATCCCCCATCGGCTCTTTCATAGACGTGAACGGCGTCACGTTTTTGGTAGCAGGGGTGTTTGACATAGAAAGCTACGGAGGCGACCGCCGCGGTGCCCTGGAAACAGTGTATCTGCCACTTTCCACAACCCAGTCCGCCTTTAACCTGCCCCACCGTATCGGCTGGTATTCCCTGCTCATCAGCGAAGGATTCAGCGCCGCCGGAGTGGAGTCGGCAGTCAGGGCCCTGTTCACCGCCCGTCATGACATCGATCCCCGGGACACCCGCGCCATCGGGTCCTGGGATTCCTCACGGGAATACAACAATCTCCAGGGGCTTTTTACCGGGATCCGCCTGTTTTTATGGATTGTCGGCATAGGGACCCTCCTGGCCGGCATCGTGGGAGTGAGCAATATCATGCTCATAACCGTAAAGGAACGCACCAGGGAAATCGGCATCCGGAAGGCCCTGGGCGCCACCCCCTTCTCCATCGTCTCCATGATTCTTCAGGAGGCTTTTTTCATAACCTCGGTGGCAGGCTACCTCGGTCTGGTAGCCGGCGTATTCGCCGTTGAAGGGGCAGCCTCATTCATCCGGAGCCAGCCCCAGGAGATCTCATACTTTTCCGAGCCCGAAGTGAGTATTTCCGTCGCCCTTGCCGCAATGGGGATCCTCATACTGTCCGGGACACTGGCGGGCCTGTTTCCTGCCCTGAAAGCCGCGAAAATACATCCTGTCATTGCATTACGGGAGGAATAAATGAAAAAATACCGCTACCTGATCCTGTTCGGCGCCCTGGGACTCGCCTTCATCCTCACCATGGGGATGCTTATTGCCAAATCACGGGCGCCAAAGGTCATCCACCCCCTGGAAACCGCAGCGGTACGGACCATCAGCGAGACCCTCATCGCCTCAGGCTCCATCGTGCCCCGGAAGGAAATCGACATAAAATCATCCCTTTCCGGGGTTGCCGACGAAATATTCGTTCATCCGGGCGACAAAGTGGAAAAAGGAGATAAGGTAATGTCAGTCCGGGTCGTTCCCAACAGCCTGGATGTAAACGCGACGGAAGCGGCCCTGCATAAAGCGGAAATACGCCTGGCGGATGCTGCCGCCCGGCTGGAACGCCAGAAGAAACAGCTTGCTTCCAGATCCATCGCCGAAGCGGTCTACCAGGAAACCCTCAACGCCTGGAAACTGGCCCTGGTGGATTACCAGGAAATCAGCGACAGAAAACAGCTGATCCAGGAAGGTATTTCCTCCGGCAACCGGGACATCAGCAACATCATCCGGGCCCCCATTTCCGGCACCATTCTGGATATCCCGGTAAAAGAAGGTTCCCCGGTACAGGAAAACTCGGGCCTTTCCGCCGGGACCACGGTTGCCGTACTCGCCGACATGACATCGCTGTATTTCAAAGGCGAAATCGACGAAACCGAAGTAGGCGAACTGTCAAAAGGCATGACAGCGACCCTCACAGTCGCCGCCCTGGACCAGGCGGCAATAGAAGGCAGCCTCGATTTCATCTCCCCGCGGGGCTACAAAAACAACGGCTCGGTCATGTTCCCCATAGAAATCTCCTTTACCCCTGAACTCAATATACCCTTGAGGGCAGGCTACAGCGCAAGCGCCGAGATCATCCTCCGACGGGCCGAGAATGTGGTAAGCCTCCCCGAACGGGACCTTATCTACGAGAACGGAAAAGCCTACGTGGAAATCCAGAGGAAAGCCCAGGAGTTTGAAAAAATAGAAGTTAACACGGGGTTATCCGACGGCATACACACGGAAATTCAAAGCGGCCTGTCTGAGGGGGACACAGTGAAGGCTCGGTCATGAGAAGAAGACGGGTCTGGACTTATTCCATAACGCCATGATTCAAAAACATGAAACCTTTCCAGATCACCGTACACATACGGGAAAATCTGTCAGGTAGCTCTGTCCGGATTTTATTTGAGCCGGTATCATGTTTTTTCACAAGGTGTTTCTGGCCATTCAACATCAAGGGCCCCGCCACGGGAACAGCCACGAAGCTGAGCCCGCCGTCCCGATTGACAGGGCAGGCCCGATTGACCACACTGTTCCTGCCATGAAACTGAACATCGATCACCACGTGCACACCCGTTATTCCAATTGCTGTAACGAAGATTATGGCCTTAAAGAGATTATAGAAGCCCAGAATGCCAACGGCATGTCCTATGTCTGCGTTTCCGATCATATTCACACTGCCCGGGATACCGGTGGGCTAGAAGACCATCACCGGGCCCTTGCCACCCTGCCCTCTTCATATAAAGAATTACCTGTTTACCTGGGCGTCGAAATGACATTTACATCCCCGGAGGGAGACATTCCGGTTGATCCCGGAGCGCTCCCGGCGCCTCCTTCATTTACCATAGGCGGGTGCCACCACTTCCCCTGGGATAAAGACCTCACCATGGGTGACGTCCCCGGAGGAAGGGCAAAACTCGCCAGAATGACAGAACAAGGGCTTACTGAACTGCTTTTACAGCACCACCGGCTTTTGCAGGGTGCGGTACAAAAAGCCCGGATTGATATACTTGCCCACCCTTTTGATTTTTTCTTCCGGCTGGGTATCTTCGATGCCCGGCTCCTGGACATGTTCCATGATACGGTCCGCTTGTGCAAAAAGCACCGGGTTGCAATTGAAGTAAACAACGCAAGCGCGCGCCGCTGCGATGCCGAGGAAAAAAAGAATACGCCCTTCAACAGTCAGTGCATTGCCCCAAAAAAGTTTTTTTCTGCCCTCATTACAATGGCCATGGAGGAAAAGGTCCCGTTGAGTCCGGCCTCGGATGCGCATGCCAGGAACGACATCGGGTGTTTCGACAGCCTCCTGCCCTACCTGGAAGAAGCCGGTGCAGGCCCTGGGGATTTTCTGCGTCTTGATTCCCTCGACACATTCTCAAAGTCAGTATAGTGTGAAATTTTTTCACTTGAGTTCCCCGCGGGAATAAATTACTCTGTAATTCATGAAAAAGCTTGTCGCCTGCCTTGTGCTGAACCTCTGTATCGTCCATGTAGCTGCCCAGGATTTTCATGTTGATCTCAACAAGTTTCCCCTGTATGTCCGCATGGGTTTCTCTGCCGATGAATTGAACCAGTCACCGCGAAAAAGCGATACCCGGTGGCTGGAGTTTCCTGCCGCAGGCCCGGCCGGCCGGACGGTACGCCTCAAAGACCTGCATTTCGAGGGTCTGCCTAAACGGCCCAAGTTTTCCTTTTTTTCCTACGGGACCATGGAATTCACCTACCACATACCCTTTGAACTCAACCGCAGCCAGGCTTCAGTCCCCGCTTCCGGCGTAATACCAGGTCTGCACATTGCGGCAATAGGTGACAACTGGGAAATTTACATAAACGGTCAGAGAGTGCACGCCGCGGTTGATCTGGACAAGGAAGGCAACATCTCCAGGAACCATGACCGCAGGACCCTGTTTTTCCCCTTTGCGCCCGAGTTGTTGAC
>JAFGQL010000111.1 GCA_016935695.1 Spirochaetales bacterium
CGGCCGGTATCGGCGTCGTGGAGCGTCGCGCAGGGGAATACAACGTTTGGGACAAACCCGGCGGTTTCATAGGGTTCTTCAGGGGTAAGCAGATAATTTTTTGTCCGGTATAGGACCTTCGACGGTGTGTCGATATCCAGAAGGGCAGCGCCCATGCTGTACACAAAACCGTTACAGGTGGTAGACACTCCATGGTACAACAGCAGCCATCCTTCATCGGTTTCTATCGGAACCGGTCCCGCTCCAATTTTGACCCCCTGCCACCAGCCTGACGCGCCGCTGGACATGACTTTCCGGTGTCGGCCCCAGTGGACCAGGTCCGGGCTTTCACTCAAAAATATATCGCCGAAGGGCGTGTGGCCGGAATCACTGGGCCGGGAAAGCATGAGATATTTCCCGTTCACCTTGCGGGGAAAGGGCACTCCGTTCCTGTTGAAGGGTATGCAGATGTTTTCAAGCCGGGTGAACGTTTTGAAGTCTTTTGTACACCCGAACCCCAGTGCGGCCCCGCCGCCGAAATCGGTACACCATACGATGTAATACATATCGCCAAGACGGACCACCCGGGGATCGTAGGCATAACCGGGCTGATAGACCTCGCCTGTCTCATCTTTCCACATGATTTCATCATTCTCTATGTTCCAGTGGATGGCATCCTTGCTGAAACCCCTATGAATTCGCGCCCTTCCGTCTTTATGATCGGCTCTGAACACTCCCGCAAAACCGTCATCGAAGGGTACCACCGCGCTGTTGTATACCCGTGCCATCTTTCGGGACATATTCCATACCGTAACCGGGTTCCCGGAATACCGCCACATCAACTCCCCGTTTCCTGCCGGCCTGTCTTCCCAGGGCATATGCGGCAGGCTGTTTCCTTTGATCTTTGACACGTGAAGGCTCCTCATTCGCAGGTATTTTATGTTGAAATTATACAACATAAAATAATTCCAACGCAAGCCGTGAAAAGCAGTTTCCCGGTCTTTACCACCCTGCCCGGGTAAAGTAGAGTAGACACACGAAAAGCTGTAAAACCGTGGGTGCTGTTGTTCAGGCTCGGAAACAGCACAAGGAAAGAGGGGAGACGCGATTGCACTACGATATATTTTACTTCTCGGCAACCGGCAATACCGCGTTCAGCGTTGCTCGCATAAAAAACGCGCTCGAATCCAACGGCCACACCGTATCTGACGTCCCGCTGAACACGGCAACTCCGCCTCCTGACAAGAGTCCTGACAGACTGATCATTGCCTTCCCTACCCTGGCAGGCCGGCCTCCCGGTCTGGTAACACGGTTTTGCTCATCCCTCCCTAAGGCAGCAGCAACCGCCGAAGCATCGGTACTTGCGGTTGCAGCGGGCCAGGCTTTCCTGGGACCGAAGGTCATAGCCCGCATTCTGCGAAGAAAAGGGTACCGGCTGCGGCTTTCGGGGGCTGCACACTTCCCGGAAAACTGGACCCAGATTATACCGCCGCCAACAGACCCGCGCCGCGGAGAGGAAACGGCCAAGGGAACACAACAGGTTGATGCGTTCATAGCCAAGCTGATATCAGGCGGGACATCACTGTATACAGGGAGGGTTTCCTTTATTGTCATGAATATCCTCGGCATGCTGTTTCAGCTTTTTGGCCGGCGTTTTCTTGGGAAGCTGTTCATCGCCGACACATCCTGCAATTCCTGCGGTCTGTGCGCACGAACCTGCCCTGCCGGGGCAATCTCCATGGCCGGCGCCACACCGTACTGGAATTTCTCCTGCGAATCCTGCAACCGCTGCATCAACATCTGCCCCTGTAACGCCATAAATACATCAATCCTGCGGATAATACTTTTCCTGGCATTAATTGGAGCTTTCTGTACGGTATTGATACTTTCATACCTCCGTTTTGCCGCTCCACTGGTCAATGCCACAGGCGGATGGCCCGGGCTAATACTGAATTCCGTCTGTTATGTGCTGATCATCACCGTTTCACATGTCCTGCCGCTTACCGTCATCGACCGCCGGCTGATCTTTCCATTACAGAACACCACCTGGGGAATCCGGGTATTCGAAAAAAGCTTTACCAAGGATTATCCCCGGTACGTATACCCGGGATATGCGCCCCCGATTGAACATACAGCTGCACAAAGGAACAGTAATTCAAACATTTCAATCACTGGCAGGACACCATCTGCCGCAAAAAGGAAAAACCAATGATCCGCCTGTCACACACCAAAGAACAGTTATTCACAATCCCAGTTATGATTGTGCTCACACTGAGCCTTTTATCTTCCTGCTCGTCTGCAAACACCGATCCCCCTGTACCTTTTAATGAAATGAATATCCCTGATACTTCTGGAGATACATGGACCCCCGGTGAAGGCTATGAACCTGCCTGGGAGGATGAGTTCAACGGCCCCGGGATTGACACCTCGGTCTGGTCCTACGAAACCTGGGACACGGGATGGCGCCATGAATGGAACGGCGAGTGGCAGGATTATGTGGATAACGGTACCGGCGGCGACAATGCCTTCATTCAGGACGGCGTACTGGTTATCAAAGCGTCAATGAAAGAGTCTTCCCACGGTATCCATGCCTATGACTCCATCCGGATGGTCACCAAAGACAAAAAGTCCTGGCAGTACGGAAAAATCGCCGCGCGTATGGCCCTGCCTTTCGGCCAGGGAATCTGGCCCGCTCTGTGGATGCTGGGCAATGAAGGCCAATGGCCCGCAAGCGGAGAAATAGACATCCTGGAACTCATCGGCGGGGACGGATCCGGTGCCGGAAACGACAACGAAGCCCGCGCGGCGCTCCACTGGGCAGATACTTCAGGTGAGCACGCCCATGCCGGAAGTATAAAAACAGCGGAAAATCTCCGCGTTTTCCATGTGTTCGAACTTGAATGGACGGCCGATACCGTCCGTATCGGCATTGACGGGGATTATTACTTTGAAAAAAACATTCAAGGAGAAGAGTTTGATGAATTCAGAAAACCCTTTTACCTTTTGCTGAACCTCGCAGTCGGCGGCACCTGGGGAGGATACCCCGACGAAATAACGGCATTCCCGCAATATCTGTATGTGGACTGGATCCGGGTGTACCAGTAATGATACAAACCTCAGTTCGTCTTTTTCGTTACCTGGTTTGTTCTCATTCTGGTAGCCTGTCAAAGTTATCAGCTGGTAGAGAAAAACACCCTTCATCAGGAAGAGCACCTGAAAGCGATTGAAGGATCGATCCTTTCGCAAAAGACCTTCCTGAGACTGGCGATTACTACCTGTTCATGCAGGCAGGAGTGCGGGGCGCTGTTGAAGATTCGACGACAGGCCCGCGACATTCCCCTGGATTTACTGGCCTGCTATTCATCCACAGTCTCAGGAATAAGGGCCTGAATAAGCTGGGAACGCCATTCTCCTGCTGAAGTATCATAAGCGCCGAAACCGGCGGCATATTCCCAGTACGCCCAGGAATAGGACCGCTCTTCGGCTTCCCGGGCAATAAATGCAGTCCAGGCCTTCTGGTCCCCCGGATTGGAGTATTTGGAATACACGCCGAACTCACCCACAAACACTTCAAACCCTTTCGTATTCCAGGTCCCTACACTGTCAAGGAGCGTTATCAACGGCGCCTGATCATCCTGGGAGCCAAGCCATCTGGTCCCAATCCAGGCATCGGCACCTTCATTCCACTCCGCTCCCTGATGGGTAAAATGAAAAGGTTCGTAATAATGAACGGTGATGATGGTGTTGGAGGGTGTGCAGGACGAAGGAAGGTTCAGCTCGTAAAGCCCCGGAACCCCGCCCCAGTTGGCAGTCCCTATCATGATCTTCCTTTGTACGGTTCCAGATACCTGCCACATGGAGTTATCTGTCCATATAACATCAACAAGCCTGTCCAGCATGGTATTCCAGTGGTCATAACCCATGTCCCCATTGGGCTCGTTCAGAAGTTCAAAAACCAGGAAAGACACGGGATATTCACTCAGCGGGAATTCCCGGCTCAACTGGTCCCACAGCGCGGCCAGCCGGTCCATGTGACCTTCCAGACTCAAGCCTGAATCTGCCACATGCATCATATCCTCATAATGGTGCACATTTAAGACCGCCTTCAGCCCGGCATCATCAATCCATCCGAGGAGTTCCTTCACACGGTCAAGGCGGCTGTACCCGCCGACTGACATCAATTCATAAAGCACACCGTCGCCGTCATCATCCGATAGTTCCATGTAGTCCGTCCACTTACAGGGGATACGGACCGACGCGAATCCTGCTTCCGCTATCCGCGTTATGTCTTCCCGGGTAACCTTTCTTCCTCCGGTCCATACACCTTCCCCGTCGTTTTCCTCACCGCGGGGCGCTTCAAGGTAATTGCCCAGGTTGATTCCCCTGCCAAGCACTGTTGCATCCAGACCCCGTGAGAGGTTCCAGCCATGAATGTCTGTGTAATACGCAGCATCCAGAAGGATTTCCGCGTCAGCGTCACCAGTACCGTCGTCTGTATCACTGCTGCCCGACATCGAACAGCCGGCTGACAAAACGGCAAGAACTGCCAGAAAAATCATAGAATATCTTTTGTGCATATTTACTCCATTATTGCTAATTTCTACAGCTCAAATCTATCACACCTGGTGTTTTTTTCAATAGCCAGGGGGCGTTTTCAGTGATACCATCGTTTCATGAATACAAAAGGCTTTACACCATATTACGGCATTACCTTTTTGATCGGACTCGGTTTTTTCACCATGGGACTGATGGATCCCCTCTATGACACCTATATCCCGGTATTCCTGGGGCGGTTCATCCAGTCCAAGGGCATCATCGGCAGCATCATGACCCTGGACAATGTTTTCGCCATTTTCCTCATTCCCATTGTTGCAGCCCTCTCAGACCGGACGGTAACCCCCATCGGCAGACGAATGCCCTACATCGTGGTCACTCTTCCCCTGACTGCCATCGCCTTCGCCCTGATTCCCATTTCGGCCCGTTTCGGCCTGGTCATGCTCATTGTGCTCATTTTCCTTTTGAATGTTTTCAAACAGGCCGCGCGGGGCCCCGTCGTGGCGCTCATGCCGGACATGATCCCGGGGAACTACCGGTCAGAGGCAAACGGCGTCATCAACACCATGGGCGGTATTGCCGCGATCGTCGGGACAGTCGGCCTGGCCCGGCTTATGGATGTAGCGATACCCGTTCCCGGCCTCGGCACCATGAAAGACGTGCTGCCCTTTCCCCTCGCCGGGCTCCTCGTGGCACTGGCAACCATTTTGCTGTTTTTCTTTGTAAAAGAACGGCGGGGAATTCCTTCGGAACAAAAGGAAGAGCGCGTCCCTGTAGGGAAAAGCCTCAAGCTCATCCTTGCCCACAAGGACAAGAGCGCCCTGCTTATTCTGATTTCCCTTTTTATCTGGTTTTTGGGGTATCAGGGGGTTCTGCCGTTCATCGGCCTCTACTCCATTGAATATCTGGGAACGAGCACCGGCACCGCGGCCCTGGCAGCGGGTATGGTCGCCATAGCCTATGCCCTCTTTGCCATTCCGTCGGGAATTCTGGCCCATAAAATCGGCCGCCGGACTACCATCCGTATCTGCCTGGTTTCCCTCGCCATCGTCCTGTTGTTGCTGTTTTTCCACGATCCCGTTACAAAAGGGCTTATGCTTTCACCGGGCTTGAGGCTGGCAAGCTTCTGGGCCCTGATGTTCTTCTTTGGGATGTTCTGGGGGTCGGTGGTCACGAACTCGTTTCCCATGCTCTGGCAGATGGCGAGTTACGCCGACATGGGTATCTATACCGGCCTGTATTATTTTTTCTCCCAGGCATCATCGATTACCGCACCGCCGGTCACCGGGGGCATCATCGACATTGCCGGCTACAGGATGATATTCCTTTTTGCCGCCCTCTGTATGACCGCAGCCTTCATCCTGATGAATTTCGTCACCGGCGGCGAAGCCAGACACGAGGACGTACCCGCGGTCTGAGAAACAGTTGCCCCCCCTCCTTTCAGGCGGGGAACAACTCGTTCAATTTACGGTAATCGGGATCGTCAAGAACCACACCTGAGGCCGCGGCGTTGTCTTCCAGCTGGGAAACAGTCGTCGCGCCGATGATAACCGACGTGATCCCCGGATTTTTCAACACCCAGGCAAGGGCAAGCTGTGCCAGGGTAATTCCGTATTTCTCTGCCATGGGTGCAAGTGAATCTATCCTGCCTAAAAGCTCGAGGTCCGACAGCTGGTCTTTCATCCACATATTCTGGGACTCGTTCGACCCCCGGGAACCTTTCGGAATGGTGCCCTTGGAATACTTGCCTGTAAGGACTCCCTGGGCCAGGGGCGAGAAATTTGCAGTCCCCATGCCGTTTTCCACACAGGCAGGGAGGATGGATTTCTCTATGTTTCTGTTGATCAGATTGTACAAGGGCTGATTCACCGACGGTTTGTGCCAGCCCCGGTCCTCGCAGATGCGTACTGCATCACGGATCTGGTCAGCCGTCCATTCACTTGTACCCCAGTACAGGATTTTCCCCTGACGGATGATATCTTCTATTGCCTCTATGGTTTCAACCAGGGGAGTCTCCGGATCATAGCGGTGGCAATAGAAAATATCCACATAGGACATTTTCAGCCGCTCCAGGCTTCCGTCAATCGAGTCGTTTATGTGTTTCCTCGAAAGGCCCTTGTCGGTTTCGTGGCCGCTCATGGGCCAGAAAGTCTTGGTCGCCACAACATAATGACGCCTGTTGTACCGGGGGAGTATTTCTCCAAGCAATGATTCCGCTTTCCCTTTCTCGTAGATATCGGCAGTATCAAAGTAATTAATGCCGAGCTCGAACGCGCGTTCGATAATGGCCCGTGCATTATCCAGTTCAACCTGATTCGCAAACGTCAGCCAGGAACCGTAGGCAACCTCGCTCAGCTTGAGTCCCGTGTTCCCCATTCTTCTGTATTTCATAGTCACTCCTTCGTAACATATAGTCTCCGCAGTTCATACCGCACACTGCCCCACTGCATAGCAATAGAACTAAAATACAATTATCATGTGCCTGGGTCAAATAATGGCCGTACGGGGCCGTTACTCCAGGAGTTTCCCTTTAATATAGACCCCCGAAGGGCTCAACCAGGAGGTTCCCCACAACCCGTTGGTCGGTGCGCCGGGTTTGAGGGCCGCAGAAACTTCATCCTTGTCTGCTACCGACCAGTTCAGCCAACTCAAACCATGGGCGTCCATCCAGGAAATCCAGATATCACTTTCCTTTACATACAGCTTCCGGTCTGCGCCGCCTCCGCCGTCGGCGTTGGAGGTACCCCATTCAGTCACGAACAGGGCTATCCCCTTTTTCATTGCTCTTTCCGCCTGGCTGCGGAGTGCTGAACCGTGGGTGCCTGCGTAAAAATGCAGGGAATACATGAGATTGTCTCCCTCAATAGGGTCGGCAGCAGCCTTGTGTACATCCTGAGACCAGGTTGAACTGCCGACAATAATAATATTGTCCGGATCGTAGGGGCGGATGGCCTCATTTATCACCGCCTCACAGTAGGGCTTGATCTGCCTGGACCAGCTCATGGATGTGGGCTCGTTCCATATCTCGTAGATGATATTAGGCGTATGGCCGTATTCCCGGGCAATCAGGGAAAAGAAGGCCTTTTCCTCCTCAAGGTATCCAAGGGTGTCGTGGGCGTGCCAGTCGACAATGACATAAATACCCAGCTCGATACAGGCTTCGATCGTCTCCCTCACCATGGGTAACAGTGTTCCGGGCCTGTGGACATACCCGCTTTTGTCCCCGGGATTCACCCCGAGGGCAATCCGGTACACGGATACGCCCCAGTCCTTCACAAGCTGTTCCACCACGTTCGCGTTGGCGTATTTACCGCCGGTACTCCAGTTGATCCAGAAAGAACTCATACCCTTAAGGCGGACCGGAGCTCCGGATGCATCCAGCAACTGCGGTCCCTGAACCTGCAGTTTTCCATGGGTCTGTACATAATTCACGGCCCTGGCCTGGGGAACATCTTGGGAATCTGAGAAGGCTTCACCTTCCGGTGTCGCACATCCAAGGATGAGCAGGACCACAACTGCGTAAGCGATGTTTTGTAAAGGTTTCATGTACCCAGTGTAGCATATAGTGATTACTCCCTCAATCATTCTATATCACCCTGTCGATGAATTTCCGGTTTTTTGTCAGGAAACAGCTATTCCAGGTTGGTACTGCGTGGATTCTACATGGAAGCTTCCCACTCGGCATACAGCTTGTCCAGCAATTTCAGCACCTTTTCATGCCGTACCGACACGGCATGGCCTGCTTTCATGTCGTTGGCTTCAAGGCAGCGTTTCAGTTCCTTTTCCAGGGCCTTTGTTTCCGTTTCGGCGGCTTCAATACGACGTTCAATTGAGGTTACGCTGTTTTCTCCGGATTGATAGCTTGTGCGTTCTCCGCCGCGCCGCTTTACATCACCTTTCAAACGCGGCAGGACGGGATACCGCGCATGGAAAAACCGGGAAAAATTCCCCGGATACGATACAAAAGCCTTTTCACGGATTTCAACAACCCGGTCAACCAGGGTATCAAGAAAATACCGGTCATGGGACACAACCAGGATCGTTCCCTTGAAAGCGGAAACCGACTCCTCAATTGCTTCCCTGCTCTCAATATCCATGTGATTCGTCGGTTCATCAAGTATAAGGAAATTCACTTTCTGATAGGTAAAACGCGCAAGCTGCAGGCGGCTGGTCTCTCCTCCTGACAGCACCGACAGACTCTTGCCCATATCCTCATAGGAGAACCCCATGCCCTGAATGAGGGAAAACCCGGCCTCTTTTGTCAGGGCCCCCCAGCTGCGGACCTCATCTTCTACCGTCCGTGCTTCCCTGTTGAAGGCCGGCACCTGGGACAGATAGCCGA
Organism: Spirochaetales bacterium; assembly: GCA_016935695.1. GTDB lineage: Bacteria > Spirochaetota > Spirochaetia > JC444 > Marispirochaetaceae > JAFGQL01. Next base: position 8,876 of record JAFGQL010000111.1, read on the forward strand.
TTTTCTGACCGGGGCCAATTTTCAGCTGCGGGTGGTCCCAGCCGCCCCGGCCGACAAGGGCGTTGAGAAAACTGGATTTGCCGCTGCCGTTCGGTCCTACCAGGGCAACCCGTTCACCGCATGCTATTTCCAGGGACACAGACCTCAACAGCTCCTTTTCTCCATACGAAAGCGTGAAACCCTCCACCCGCAGGGCAATGTCCGACCGGGAGGCCTCCCCTGCTATCTCCAGGCTTATCGGGTTGCCGGCCACGTCGGGACGGTGCAGATCCCTGGATACTTCATCCTGGTATTTCCGCTTTGCCGCCGCAAGCTGGTTCATGACCCTCGCCGGCGGATTGTACTGACTCATTGCGATGCTCTGCAGCTGATTGATTTTTTTTGCAAGTTCCGCCTGCCGCCGACGGCTTGCCTCAAAGGCGTTTTTCATGACGACTGCGTTCCGCAGCACTTCGGCCTTGTACCGTGAGTAATTGCCGGTAAAGGAAGTCAGCACACCTCCTTCTATATGCAGCAATTCCTTACAGACTGCATCCAGCAAATACCTGTTATGGGAAACCACCAGTACGGTGCCTTCATAGTGTTGTAAAAAGGCTTCCAGCCAGGCCAGCCCCAGGTAATCGAGGTGGTTTCCAGGCTCATCAAGGATAAGCAGTTTCGGATCGGACAGAAGCGCCTTGGCAAAAAACACAAGGCTCCGCTCCCCCCCGGACAGGGTACCCATTTCCTGGTCCATACTGCTGTCCAGCCCGAGGCGGCGTAAAAGCTGCTCCCCTTTCTCCATAGCGCCATATCCGCCGTGTTGTTCAAAATCCTGGACTGCCCCTTCATAGTCAGCCATCAGCTCAATGGTATCTTCCCCGCCTTCGGCCATACGCTCTTCGAGGCGGCGCATCCTCTCATATACTGCGTCCGCTTCGGCGGTAATGAATTCACCGACAGAGCTGCAGCTTGTCTGTTCCTGGTTTTGGGGCACGTAGCCTATGGAAAGCCCCGGCTGCACGTACAGATTGCCTCTGTCGGGAATTTCCTGACCCAGAATCAGCCGGATCAGGGTGGTTTTCCCCGCACCGTTGGGTCCGATCAGCCCGCAGCTTGTTCCTTCGAGAATACGGAACTGTCCGTCTTTGAGTATTTCCTTATTGCCGTTATGATATGAAAGGTGTTCACCTTGTATGAGTTCCACCAGGTCCCTCCTTGTAAAAAAAACGAACAGGGGGATGCCGGGACCTTACCGGGATAAGAAGCGATGCTTTTGGAATTTTATACCGGTCTTCAGGTCCTGAACCCCGAGACCTGCTTTCCTCCAACGGTTTTATATAATAACTGCGCCATTGCCTTCCTCCATAAACATCTTTTGTAAAAGAGTATACAGGAAGACCGCCGACGGCAGTAGGGAAAAAACAGATAGAATACCCCGTGTCTGCAGTTGTTTTTCTGGCGAACCTGCCCGGTAATGCGTTTTTGTATTTCGCGGTAATGTTCCTCTTGCGGTCCGCAGGCAAAATCAGTACACTTTTTTTACGTGATTGTCATTACAGTAAGTACGGATTGCAGAATCACTTGTACTGCCATTCCTGCACAGCCATCGTAAGCGCACATTGCTGCGCATAATAAGGAACGCACCCTCATGAATCAACATACCCTGTGGGCCGGTTTGGATGTCGGCTCTACCACCATAAAAATTGCACTTATAAATCCTGAAACCAAGGAACTGCTTTTCAGTGCCTACCGACGCCACGGTGCCCGACAGGCGGAAGTAGCCAGGGATATTCTCAATGAAGCCCATGACGCATTTCCCGGTAAAAATTTCAGCGTTGCGGTCTGCGGCAGCGGGGGGCGCATAATCGCGAAAGCCATTGACGGTTTCTATATCCAGGAAGTCGTGGCAAACAGTCTGGCTATCCGGGAATTTTTCCCCGACACCAAGGTGGCCATAGAACTTGGCGGCCAGGACGCAAAAGTGGTTTTTTTCCGAAAAGACGATATCACCGGACAGGTAATGGCATCGGACATGCGCATGAACGGAAGCTGCGCAGGAGGAACGGGAGCCTTTATCGACGAGATAGCAACCTTGTTAAAAATCACGACTCCCGAGTTCAACGGTTACGCACAACAGGGAACTACAGTCCATCCCATTTCCGGCCGCTGCGGCGTGTTTGCCAAAACAGATATCCAACCGCTGTTAAACCAGGGCGTGCACAAAGAGGACATCGCACTTTCCACCTTTCATGCGATTGCTAAACAGACCATCGGCGGTCTTGCCCAGGGCATGGAAATTTCCGGCCCCGTCATTTTCGAAGGCGGGCCCCTTACCTTCAATCCGGTACTGATTGATGTGTTCTCATCACGCCTCGGTCTTGGTACCGGGGACGTCATACTCCCGGAACATCCGGAAATCATTGTCGCCCACGGCACAGCACTGTCGATCGGCATCATGTTTAAAGACGAGGAAAGCCGCTATGACAGGGCTGACGCGGCAATAGCCCTTTCACGGCCTCAGTCACAGTTCAGCGAAACCAACGACTTCCCGGCTACCCCGTTTTTTGCAGACGAAAAAGAACAGGAAGCGTTTTATGCCCGCCACAGGAATACGGCTGCCGCCCCCCTGCCCGAAAACACAGAAACCTCCGGGGAACTCGCTGTCTACATCGGCATTGACGCAGGCTCTACTACTTCAAAATTTGCGTTTATAAACGAACAGGGAGACGTCGTCGATTCCTTTTATTCCAACAACAACGGTGATCCCCTCACTGTGATTCGTGCAGGGCTTTTGGATCTGTACCAGAAATACACAGATATGGGTATCACATTGAAGGTCCTCGGCCTCGGAACCACCGGGTACGGCGAGAAACTTTTTGCCTCTGCGTTCAAAGCCGATTACCACACCGTGGAGACCGTCGCCCACGCAAAAGCCGCTCTTGAGTATGTACCCGGTGCGAGTTTCATCCTGGACATTGGCGGCCAGGACATGAAGGCCATTACCATAAGCGACGGTATCGTAACGGGCATAGTTCTGAACGAAGCCTGTTCAGCAGGCTGCGGTTCCTTTCTGGAAACCTACGCAAAATCCCTGGACATCCGGGTTGAGGACATTGCCGGGATGGCGTTTGCTTCTACATCACCGGCGCGCCTCGGATCCCGCTGCACTATTTTCATGAACTCCTCCATTATCACTGAGCAGAAAAACGGTAAAACCCCGGACGATATCATGGCCGGGTTGTGCCGCTCCATCATAGAGAATGTCTTTACCAAGGTAATCCGGATGTCCAATCTGGATCTATTGGGAGATAAAATCGTCGTTCAGGGAGGCACCTTTAAAAACGACGCAGTGCTCAGGGCATTTGAGTTGTTTTCACGCAAGGAAGTTCATCGGGCACCCTATCCGGGAGAAATGGGAGCCATAGGGATTGCCCTCCTGACGAAAACCCATATGGAAACCCTGCCCCAACATGATCGATCTTCCTGCTTCCCCGGATTTGCGGCACTTACAAAATTCTCTTACACAAAGCAAACGGGGTTCCTGTGTCACTTCTGCTCGAACAACTGTAACAGGACCGTAATAACCTTCAACGACGGCAGCTCCTTTATTACCGGAAACCGTTGCGAACGCGGCGAAATCCTGGGGGACCCAAAGGATTCCAAGGTAAAAGAAAAACTCAAAGCCG
>JAFGQL010000112.1 GCA_016935695.1 Spirochaetales bacterium
AAGTCTGTCGCGGATGACCCTCAGCACGGGGTTGAGCATAGGGTTTACCGGCGGCATGGCAGCCGCGATACGCACCCTCAATCTGCAGTACGAGTCGGCACTGCTGTCCCACGAAGAAGTACGGCGCTCCCTTTTGTACGCCGTGGAAACCGAATTTTACTATTTGCTCAAAGAGCGGAGCAATCTGGATATTCAAAAACGGAACATTGAACTGGCGGATAATCTGTACGCCCAGGCAAAAGTACGCTTCGATAACGGGCTTGCGCCGGAGCTGGACGTACTCCAGGCCCGGGTGAACGCGGCAAACCTCGTTCCCGTGTACGAAAGCAAAAAGGCGGCCTACCAGGCGCGGCTGAAGGAATTTCTCCTGGTTCTGGGGATCGACCCCATGAGTGAAGTATCCCTTGAAGGAACAATAGACGCCCGGACCCTGGACCTCGACGCAGACCGCCTGATTGCCACATATCTGGACAAGCGCGCTGATATCCGCGCCCAGTCTGCTGCCGTCGCCATTCGGGAAAGCGGCCTTGCCAGACAGCGTCTGGTCGCGCGTCTGCCGTCCTTGAACCTGTCGGCATCAGTCTCCGACACCCTGGACACGGGGACCTTTCAGTCCATTCAGGATGAACCGGAACTCAGTCTTTCCCTGGGCCTGTCATTCAACCTGACCGGCTATCTGCCCGTTTCCTCCACATCCCTGGCCATCCTTGAGCAGAAGGACGAGATAACAAGAGCCAAACACCACCTCGAAACCCTGTCCCACCAGGCAGCCCTCGAAATCATAAATCTGGTAAACATCCTCCGTACCGACGCCGAAAGCCTTTCCATTTCCACCCTGAACCTGGAACTGTCGGAGACCTCCTACGAAATGGCCCGCCTTGCCTTTTCCACAGGCAAGACATCCCGGATGAACCTGGACGATGCCCAGCAGGACCTTCTTGTGGCACAGCAAAATCTTTTGGAGAGCAAGTATCAGTACCGTAAAAACTTCATCGCCTTAAAAAATGCCCTGGGGCTGGATATCGGCGAGGAACTGTCATACCAGGAGTAGAACATGAGCAAACTGAGCACCGACCGGATCATACAGATCATTCTTCTTGTTATCATAGCCGCGGGATTCGTTCTTGTCGGCTTCATGATGAAACCCTCAACCCCGGCGATGGGCGGACAAAAGCCGGGAGGCCCTCCAGGCGCACCGGTCAGCGGAGGGAAAGGAAACGGTGAGACCAACCGGATCGCCGTGGTGACGGAAACTGTCGAGCTGAGGACTGTGAGCACCTTCATCCGGATTAATGGTGACGTGGTCTCCGATGTGTCAATCGACATCTATCCCGACGCCCAGGGAAAGCTTATTGAACGGAAGGTGAAGCTCGGCAGTTATGTCCACAAGGGCGACATCATCGGCGTGGTTGACCCCTCGACACCGGGCCAGGTCTACACCATCAGCAATGTGCGCTCCACCATCACCGGAACCGTCACCGCCGTGAACGCGCACGTCGGCGACACTGTCCACACAGGCACGTCCATCGCAGTGATCGGCGATCTTGCCAACCTGTCCATCATCACCTATATCCCTGAGCGGTTCATTACCAATATCAAAACAGGCCTCAGCGCCCAGGTGAGCTTCGAAGCCTTCCCGGGTACGGAATTCGAGGCCCGGGTCATACAGCTGAATCCCGTAGTGGATCCGGCCAGCAGGTCCCTGGAAACAAAGCTGGAAATGACTGACCCGGACCCCCGGATACGGGCGGGAATGTTCGCCACCATACGCCTGATAACACAGGAACGCCAACAGGTGGTCGCCGTACCCGCGACAGCCGTTACCTCCTACTATGAAGACAAGGCTGTGTTCGTACCAAAGGAAAACGGGACCGTGGAGCGCCGCATCGTGACCACAGGCCTTGCAAGCGACGATCTGGTAGAGATCACCTCCGGCCTTTCCCGGGGCGAAGAGGTGGTCATACAGGGGCTTTCTTCCCTGACCGACGGTACGGCAGTCAGGATCGTCAAGGGTGTGAGTACGGAGGAATAGGATGAATATCACCGAACTGTCAGTCCGCCGGCCGGTTACCATCCTTATCATGACCCTGCTGTTCACCGGTCTTGCGGCCTTCATGGTTCCCGACCTGGCGGTAGACATGTATCCCTCAACAACCTGGCCCGTCATCATGATCTCTACCAGTCTTCCCGGCGCGAGCCCCGAAGAGGTGGAGGCCAGTGTCAGCACCAGGATAGAGAAACAGCTTTCAAACATCACCGGCGTAAAAACCATCAGTTCCACTTCCGCCGAGGGACGCAGTTCGGTCCGTCTTGAGTTCGACTACGGCGTAGACCTGGATGAGGCCACCAACGACATCCGCGACGGCCTCTCCCGTATCGCCTCTGCCCTCCCCGACGAAGCCGACTCGCCCCAGATCCGCAAGTTCGACTCTTCCAACTGGGCCATGATGCGCCTGATTGTCACGGGCAACGAGTCCTCCGACACCCTCACCAGCCTGGCGGAGGACATCATCCAGCCCCGGCTTGAACGGGTCGAGGGAGTAGCCTCTGCCGAGGTTACCGGCGGAGAAGTGAAGGAAGTGACGGTGGACCTCTCCCTTAACCGCATGGAAGCCTACGGCATCACCATATCGGCGGTTACCCAGGCCCTGGCAAGCCAGGACATCCTGTTGAGCGGCGGATCGCTGGAAAAGGAAGGGACCGAATACCGGCTGCGCATCAACGAACGGTTTGAGAACCTGAACGACATCCGGCGGACCGTCATCAGACAGATAGCGACGGTAAGCTCGGGAGGCTCGGTGAACCGTTCCAACGTAGTCAGGCTGGAAGACGTGGCAGACGTTGCCATACAGCCCGTTAACACACGCAGCCGGGTGTTCATCAACGGGTCCCCTTCGGTGTACGTCCAGATCATGAACGAAAGCGATACCAACACCGTCCAGGTGTCCAACGCCATCCGCGAAGCCCTCCCTTCCATCAACGCCGAACTGCCCCGGGGCATTTCCCTGGAGATACTCTACGACCGGACCACCATGATCTCGGTCATCCTGGACCAGGTCTATCTGTCGGCAATCCAGGGAGGCCTTCTGGCAATGCTCATCCTGTTCCTGTTCCTCCGCAGCGTCAAAAGCACCCTGGTGATAGGAGCCTCCATTCCCGTTTCCATCTTCATTACCCTGGGGGCCATGTATTTCTTTGATCTCACCCTGAACATGATTTCCCTCACCGGCCTCATTCTTGGGCTGGGCATGATCGTGGACAATTCCATCGTTATTCTGGAAAACATCTATAAATACCGGGAACGCGGGGCAAAACTGAAATCCGCCGCCATTCTCGGGTCCAAGGAAATGGTTACTGCCATTGTGGCATCTACCCTTACAACCCTCTGTGTGTTCATTCCCCTGATCATCTGGAAAAACCAGCTGGAGATGATCGGCCAGATGTTCCAGGACATGATTTTCACCGTGGTCATCTCCCTCATTTCGTCTCTGGTGGTAGCCCTGACGGTGGTGCCGGCCCTTGCCTCGACCTATCTGAAAATTGATTCCCGCACCCAGCGGCCGATCAGGAACCCCCTTTTACAGCGCATTGACAGGACATTCGAGGGGTTTTTCACGGGACTGGAAAACGCCTACTCCCGGGTTCTGGAATTCGCCCTTGGCAACCGTCTTCTGGTGCTGAGCTTCGTGGGCGTCCTTTTCATGATTTCGCTTACCCGCGCCACCACCATCGGCCTTCAGCTCCAGCCCCAGTCACAGTCCGACGATTCGGTCACCATCAACCTGACCATGCCCATCGGAACCTCCCTCGACCGGACCCAGACAGTACTGACAGACATGAAAAACCTGATAGAAACCAATATACAGGGCTACGAGGACCTGATCCTCACCGCCGGGTCCGGAGGCTGGCGCTCATCCAGTTCCAACTCAGGGCGCATCGAGATAACCCTGCCACCATTGAAAGACCAGATCGACAGCCCCGCGGACATACAGAAAAAAATGCGCCCCTATTTAAACCAGTTCCCCGACGCCGTGTTTCAGTTTTCCTCGGGACGGAGCTACGGCGGTTCCCGCAGCCCGATCGATATAGAGATCATCTCCAGCGACCTGGATCTGGCGGGAAGGACCGCCGGAGAGATACGGGACCTCCTGCGGCAGCTCCCCGATATTGTCGATCCGGTTTCCTCTCTGGAAAGCGGAGCGCCGGAATACCGTATTGCCGTAAACAAGGACCGGGCTGCCGCCCTGGGACTCACAGTGACCTCCATAGCCCAGGCGGTCAATAATTACATTCACGGAACCAGTCCCGTCACATACTGGGAAAAAGGCGAGGAACTCTCGGTCACTGTCCAGCTCAAGGAAGAAGACCGGGACAGTCTGCCTGACCTGGAATCCCTGTACATCATTACGCCAACAGGAACCCGGACAGCAATAGCGAATATCGCCTCGTTTGTCCCGACCATCGGCCCCAAGGACATTGACCGGGAAAATGAAAAACGGGTCATTCATGTCACAGCCAGCATAGCCGACGGAACCGTCGCGACCGCAGTACAGGAGCAGGTCAAGAGGTTTCTCAATGAAAGCTATATAGTCCCCGAAGGCGTAAGCCTCGGCTACGCAGGGGAAGCACGGGATATTTCGCGCTTAGGCAGCCCCTTGATAATAGTTCTCATTGTGGCGGTCATCATGGTCTTCGCTGTCATGGCAAGCCTCTTTGAGTCCCTGGTGGATCCCTTCATCATTTTCTTTTCCATTCCCCTTCTGCTGATCGGCGTCATCACCGTGTACTCCATCATCGGCCAGCCGTTAAGTCTGTTCACCATAGTCGGTGTCGTGGTACTGGTCGGTATTGTCGTGAACAACGGCATCGTGCTGGTGGACTATACCAACCTCCTCCGGCGGAAAGGCACTCCCCTGGCCCAGGCAGTACGGGAAGGTGCCAGAAGCCGCCTGCGCCCTGTCCTCATGACCAGTCTTACCACCATTCTGGGAATGGTACCTCTGGGATTCTTTGGCGCCGAAGGTACGGAAACCATTCAGACCATCGGCCAGACCATTGTCGGAGGCCTTATGGCCAGCACCTTCCTTACCCTCCTGGTGACACCTGTGGTGTATTCTCTGGTGAACAGGGACAGAAAATGGCGGGGCAGACGTCAGAGGAAAGTGGCGGCAGCACTGTCACCCCAAGGAGAATAACCGTGACAAAAATAGAAATCATCGCAAACCGCGTACTGGAAGACGACATTATAGAAGTCCTTGAAGACCACGGCATGGGCGAAAACTTCACCTGGTTTTCCCCTGTATACGGCCGGGGCCGCCACGGCAGAAGGGAAGGTTCGGCCACCTGGCCGGAAGAAAACATTTCGGTGATCGTGTTTGTAAAAGAAACCCTGTTAGAGGCCATCCTTGCTGACCTAAAAGGCATAAAGGACGATTTTCCCAATGAGGGCATGCAGTGTTACGTCCACCGGAATATGGAACGGCGGTTTTAAAGAGGCAGTGCCGGGCCGGCAGGAAAGACAATGGTACAGGAAAAACCGTTGTCCCGGGAAAAATCAATACTACCGGAAAGCTGGGTTCGTACTAGATCCTGAATGATGCGCAAGCCAAGGGTAGTAACCTGTGCCAGATCCAGATCAGAGGAAAGCCCCGGGCCGCTATCCTGATACCGGATTATGATATTGTTTTCTGCCTGATCAATACCAATACGTATAAAACCTTCGCGGCCCCGGGTAAAAGCATGTTGATAAGAATTGGCAAGAAGTTCCGAAAATACAAGACCCAAAGGAACCGCCGCGTCTATTGACAGATCAAAACGGCCCGATTTCTCAACAACAAGGGTCACCCTGTTCTGTATTCCGGCATACCTGCTTAACAAGCGGTTGCTTAAGGTATCCACATATTCGGCCGTATCAATAGCATGCAGCTGTTGTGTCTGAATAAGCATATCATGAGCCAGCTGCATGGGGATTATACGGAGTTCCACATCCCTGGCAAAAGCGGAAACCTCCCTGTGACCGTAGGTTTCTGCCTTGAGAGCCATAAGGGATATGATAATGCTCATATTGTTTCTGGTTCTGTGAAACAATTCCCGCAGGAGAGTATCTCTTTCATTGAAAGAGCGGGCGAGATCCTCACGGTTGTGTTGTATCACACGAAGTGCATTCTGAAGGTCCTTGTAGGAACGCTCATAGTCCCGGCTTTTAAGGAAAGCTTTTCTACGATAACGAAATGCAGCAAACACGCTTATTCCGCTAACAAAAACAAGAACAGGCAGGAAAACAAGGGTCCGGACCGAAAGGAAATACCGCGGTTTCTGATGGAGCCATTTTTCAATGGATTGATAATACACCGAGCTGGGATTGTTTAGGTATTCCATTACATAACGATCGATCACAGGTACTATCGTCTCCTGCCCTCCCCCCTTATAAACCGCGTAATGAAGGGTGGAGGTATCCAGTATGACCGGCGAGGGCGAGAAATCCTTTCCAAGTAAAGAAAAAGAAAAAAAGCGGCTTGCCAGTAGAGCGTCAGCCGCTCCGTACAATACCGCATCGATTGATTCGCTGTAATTCGTATAGGTTTGTATTGTGAGATCAATGCCTAAGCGTACCATCAGGTCTTCACACAACTTTTTCTGCACAGACCCTGCAAGAACCGCGACAGTTTTTCCTTTAAGAGCATTAAAAGACATGAGAGGCTTCTTTTCGAGGGTATAAAACTGCAGCCAGGATGGAAGCACAGTGATTGTGTTAAAAACAAGGTGTTCGGCTCGTGCCGTGGAATATGCTACATCGGGGAGGACATCAATGTCGCCGTTCTCCAAGCCGGCCATCATATATTCCCAGGATCCGTAAACAAAGGAAAGTTCCCACCCTTCGTTTTTGGCAACATCGGTAATAATATCGATAAAAATTCCTGAAGGGCCTTCTTCCGGATCAAAGAAGACTTTTGGCGGATTATCGTATACGCCAACTCTGACGGGCCGGGCTCCCATATGGTGGCACATACCTACCAACAGAAAAAAATACATCAGGTACCTATGTGCGGTCATCATGTACCTCCGGGAAACATCAGTTTTTTACACGTACATCTATAACGTTCATACCAACTAAGTGTAGCAACTTGATACCCGATAGCAAGAGCCCCGTTTGATGCCCTTTCCTGTATTTCATGTAGTTAGACGAAAAACCGCGCCAGACTTTTTGGTGAAAATATGATAGATTTGAAAAACGATTTCTTAATCCCGCCCCCAAGACGCCCGGCGTCCATGCCGGGCGAAGAGAAGAGAGAATTAACGAAAGAGGATAATAATGGATATAATAGATAAAGGATTACAACAAGGTTTAATTTCATTTGATGAAGAACGGAAAAAGGTTACCTATATTCATCAAGGAAAAACACGGAATTACAACAATCCCGAAGAACAAGTACAAGCTGAGGTGTTTTTAAAGTTAGTACTTTCATACAATTATCCAGTAGAACGGATTCAGCAATTTGTTTCTGTAACAATGGGTTCGTCAGTTAAAGAAGCAGACATTGTGGTTTATAATGACGATGAATGCACAAAACCACATATTGTTGTTGAATGCAAAAAAGCTGATGTTTCAGAACTTGAATTTATCCAAGCAATTGAGCAAGCTGCCGCTTATGCCTATGCTCTTTCAGGAACAATAAAATACCTTTGGGTAACATCAGGTATTAAAAATGAATACTTCCTTGTTGACAAAGACAGCAATGTAAAACAGACAATTCCTGACATTCCACGCTATGGTGTTACAGAAATCCAGAAATATAAATATGCAAAAGGTGGTCGTTTTACCAATGAAGATGCTGGCGAGGACGAAACCAAACAGAAATTTTTTGAACTTGAAGTAATTGACGAGGACGAACTAACAAGACGATTTAAACAAGCACACCAAGCACTTTGGGCCGGTGGTGAATTAAACCCTTCTGAGGCTTTTGATGAGCTTGACAAATTGATTTTCTGTAAAATTTGGGACGAGCGCAAACCTCGAAAAAGAGGAGAACCATATGATTTCCAAATTTTCAATGAACCGATCCCAAAAAATGCAACAAAAGAACAGATTGCAAAAATAGAACTTAAAATATCTGAAGATTTATATAAACGTATTCTTTCCCTTTATGCCGAGGGGCAAAAGAAAGACCCAGAGGTTTTCAAAGATAGTGTTAGGCTGAATCATCAAAAGGTAAAAACAGTGGTAGGCTATCTTGAAAGTATCAGCTTGAGCCTTACCGACCTTGACAGTAAAGGTAAAGCGTTTGAGACTTTCATGGGTTCTTATTTCCGCGGAGATTTCGGACAGTATTTTACGCCCCGTGCCATTGTAAAATTTATTGTAAACTCATTACCTATTAATAACGAAGCGCGAGTATTGGATACTTCTTGCGGTAGCGGTGGATTTCTTTTGTATGCACTTGACAAAGTTCGGGCACAAGCAAATGAATATTTCCCAAATTTTGAAACCGACCCAAGAGAATCAAGAGAACATTGGACACACTGGCATGACTTTGCAGAAAAGAATCTTTTCGGAATTGAGATAAACGAACAGATTGCCCGTACCGCGAAAATGAATATGATAATTCACGATGACGGTCATACGAACGTGATTTCTTCCGATGGTTTATTAAAAGCTGATGCAATGCAAGCAAAAAGTGGAAACAAAGAGTTTAAATATGACAGTTTCGATTACATCATAACCAATCCGCCTTTTGGCAGTACAGTAAAGCAAACAGAAAAAGCATATTTGCATCAATACAATTTAGGTAATAAAGACGTTAGCTGGCTCGATACAAAAAGCACAGCTGTTCAAGGGCGTGAAAATCAAAGTACCGAAGTGCTTTTTATTGAGCAATGCTGGAATTTTCTGAAGCCTGGTGGTTTTCTTGCGATTGTTATCCCCGATGGAGTTTTGACAAA
>JAFGQL010000113.1 GCA_016935695.1 Spirochaetales bacterium
ACAAAACAGGATGCTCCAACACCCACTCACCTTCATCCAGTACCCAAATGCGGGCACTGCGTATATGATAATATGGATCATCTTTTTTACTGGAAGTAATGGTACCGCCTTCCAGAAGGATTTTTTCAGATGAACCTCGGATAATGCGCTTACCGGAGAAACGGAACCGCACATTTTTCTCTTCTATTGCCTCTTCCCGTTCGGTAATCCCGTCAAAAAAAACACCTCCCCAGTGATTAACGTTGAAAGTCAGGCGTTCCCCGGAAAATACTTCCTGTACATCTCCCCTGTCCAGGATATAGGAAATATTGCCGATAGCGGTGACCGAGTCATTGTTCTCGCTGAAGATGATCCTGTCTGCAGTGATGGTATGAACTTCGCCGCTGTCCTCATCCCGCATTTCAAGATACACCTCCCCCGTCAGGGATATGTACTCGGCATCTTCGGAAATTTTCTCATACCCGCCCAGACCGGCTTTCTGGATCACAATCTTTGCGGGCCTCTTTTCTGAAGGAACGTAAGCAAGGTCATAATAGGCATATAAACGGCGTTCCAGGGCATCGCGTTTCCCTGAGCTGTCCAGGCCGAGACGCCGGCACCAGGCAGCAAGTTCTATGAAATCAGAATTCTGTATATCAATGGGAAGGGTCGCAAGAAAACTGTCGGAATATTCCTGTGCCGAAACGGTCCGGAGGAATACCGTACAAAGAATGAGAATACAAACTGCACTGCGGGTCAGGTTAGAGTACATCCTTGAGATACTGCCCCGTGTAGGATCCTTTATACGCGGCCACATCCAACGGCGTACCTGCGACGACCACCATCCCGCCCCGGTCGCCGCCTTCCGGACCAAGGTCGATGACATAATCCGCCTGTTTGATTACATCCAGATTATGCTCAATAAGAACCAGGGTGTTTCCTTTGTCAGCCAAAAGCTGCAGGACTTCAAGGAGTTTTTTCACATCGGCGAAATGAAGTCCGGTTGTCGGTTCGTCCAGAATGTAAAATGTCTTCCCTGTACTGCGTTTTGAAAGCTCAAGGGACAACTTAACACGCTGGGCCTCTCCCCCCGACAAGGTAAGGGCCGACTGGCCGAGTTTCACATACCCGAGACCTACGGAATGGAGTGTGTCCAGCTTGTTTTTTATTGCAGGTATTTTCTCAAAGAAATCGCAGGCTTCTTCTACCGACATCTCCAGTACATCATGGATATTTTTCCCTTTATATCGAATATCAAGGGTTTCTTTGTTAAAACGCTTGCCATGGCAGACATCACAGGTCACATAGACATCGGGCAGAAAGTGCATTTCAATTTTTATGGTACCGTCACCCTGACAATGTTCGCATCGGCCCCCCTTCACATTGAAGGAAAACCTTCCGGGTTTGTATCCTCGCGCCTTTGATTCGGGAAGGGAGGCAAACAGGTCCCGGATGGGGGTAAACACACCGACATAGGTTGCCGGGTTTGAACGGGGAGTGCGGCCAATGGGACTTTGATCAATATTTATGACCTTGTCGATATTCCCCACACCGCTGACTCTTTTATAGGACCCTTCCGTAAAGCGGGTCCTCGACGTCGCGTTGTGCAGAATGGGAAACAGCAGGTCTCCTAAAAGGGTGGACTTCCCCGAACCGGATACACCGGTAATCACCGTGAATGTGCCCAGGGGGAACTCCACATCGATATTTTTGAGGTTGTGTTCCTTGGCACCGAATATTTTTATGCTCTTCCCATTCCCTTTCCTGAATTGTTCCCTTGGCGGAATGGCATCCATACCGCTTAAAAATCTTCCGGTGAGACTGTGTTTGTTGTCAAGAATTTCCTGTAGAGTTCCCTGGGCAGTGATGGTTCCTCCGTGGATGCCGGCACCTGGGCCAAGATCCACAATATAGTCGGCAGCCCGGAGAGTCAGTTCATCGTGTTCAACAACAATAAGGGTATTTCCAAGATCACGCAGATGCAAAAGCGTATCAATAAGCCGCTGATTGTCCCGCTGATGCAGACCTATGGTCGGCTCATCCAGAATGTATAGAACACCGGTAAGGGAAGAACCGATCTGGGTAGCCAGCCGTATCCGCTGAGCCTCTCCTCCTGACAGAGTTGCCGCTTTCCGCTCGAGGGTGAGGTAATCAAGACCTACGCTCTGAAGGAATGTGAGTCTGTCACGGATTTCCTTCAGTATTTGCCGTGCGATCTGCGCTTCGGTTTCATTCAATGACAAGGTTGTGAAAAAGCTTAAGCTGTCGCTTACAGAAAGACTCGCCACCTGGTAGATGTTTTTCCCGTTGATAGTGACCCCCAAGGCTTCCTTTCGCAGCCTTTTGCCTCCGCAGCTTGAACAATCCCGCTGGCTCATATACTGCTCAAGCCACTCTTTCACACCGTCTGATGAGGATTCGAGGTATCTGCGCTTGAGCTCCGCGAGTATGCCGCGAAAACTCGAAGAGTACTCGAATTTCCCCGTACGCTTTTTATTCACATAACTGAAATCGATGACATCCTTGGTACCGTAGAAAATGATATCCAGTATTTTTTTGGGTAGTTTTTCAAAGGGGGTGTCCAGACTGAAACCGTAATGCCGGGCAAGGGATTCAAAACTGCTCCGATGCCATGCGGCGTCCGGGTTATGGGTACAGACCGCTCCTTCGTTAAAGGAAAGACTGTAGTCGGGTACGATCAGGTCGGGATCGAATTCAAGGGTCATGCCAAGCCCTGAGCATTCCTCGCAGGCGCCGTACGGGTTATTGAAAGAAAAGAGCCTGGGCTGGAGTTCCGGGATGGATATGCCGCATTCCGCACAGGAGCTGTGCTGGCTGAAAAACAGCTCCCGTTGGTCCTTGTCGTCGATAACGACGGCCAACAGCTGTCCCGATGCGACCTCCAGGGCGGTTTCCACCGACTCCGCAAGACGCTTCCTGGTATCATCGGACATTTTGACACGGTCTACGACAATTTCTATGGTATGTTTCTTTTTTTTATCCAGTTCGACAGGTTCTTCCAGAGACAGTATTTTTCCGTTGACCCGTGCCCGCTGAAAACCTGCTTTCAGGGCATCATCAAGGATTTTCTTGTGCTCACCTTTCCTTCCGCGGACTACAGGGGCAAGCAGCATTAATCGTGCTCCCTCGGGCTCCATCATGATGGTGTCCAGAATCTGATCGATTGACTGTTCCCGTATGACTTTTCCGCAGTTTGGACAGTGGGGAATACCAATCCTGGCGTAGAGCAGACGCAGGTAGTCATATACTTCTGTCACGGTTCCTACGGTGGAGCGGGGATTTTTGTGAGTGGTTTTCTGTTCGATGGAAATGGCAGGAGAGAGCCCCTCGATATAGTCAACATCGGGTTTTTCCATGCGGCCGAGAAACTGACGGGCATATGCGGACAATGACTCGACATAGCGCCTTTGTCCTTCAGCAAAAATCGTATCAAACGCAAGCGAGCTTTTGCCGCTTCCGCTCATGCCCGATACCACAACTAAAGCGTCCCTGGGAACCTCTACATCGATATTTTTCAGGTTGTGTTCCCGGGCTCCCTTAACAATGAGTTTTTTCATAAGCTATGGGCAAAGGTACGATATTTATGAGGCTCTTTCAAGCGAGGCACGGCCCGGGAAGGAGGGTAAAATTAAAAATAAAAGTACTCTTCACTTGTCAGGACAGGCTCTATAAAAGGATCGGTAAGCTGCCGCATGGCTTCCGCTGACCATCTGTCGGACGGCGCATAATTTGCCACCAGGGAAAAAAGGGCCCTGCTCTCCCGTATCTCGCCGAGTGCGTAGAGAGCTGCGCCAAGATAATAGGCTACCGGATAAAATGAGACTGTTTCCAGATAGGACTGAATACGTTCGGAGGTCTGTCCTTTTCGAAGGAGATCCTCGACGCCTTCTGCCTCGTACAGCGGTTCGGTATACCGTACTTCGGTTACAATGGCGGTGAGCCCGGCAAGAAGTGAAGTAAGCAGATGCCGTATACTCTCCTCGTACCTGCCGGTCCTGTAATAATATAATCCGAGCTCGCTGTGTACATGAAGGGCCTTGGAATTATCTATCCGGTGAAGTTCAAAAAGTTTATCAAGCCCTTTTTCTTTGAGAGTCCGCACCATGAGCGGATACCGCCTGGGTGCTTCCGGTGCATTCCAGACCGGAGAAAAGGACAAACTCTCCTTGAGTATTTCTTCGTATTTATGATACTGACGTGAAATCCGGTATATGTACGCCAGACGTCCAAGTATGAGCAAAACGTCATCATTCATATACAGATCTTTCTTCTTATCCAGTGCCTTCAGGTACTGAGCCTCGGCCAGAGACAGTTCCCCTTCCTCTTCATAGATCCGGCCAATCCAGAAATCCGCCTCCGGGTAGCTGTCGGTTGATTCCCGCAGGTCTTTGAACACCACCAAGGCCTCGCCGAAAAGTCCCTCTTCAAAAAGGCGTTTCGCCTGTTCAAGCCGTACCCAGTCAGGAAGAGCATCCTCCTGACTGTAAATCGGAACAGCAGAAAACAGAGTGATAAATAAACCCAGCGCGACAATTATTTTACCCTTGAACATCATTAATGAGTTTCGACGAATACCATAGTTTTGTAAAGCGGGAATTATCCGAATACCGAAAGACAACAAAGCTGCCCCGTACAACACTGTCTTTCCCGGATCATAAAAAAACCCTTTCCCGCATTGAACCAGATCCGATGCAGAAAAGGGTGCAGCCATCATTTTGACCAAGGCTTTTATGAACATAAAAGAAACCCTGTACACAACAAGTCAGGTGCCTTGCAGGGTCACCGGAGCTTGTTCATACCGGCGGGATGGTTCATCGTTCCCGTTACAACAATTCAAGTTGTATTCCGCGATTATTTATACCACGCCAAGAAGGAAAACCATGACGAAAAGGGCGACTGTTTCGATAAGACCCAGAACCATCATGTAGTTCACAAACCCTTTGCCGGTTTCAGCAAGAGCATCGGCTGCAGACGCGCCGGCCTTCCCCTGAAAAAAAGCGGAAAAACCCATGGCAATACCGCCGAAAAGCCCGATACCCAAATGAGCGAGTGTCGGCGCGGCGACAGCCTTGATGGCATTCATGAGAATCATACCATAGATAATCTGCGTCAGAGGTGCTCCTACAAACGCAACCAATAAGAAAGGCGCGGGTTTGTTTTGTGAAAAACATTTTTTCCATGCACCTACTGCCGCCATTCCGGCAGCTCCGGCGCCATAGGCGGACCCGATTGCGGCAAACGCGATTGCTGACGAAAAGCCTAATAGACCAAAATTCATTTTCTGCTCCTTGTATAGAAATTACTGTTTCACGCCCGTCTCGCGAAGGGCTCATAGGGAAATCCGGACCATTCAAGGCCTAACTGCCCCGAGTATTCAAGCATATTCAAACGTATTCCGTGGACGACAATTGACATCACGCCCATGACTATATTCAATCCGTGGCCAATGAAGAGCACAAGAGAAGCGCCAATCGCAGCAGGACCGGTGAATCCTATTCCCGCCGCCATCTGGTTGAAACTTGAGGCGACGGCTACACTCGCGAGGCCTACTGCAAAAAGGCGTACGTAGGAAATTATGTTGGAAAAGGCACTGACTCCATCAAGGAAATTCAGCAAAAGGTTAATGGGATTCAACCCGGCGAGAAGTCCCTTGAAAAATCTGCCGTCCTGATTTGAAAAAACAACCACCAAAGCGAACCCGGAAACCAGAAGGGGTACCGTGTATCCGCTGAGTTCATAACCGAAAAGTCCGTCCAGTCCCAGAACAATTTTGAGCACCAGGATATACAGACCGCAGAGCATGAGCCACCAGCCCAATTCGGCAAAAGCCTTCAGCCGCGGCAGAGTACGGAAAAACATTTCCAACCGGGCAAGACTCAAGTGAACAAGACCGATGGAAAAGCAGAACAACTGCACCGCCTGGACAGAATTCACCCCTTCTTCAGGAAAACTGGCAATTGATGGAATGACAACTGCCTTGAAAAAGCTGAACGAAGCAAGGCTTTCAGAACCGAACCAGGTCCCCGTTACCGCTCCCCATGCTATCGTCGCCGCTGCAAGCACCATGGTCAGGGTAAAGGGCAGCCGCTTGCCCGCTGGCATCTTGAAATACCCGAAGGCGCCGAGGGCCAGAAAAATGAGTCCATACCCCGCGTCGCCGACAATCATGGCCACAAACAAGGTAAACGACAGAAGAAACATGAAACTGATATCCGATTCCATGTATCCAGGGGTGGTACCCATAAGGTCGAACACAGGCTTGATGACCTTCACAGGTCCCGGACGCTGCACCAGGGTAGGTACATTATCATCCGCGGCAGGGTCTTCTATCCGCAGGGCCCATCCGTGTTCCGCTGCGGACGCCTTCAATGCCTGAACCTCTGCGGCAGGCACATACCCTTTCAGATAACACAGCCCCTCATCGACCCCAAGCCCGGCAGTCGCCGATTCAAACTCGACAGCCTCTTCCAGTTGGGAGAGGGCCTGTTCTATCGATGCCCAGGATGAGACAAGTTTTTTCAGCTCCTGATCCATGGAATCCAGGGCTATGGTGGTTTCCTGAATTTCCTGCTCGATAAAGGAACGCCGTTCATCCGGCAGTTTGAAAGGTATTATATCCTGGGGTATGTCCACCGGGCCGACGGATACACACCGGATAACGGTTTTGTCCCTGCCGGCAAGGGGAAAAATCCAGATTGACCGGTCCTTCCCGTTCATGTGTTCTTCGTTGCGGGCAAGGAGGGCTTTGTACTGATCCCTGGAAAGCTGGAACAACCGGACTTTTTTGCCCGCTGCCTCGATGTCTTCTATACTCTTTGGATCGAAATCACCCCACTCGCCTATACGGTGCAGTTCCTGAAGTGCTTTCCCCAGAGCCTCTTTTCTCATTTTGATGGCGTCAGTCAGTTCCAGTATCCGGTCCACCGCTTCTTCCGCCGGCAGGGCTGTGGAATCATGCCCGACAGATGCATCACTGCGGTATTCGTCCAGAACCCGCAGGGCCCTGATGAACCGCCCCTGCCGCTGTTTAAGAACACCCAGGGTTTCATTCATTCCCGCACAATCCTCCAGGTGGACAACTCCCGCTTCCCGGAGTTTTTCCATACTCACGGTGCGCCGTGATTCGAGAAGCACCAGATACAGCTTTTTCATTTTTGCAATCATCGTTAGGACACCTTCACCGTTTTGCCTTTCGCAATCTTTCCCCGGACAACCGAGGCAGTCTGTTCGTCACCAAGGTATATCCGTATACGACGGATGTGTTCCTTTGTTTCAGGAATCTTCACCTTTTCGAACAGATTAACCCGCTGGGTTGTGATCCGGAGTTCTTTGCCAAGCAGTTCCCGCTGGATCTCCAGCACCTTGAGTTCGGCGCTGTAGGCTACCAGCTTTTTCATGTTTTCAATCGCCGGGTCAATCCAGACAGGGGTTGCCAACACGTCCCAAGGGCGGTTTTTAAAGCTGAGCCCTTTAAACACAGGAATATCAACCCCGGCAATGTTTCCCCGGTCCCGCTCAACCTTTTCAATGACCGTGTAGGGGGTTATGTCAAACTCATCACCGAACACTTCTATCCAGGCGTCTATCTGGGTTTTGAATTTTTCCTGCTGAGCCCGGACATCCCGCTCCTTGGCCTCAATCTGTCTGATAACCAGCTGCAGCTGCTGTTTTTTCAGTTGCAGGGTGGGCAGATATCTTTGAAACCGTTTGAGGGAATCTTTTTGTTTTTTGAGCTCGTTTTTTGTCAGCTTTATGCGGGCCATTCCTGCGTACTTCCCCCGTTACCTTATTCGACGACTGCTTCCTTAACCGGCCAGAACTCCTTAAGCAGTGACGACCGCAACCCTGTCTCCTGAGGAGTGAAGCATTCCGCAAGGATCTGCCAGCCTTTATTCAGGGCATCCTCAAGGGAGTAATTGACCGAAAGGTCCATCATTTCCCGCTCAAAAATATCACCGTATTTCAGAAGCTTTTCGTCCCAGTCAGACATCATGAAACCCATGGATTTCTTTTCCATCGATTCTTTATATGCGGCGTACAGCTTGATCATACCGTCCATCAGGGCACGGTGGTCCGAACGGGTATCGCCGTTCACCATCTGTTTCAGACGACTTAAAGACCCGAAGGGCTCGATACGTCCGTTTCTGAGATAGTACTGCCCCTCTGTAATATATCCGGTGTTATCGGGAACAGGATGGGTCACATCATCACCGGGCATGGTGGTGACTCCGAGGATGGTAATGGAACCCGCGCCTTCAAAGTCGACGGCCTTTTCATACCGGGATGCCAACTGACTGTAAAGGTCCCCCGGATATCCGCGGTTTGACGGTACCTGTTCCATGGTGATGGCGATTTCTTTCATGGCGTCGGCAAAATTGGTCATGTCTGTAAGAAGGACCAGAACCTTTTTACCCTGGAGGGCAAAACCTTCGGCGACGGCAAGGGAAATATCGGGAACCAACAAGGCTTCCACGATGGGGTCCGATGCGGTATGAACGAACATGATTGCCCTGGACAGGGCCCCGCCCTCTTCGAGGGTTTCTTTAAAAAACAGGTAATCGTCGTACTTCAGGCCTATGCCGCCAAGAATAATGAGATCAACCTCGGCCTGCATGGCAATACGGGCAAGAAGTTCGTTGTACGGCTCGCCGGAAACCGAAAAAATCGGCAGTTTTTGGGACTCGACAAGTGAGTTGAACACATCGATCATGGGTATTCCGGTCCGGATCATATTCCGGGGAATAATGCGTTTCGCGGGGTTTACCGACGGCCCGCCGATTTCCACCATGTTTTCGGTCAGTTCGGGGCCGTTATCCCGGGGCTTGCCGCTTCCGGTGAAAATCCGGCCCTGGAGGGCATCGGAAAAGGAGACCTGCATCGGATGCCCAAGGAAGCGGACCTCGTCGCCGGTAGACACCCCGCGGCCGCCGTTGAATACCTGAAGACTCACCATGTCCTCGGAAAGACGTATGACCTCCGCCAATGATATCCCGTGGGCTGAGCTTACCGAAGCCAGATCCCCGTATTTCACGCCCTCCGCCCGGACCCTGATGACGTTCCCGGCAATCGACTCGATTTTGCTGTATATCTTACCCATGCGCTACCACCCTTACGCTATGACAGATTACCTAAAACCCGGGCAGCCCTGGGTTCGGTTCCTGTGCGTTTCGCTTTAATTTTGCCTTTCAGTTCTTCTTCCAGCCGTGAAAACTCGCTGCTTTTCCACTCACAACCGTTATAATCCAGGAACAACTGGCGCAGATCGTTAAAATACGACCGGGCTTCGTCCTTGGTTGAGAAGTTGAATGTGCCGCCGATCACATCAAAAAGGATATCGAAAATATGACGCTGCCGTTCAACAGATACCGATGAATCAACGGGGTCGAAGGAGTTCTGCTGAAGGTATACATCATCAAGAAACTCAGATTTCAGAAACTGGATATAGTCATCGGTGCTTGTGCCCTCTTCCCCGACGACTTTCATCATCTGACCTATTTCATTACCGGAAAACAACAGTTCCCGGGCATATTCAGTACGGGGAAAATCCACTGAACCGGAGTATTTACTCCAGCTTTCCAGGGGATGGATGGCCGGATACTTCCTGGCGTCCGACCGCTCCCGGGAAAGACCGTGAAAGGCACCGACTACTTTCAGGGTAGCCTGGGTCACCGGCTCTTCGAAGTTACCACCCGCCGGACTTACCGTACCGCCTATGGTTACCGAACCGGTTGAGCCGTCCCGGAGACGTACCAGTCCGGCCCTCTCGTAAAAACCGGCAATGACCGATTCAAGATAGGCGGGAAAAGCTTCCTCGCCGGGAATTTCCTCCAGACGGCCGGACATTTCCCTCATGGCCTGGGCCCAGCGGCTGGTTGAATCGGCAAGGAGCAGGACGTGAAGCCCCATCTGCCGGTAGTATTCTGCAAGGGTTACAGCGGTGTATACCGAAGCTTCCCGTGCAGCAACAGGCATTGAACTGGTATTACATATAATGATGGTACGCTCCATGAGGGTCTTGCCCGTCTTTGGGTCCAGGAGCTCGGGGAACTCTTTCAGGGTTTCCACGACTTCACCGGCGCGCTCTCCGCAGGCGGCAATGATTACGATATCAACCTCTGCGTTACGGCTGGTCACCTGCTGAAGAACGGTTTTTCCCGCGCCGAAAGGTCCGGGGATGCAATAAGTGCCCCCCCTCGCCACCGGCAGGAAGGTGTCAATAATCCGGACTTTTGTCACCATTGGATTAACCGGTTTAAGACGCTCTTCGTAACAGCTGACCGCCCGCTTGACCGGCCATTCAAAAGAAAGCCCGAGCTCAGCGGCAGTGCCCTGTTCATCCACTACTTCGGCAACCTTGTCTTTTATGGTGTAAGCCCCTTTACCGGCAATGCGCTGTACCGTATATGTTCCGGAAAAACTGAAGGGAACCATTATTTTATGTTCGAAAATACCTTCAGGTACCGAACCGATGGGATCTCCAGCCCTTACCGTGTCCCCTTCTCTGACGGAAGGGGTAAATTCCCATTTCTTTTCCTGGTTCAATGCACCCAGATACACACCTCTCTCAAGGAAAAAACCGCATTTTTCCGCCAGCTGGGGCAGAGGATTCTGCAGACCATCGTAGACCTGAGCGAGGAGGCCGGGGCCCAGTTCCACGGCAAGGAGTTCGTCGGTAAACTCGACATCATCGCCAATACCGATCCCCTTGGTCATCTCAAAAACCTGCATCTCGACAGAGGATCCGCTGATCCGGATAACTTCGGACTTGAGCCGTTTGTCATTGACCAGAATGTAGCCGACCTCATTGAGGGACACCGTGTCGTTGACCGAAACGGTGACGAGGTTTCCATTTACACCTATTACTTTTCCGCTAGTCATTTCTTATTCTCCAACTGACAGGTCATCCCCGTTGATCAAGGGGGCCTGTATGCTTTGATATGCGGTACTGAAGGACTCTTCTCCACGCGCTTTGTTCATGTTGCTCATCCGGTGAAGCAGCTGCAGTTTCAGATAGTAGATAATTACGTTGTCAAGGGTGAAATACCGTCCCGATTCAAGCCCACAAAGTAGCTCGAAACGGATTGAAAGAAGCGCTTCCTCTGCGGCCAGAGGCGAGGCGTTCTGCACAGCCTGGAGGATCCGGTCTTTGTACCATGATGCGCCTTCTGCCACGTAGGGCTCATAGGAAAATCCGGTGGTCCGGCTCCGTTCACGGGCGATTTCGTTTCGTAAGGCCATCTCCAGGAGGGCCCATTTTTTTAGTATTCCCTGCCCCTCTGACAAGTGCTCATAGTGTTCAAGCCTGGCAGAAGAAAGCAGGGCAAAATCCGCCGGCGGCATCTGCTCCCGGCACAGGGCTGTAAATTCCTCAATCCCGGGCAGAAGGTCAGGTGACTCGGTAAGGTAAGGTAATGAAGACAACAGGTAATAATACACAGTCCCCGCCTTGTTCCTAGGACTTCAGTGCATCACGGACTATTTCTTCCAGCCGTGGGTTCAAAAAGCGGGCAAGCATGTCGCCCAGTCCGGACGCGGAAAAATCGTAGTACCCTGATCCGTCTTTTTCGCTAATACGGAACCCTTTGTCTATGGCACTGAAGGGTCTGATTTCCACCCCTTTTTTCAATTCCGCGGCAAGCCTGCTCTCAAGGGTTTTCGCGATCTTGTCGGCGCTGTTTTTATCTATAAGGACAGAAATATCATCGGCAGCGGGTTTCCATGCCGAAAGAAGGGCGACTATTCCCTCCTCCATGACTTTATCGTTCATGGCCCCGGCAACTTCCCTCTTTATTAATTGGTCAAAAAGAGCCGTAATGGCTCTCTTCATACTCAAAACCAGGTCTCTTCCGGCCTGCTCCAAAGCTGCTTTACCGGAGGCTTCCATTTTATCCGCATCGACCTTTGCCTGTGCTTTGATTGCCTCGGCTTCGGTCTTTGCCGCGGACAGAAGTTCCTGGGCCTTTTTTTCTGCTTCGGCGATTATCCGGGAAGATTCGGCCTCGGCCGTCTTTATCCCTTCGTCTTTTATGGTATCCAGCAGTTCCTTTAATTGAACATCCATAGTTTCCTCTTTCAAAAATGTTTATGCAGTCAGGTAAAGCCATCACCACTATACGTGAACCTACCCCGGGAATCAAGGGTTATATGTCGCTGTTCACATAGCCTGCGACTTTCTGGACCTTTCTTTCCACAAAATAATAGACAGCCTGAGGATACCCCAGGGATTCAATCCTGTCCTTTAGTGAGATCTTCAGGTCATCGACAAAATCCTGGAGATCCGTGTAGTGCCCGGTGTCAAGGGTGGCAATTGAATCGAGAACATGCCGTATTCCCGCGAACTCAGCACTGAGCAGGCTGACATTCTCCAGTCCCACATATTCAGTTATCTCTTTTTTCGATGCCCGCTCCCGTGTAAGCGCGATGAGGGCGCTGACGTCTTCCTCCAGATCAAGGAGTTCTATTTTAAGGATAGAAAGGTACTTTGCAATATTGTCTTTCATGTGCTGTCCGCTATCAGTGAATTCTATGCGGAAAAAACACAAATGCAAATAAACCTTTGAAAAAAACCTGCCTTACATGTATCCCAGGGATAAATCTCCGTGAATCTTGTATACCCGGCCGTCTTTGGAGACTTCAAGATCACGCTCGGGGAAATATTCCGTCAGTTTCTTTCTGACAAGTTTTAGAACATCGTTTTGAATTTGTTCCTCTACTTCCCGAGGGATATGCGACAGGGTGACCAGATCAACCTCTATCACATACCCCCTGCCGTGCCTGGATCCGAAACCGGCAGAAAACGTCGCGCCGACATTGAAAAGACCGTCATGCCCCTTGTGGGAGGTGGTCCCTCTCCTGGCCCTGTTGGGATGGAGAGGATACAGATCACCGTAGGTATCTTCCAGATAGTCATCAACCTCATCAAAGAGCTTTTTCAGCCGTTCTTCCCATTCAACAAGTTTCGGATGCTTCATCTGAGTATTACCATCCTATGACCATCGATTGTTCCGCCTCAAGTGCCTGGGCCGGTGAAAATTCAAACA
This sequence comes from Spirochaetales bacterium, assembly GCA_016935695.1. Lineage (GTDB taxonomy): Bacteria > Spirochaetota > Spirochaetia > JC444 > Marispirochaetaceae > JAFGQL01. Next base: position 13,041 of record JAFGQL010000113.1, read on the forward strand.
GGACAGTCCCGTCTTCCTGCCTTGTACCGTTCTGTACCCTGGCCATGTCCACCGCGCCGGAGAAGTACACCGCAATGATGTGTTCGCTGAACAGATTCCGGTAATAATTCATGACAGGACTGTCGTGCAAGGGTATGTCTTTCTGCTCGACGGAAATTGTCAGTGTGCTGTCTGTCTGCCATTCGGCAGTGGACACCTGTGTGCCGGAGAAGAAACCAATGATCCGTGTGAATCCTTCTATGGAGGAATACCTGAGATTGCCGGTAACACGCCACCCCGCCGCGGTATTGGCAAAGGTAATGTCATCAGCCGTAACCCCCTGCATTCCGGCAAGGCCATCCCTGAAATCCTGCTGACTGCCGGGAAAAGGCAACAGCAGACCGTCGGCGGTTTTGAAATCCCTTAAAAGCTGAGGCACATAGATATCGAAGCTGACGGTCCCTGAGGTCCGCTGGATAATGGAAACCCTGAATTCCCCCCAGTAACAGCCGCTCAACAAAATAACAGGCAAAAGACCAAGGAATACCCTGAACAACCCTGTACCGCGGCTTCTGATCCTGAAACCAGGCTTAATCTTTTGTCGTGTCATCGTCTTCCGGATCATTTTCAGCAGAGGTATCCTTGTGCTTAATTCGTTCTTTCGCTTTTCGGACTTTCGCGGTAATGGAAGCATCCAGGTTCAGCGGCTTTAAGGAAGCTACATAAAAAATGAGAGGAATTGCCAGGGTTAAAAAAACCGCGGCCAGCAAAAATTCCCATGAACGTACCAGTTCAATAAAAACCGACGCCACCATTTTAGCCATGAAGGTGTGCCCCTTTACCTAGCCCTTTGCCTGTGTCGAACCTGTCTCACCCTGCAGCTGGGCAAGGGTCCTCAGGTAACTTTCATACCGGTCGGGATGAATAAGTCCCTTTTCGACCGCTTCTTTTACTCTACACCCTGGCTCGTGATCATGTAAACAGGGAGAAAAGTCGCAATTGCCTACATAGGGCTGAAACTCCCGGAAATAATACCCCAGATCCATTGCCTCGATACCGCAGATATCGATTTCACGGATACCGGGTGTATCAATCAGGGTCAGATCATCCCGGGAAAACATTGCCGCATAGCAGGTGGTATGGCTTCCCCGGTCGTGTTTTTTGGAAACAGCGCCGGTTTCCGCGTCCAGCCCCGGCATGAGGGCGTTCAAAATGGATGATTTTCCGACACCGGACTGTCCGAGGAACCCCCACACCTGGGTCCGCATTTCTTCCCGGAGCATGTCGATTCCTTCTCCCGAGAGGGCTGAACAGAAAAGTACCCGATACCCAATTTCCCGGTAGATGTTTATACGGGCAACGGACTCACTATCAGCAGAAAGGTCAGACTTGTTCACAATGATAACAGGCTCAAGATCGCCGATAGCCGCAGCAATGAGTACCCTGTCAAGAAAGCGCGGACGAAAAGGGGGCGATGACCAGGAAGTGATACATGCAAGGACATCAACATTGGCCAGAATAACCTGAGGGGCATTCCGCTTCCTGTTGTAGCGGGAAAACACATTTTTACGCTCAAAACGCTTCAGGATAAGTCCTTTTCCTGCATCATGGGTGTCAGGTTCCACTTCCACCCTGTCACCGACAGTGAGAGGGTTGTACACCTTCTCTCCCTTTAATACCTTTCCCTTTATTCTGCATTCCACTTTCCCCGTGTCTGTGATGACCGTGTAGATATTGTTGATACCCAAGGACACGGTTCCGACGAAAGACTGACCTTTCACCCAAGGACCCCTTTATATTCAAGACCGAAAAGAGAGGCGAAGCGGTCCAGACGGTGGGCCCGATCGGTCGGCGCGGCGAGATACAGCCCAGAGACGGACGCACCCCCTGCTGGGATGATATCCTTTGCCACCCGGCGGGTCTGACGGGAAACCCCCTCGACCGAATCGACAATGGTAACCCCTTTCATATACTCAGACAATTCATCCTTCACATGAAGGAAATGGGTACAGCCAAGTACCACCGTATCTACTTTATGGTGTAGAAAATAGCTTCCTGCATCCTGTATGACTTCCCTCCGCTGTGCATCGGTCGCGTCAAAAAACCGTTCCTCAACAAACTGTATGATATCGGCACCGGCATAACGGTACACCTGTGCGTCATTGGCAAAGGCGTCTATCAAATGCTGGGTGTAGGGATTTCCCACAGTTTCCGCTGTGGCAAGAATACCGATACGGTGATGCACCGAAAGGAGGGCCGCCGGCTTCACCGCGGGAACCACCCCCACAAAAGGAATCGGAAACTCATTGCGAAGAGCATCAAGAGCCACCACCGAAGCAGTATTACAGGCTACGACACACATATCAGGCCGTAAACGGCGGACCATAACACGGACATTCTCCACAACGATATGTTTCAGTACCTCTGGAGACTTTTCTCCGTAGGGAAATGATGCCGGGTCCGCTATATAAGAGAAAACCGCAGCGGGTATCAGATCTCTGGTTCTGGCCAGATACGGCAAACCTCCCGCGCCGGAATCGATGAATGCAATATGCGGCCCCATGGTGAGTACCCCTGTTATATGAATAGTCAGTCGCCGAACAGGCTCTTGAACCGGTCTTTTGCACCATCGGCCTTTGCCGTTTCACCGTTAGGCGCAAACCCGCCCTTTTTAGGGCGAAAATGATCGCAGAAATTCGCCCGGTCCTTGTCCACCACCAGTTCGTCTATGGATTCACGGCAGTCATACTGATACCCTGGTGCAAAATACTCGCAATTGTGGCAGGTTTTGATTTCCCGTCCGCAGTCAGGACAAAGAGAATTCCGGTATACCGCCGCCGGCAGCGGTTTTGTGCAAAAGTAACACATGAAACCATGATACCGTAAGAAGGCACGGCACATCAAGCAGGTTCTTTTTCTCCTTTACTTGACACACCCCGTGTTTTTTTTGTATATATACATCCGCGTCGCGTGGAATACACGTGAAAGCGACTTTGCGCCTGTCGTATAATGGCTATTACCTCAGCCTTCCAAGCTGATGACGTCGGTTCGATTCCGATCAGGCGCTGTTATCGTCCCCATGTATGGGGACTTTTTTTTCCATCGGGAGTCTCGGACTCCCCTCGCCTGCCGATTAGGCGCTGTTATCGTCCCCATGTATGGGGACTTTTTTTTTCCAAGAGGCGCTTTTTTTCTTTTGTACAAAAGAAAAAAAGCTTGGCAAAAAAAGAAAACCCGCGGGTTGCAGCCGTCCATGGCTGCAAAGCCGCTCCCTGCAGCGGACATCCTATCCTTCAAAGAGAATAATTGAAGAATTTCAAACCTGTGAGAAAAACTGTAGTGTCCATAACGGTAAACCCGCTCCAAAAGCCATCCATGGTTTTAAAAACTGCTCCGTTGTCTTGGAGCATCCATGCGCCGCTTAATAATAGCCTTGGGTCACGTGAGTCTTTGGGCCTTTATTTATTTCAGACGATCTTCCATATCTGCTTGAGCCTGTCAACTGTATGGGTCCACCGGATAGCTTTTGGACGCGCTACGGTGTTCTGATTGCCAAAAAAACCGATCTCTTTCACAGCTTTACCGGCCTCTATGGTATATATCCAGTCAACCCGGACCATATATTCGGCATTATCTGCGTCATCGATAAATTGCTTATGGTAATCTACCTTGTTTGAAAGCTGATATATGGTTTTTCCATCTGCCAATTTCACATCCTTTGCCATCATTGCAGGTTCCCGGACTTTTCCGACACCTACATAACCCGTATGAGGGATGTTTACCCATATCCTGTCGCCTGTTTTAAGCATACTCAGCGTCCGGCTATACCAGGGCTATACCGCCACCACAGATAAACCCGTACTCGATAGCATATTCCCAACTTCTTGAATTTGAATCACCGAATGAAATATAAAATTCGCCATTCCAGGGCGCAGATTCCCTCTTTGGTACCCACATGATATTGCTTGTCTCAGAAGGATCGATGAGCCATGCCCGATTAATATATGTATTCCCGTTGTCTTTAAAGACTTTGAAAAAAATAACGTTTATCGGGATTTCCGAATCATTAAGGTAGTTGACGATCCTTTCAGTACTGCTATCCAGTATAGCCTTATTCCAGAATGACTATGGAATTCGCCAAT
>JAFGQL010000114.1 GCA_016935695.1 Spirochaetales bacterium
ATGACAATCCTTGTAATCGGTGGCAGCCCGAAGGGAGAAGAAAGCGTAACAATGCAATACGTACGCTACCTGGAAAGAAAATTCCCCCGTTTCCACTTCCGCTGCGTATATCCGGCCCGAAATATCCTGGGCCTTGAGCAGAACGAAGAAAAATGGAAGGATCTGATGGAAGCCTGTTCTCAGGCCGATGCCGTGCTCTGGGCCTTCCCTCTCTATGTATTCCTTGTACATGCGGGATTGAAGCGGTTCATCGAACTGCTCAACGAACGGATGGGGTCGTCCGTATTACAAAACAAGTACTGTTCCGCTTTGAGTACATCCATCCACTTCTTCGACCATACGGCACACGACTACATCCGCGATATATCAGAAGATCTGGGGATGCGTTTTGTTTCGTCCCATTCACCAAAGATGGAAGACCTCTTCCAGAAAGACGGGCAAACCCAGCTCGAACGCTTCTTCCAGGATTTTATATCCGCGGTGCACGAGGGAAACGTTCCTCCGTCTGTATCATTCCCCCTGGTCTACAATCCGGCCCCAATAACTGCAGCCCCTGCTCCAGCCAGGCGAAAAACGACAAAGAAAATAGTCATTCTTTCCGATCTGTCCCGGGAAAAGGCGGGAAACGAATTAGACGAACGGGACAAACAGCTCTTCGGCATGATACGCCGCATAACATCCTCCATTGACGGTGATGTCGAAACCCTTACCCTCGAAGAAATGGAACTGCGGGGAAATTGCATGGGCTGCCTCAAATGCGGCGACAAAAACATATGCGCCTATGAAGGTAAAGACAGGTTTACCGCCGTATACAGGGAAACCCTGGCAAAAGCGGATATAATCCTGTTCTGCGGCGCCATCCGCGACAGATACCTTTCCTCCCAATGGAAGCGGTTTTTCGACCGCTCCTTCTTCAATACTCACCAGTCGAGCCTTGGGGGTAAGCATTTCGGCTTCATCGTCGCCGGTCCCCTGTCCGGGGCCCATACCCTTCGGAGCGTATTGCGGGGGTATACTCAGTGGCAGGGCTCACAGCTGTGCGGCATGGTGAGCGATGAAGCCAACGGGGTTACAGAACCCGCAGAAAGGCTGGATGCCCTTGCAATACGGGTAATCGCCCAGGCAGAAGCAGGGTACATCGCACCAAGGACCTTCCCCGGGGTGGGGGGCATGAAAATATTCCGGGACGATATTTACAGCCATCTCAAAATGGTGTTCCGCGCAGACCACCGCAGTTACCGGAGAACAGGCGTATACGACTACGTTCAGGCGAATCCGTTCAAGCACACATGGATGAAACTGTTGAACCTGATCATTGGAATCCCCTTCGTGAAAAAGCAGATGTATGCGCATATCCGCGAGGGCATGATTGCGCCGTACCGCCGCGTAATAAGGAAGGCTTCATGAAAATTCATGTATTGGTTTTCAGTATTCTCCTCACCACCGCCTGCTCGGGAGTCTGGCACACAGACAGATCCGTGGAAACAATTCATATTGAAACGGAATTGGGCGAATTAGCCGGGGCCATGCTTGTGGATCTGACAGGCGAAGGAGCAGAAGGTTTCGAAAATATATGCCTTACGGATAAGGACTGTTTCGTCAGCAGTCTCTCGGGACATATCGTGAAAATTTCCGGCCGGCCCATTGACGGCAATATGAGCCTGCATACCACAAAACCGGCTGCTGTCGCCCTGGGACTGGACATCGGCAGCGACGGCCGGCTGTATGCAGCGTTGTCTTTCGCTTCCGTAGAAGAATGGAAAACAAAAGGAGGTGCCGTCTATGCCCTGGATCCCGGGCTGATCGATACGCCCCGGCGCCTCACGGATGACTACCCCGCGATCAACGGCCTTGCCTGCGACGGTCGCGGCGGATTCTATTTTACCGCCGGTAATTTCAACTTCCTTCATCCCCGGGGAAGCCTTTACCGGGGCGCAGAGAATACATACGGGGCCTCCGCCGTTGTTTCCGGCCCGTGGGTAGCATACGGGGCCGCCGTGAGTGCGGAACGCATACTCTTCTCCGACACCTTGGGCGGTATTCTCGAACTCAACGGGACTCAGGCGGCGTGGGTTTACCGCAAAACCCGCCTCACGGAATCGGTGGACGATTTCTGTGTGGACCGGCAAGGTGTAATCTGGATGTCCGCCCCCGGCGGAGCAAGCGTGAAAAGTTTCGATCCCCGTACGCGAATCCTGCGCAGCTACCATATCCGCGGCATTGGCCAGACGTCATCCTGCGCTGTGCGAACCGAGCACGGCCGGAACATACTCTATGTCGCGGAACTCAAACAAAAGAACAGCGTCATGAACAGCAATTTCAACGGCCGGGGCGTCCTCATCGTTCCCCTGGAGTCCCTTGCAGCCCTTGTTCCGTAAGGCGCCTGCATTCTGTGTTGTTTTTTCGCTGCTCCCTTGATATTACATTATAATTACGTTAGTATATTTTTTGTAATATCATGAAAGACACTGATGTCCTCAACGGATTAATCTTAAGTCTCGGCAGGAAGGATTACTCGGCAAAAGAACTTGCCGCCCTCGCCGCCCCGTTTTCAATCGCCGAAAGCAGAATACGCACCTGGCTTTCACGGCAAACAGCCAAAGGATTCCTGAGACGAACAAAAGGCCCGCGGGGTGTCCGCTACGGCCTCTCCCCTAAGGGAGCACGCATCTCAGCAAACATTTCATTGAGTTTTATCCAGCCAGACTGGAGTTTATGGGACGGCAGGTGGTGGGGGTTCGTGTTCAGTGTGCCGGAAAACAGAAAAGAGCTTCGCCACCGGCTCAGGACAAAACTCGCATCCTACCGCTTTGCGAGCTGGTACGGCGGATTCTGGATACGCCCCAGGAATACGACGGAAGGGGTGTCAGAGAACTTCTCCGCAGAATCCTGCGGTCATCTTCTGGCCTTTACCCCGGAAAAGAAGATCAGTATAGATGAAGCACAGAACCTTTGGGACATCGGCACTCTGAACCGCCGTTTTGCCCAGGCCTGCACCCAAATTTCCCGCCTCATGGACGAGCTCGAATCTTACGACCCTGTAGAAGCCCACATCAAACGGATTGAAACCGGCAGCCGCATAGTGCCCCTGCTGTTCGAAGACCCTCTGCTGCCTCCCGAATTTCTGCCTGTACCATGGGAGGGTGCCGGCTTAAGAAAGCTTTTCAGCCAATGGGACAAAGCGGTACGCCTGCGGGCGCGGGATTTCTGGCAGGAAATAATAGTTTCAGGAGGAGGAGAAAATGAATGATGAAATCAGAATTACCGGCATTAAGCCCGGAGACGAGGCGGCATTCTGCGCCTGTCTAACCCCCGGGGATACTGGGGAGGACAACGGAATAAAGCGCCGCTGGTTCGACGGCCGTACCGCGGAGAATTTCGGAGCACGGCTGGCAAAGACAAAAGACGGAAAGGCCGTGGGCATGATCCAGTATGTTCCTGCGGAGGATTCCCCGGTCGAGGGCCGTAAGCTCTGGTTCGTGTACTGTATCTGGATTCCGCCTAAGAAACGGAACCCCGGCCGGCACATGCGCGGCAAGGGTATCGGCAAGGCGCTTTTGAAAGCCGCCGAGGAGGATGTCCGATCCAGGGGCGCAAGCGGTTTGGCAGTCTGGGGAACACCCCTTCCGTTTTTCATGCAAAGTTCATGGTTCCGCAGGCAGGGATACACGGCATGCGACAAAACCGGTATACAGCAGCTTTTATGGAAACAGTTCCAGGAGGGCGCCCAGACGCCCCAGTGGCGTAGAAATCCGAAACCGGTCCCACGGCCGGAAAACGACGACGCGAAGGCGGACATCGTCATCTTTTCTCAAGGAATTTGCCCCGCGATGAATATGACCCGCACCCGTTTCGAACAGGCCGCACGATCATTCGGCAGCGACGCAAGCCTCCGGATTGTCGATGTATCAGACGCACAATACATCCGCGACTGGGGCCGCACCGACGCCTTTTTCGTTAACGGTAAGGAAATAAGTCCGGGCCCTCCGCCCTCATTGGCCAAAATCACAAGGATAATTAAAAAGGAGATCAGGCGAAAATGAATACCTCGTCCCTCATCAACGACAGGCTCACCGCGGCCTTGACCGGAAACGACCCCTGGACTGCGTACCGCACACTGACAGACATCCTGGGGAAAGACCGGAAATGCACGGAGGCGCAACAGGCAAGGAAGGCAGTCCTTGAAAACCCCTTTACGCAAAAACTCATGAGCAGCCTGTCACCCTGGTACCGCGACAGCATCACCCGCCACAACAATCCGGAAATCCCTATCCACATACTAAAACTATTGGCGGAATTGGGAATACACAGCAGCGACGAGGGGATGAAGGAAATAATTGACGCGGTTGAACTGCATACAGAGCAAGGACTATACGCCTCCCGCCAGACCCTCCCGAAAAAGTCTTTCAAGCCTCCTTCTGCTCATGCACAGGAATGGCATGCGCTTCCCTGTGATTCGCCGGTGATCGCCTCGGCCTTGTGGCAGATGGGCTGCAAAAGCCCGCTGTTGAAGGCAGCGACCGAGCAAACCGCCAAGCTGTGGAAAAACGACACCCCCTGGTTCTGCCATTTCTTTTTTGTGGAAGGCCAGTTTAAGCACCACAACGCAGCCTGCCCCATGGCGGGACTGATGGCTCTGGACTTGTTCTCCCGGACCCCCTACAAAAATGATGACGAGCTTATACAACGGTGTTTCCATCCAATCGTGTACCATAAAGACTTGGGTAAAAGCCTGTATTATTTCGGCCGCTCCAAGAAATTCTGGACCTTCAAATTCCCCTTTGTCTGGTATAATGCACTGTACCTGGCCGATGTTCTTACCCGTTATCCCGCACTGCATGATACGCCTTTAGTAAAAGAACTGGTTGACTGGGTCACAGAAAACCGCGCGGAGGATGGAACGTGGAAACCCACGAGCGTGTTCCGGCCCTACAAAGACCTGGATTTCGGGCAAAAAAAGCAGCCGTCCCTCTGGATCACCTACCTGTGTCTGCGTATCCTTAAGCAAAGGTATGGCACGCTCCGGTAAAACATATATTGGGGTTTTTTCTCTCATCGCAGTTGTTATCTGCAGTACCGCCTGTGCTGGAATGCCGCGCACAGTACCGGTCCTTCCCTTCACGGAGGCGCAACGGATGTCCTTCGTGCCCATGTACGGCGTCTATTCCTGCCTTCACCCTGACCCCGTCTGGGAGGAGGTCCTCATTCGTATAGAGGACTCACAGGATACCATCCCCATACACGGCAAAGGGTTTCCTGCAGGCCGCATAAGTCTCTGGAAAAACATAAACGGAACAATGAGAAAGCTCCGGGACGGCCTCTACGGCGGTATGACCCTGTGTACTGCCCTCTCTATGGACTCACAAATTCTCCTTGTCCTTTATGATCCCTTAAACCAATGCCGGGCCTGTAATCTGATACAACACAAAGGGGAAAAGGTCTACGCGGTGCATCCTTTCCCGGAAGGAGCCCCAACCCCTCCGCTTGAGGTATACATCACGGCGGAGCCTCTTGAACAGATACCGCAATGCCGTAATGTTGATCCTGGCTCCCTGCCGGGTGTCTATGAGTATCAATCACGGGAAACCGGTACATTACTGGTCGGAATAGGACCTGCTGTACCGGATATCAGCACCCAAGGCCGGAATCTGTACCCGGTTTACCGTCTGAAAAGACTGCCGGGACTGGGCTGGGGCATTATCGCACCCGGCCTCTTCGGAGGGTCTGTTACAGGAGACCGCTGTTTCCACACCGCCGTGGAAGCAGGCAGGGACGGCGCCGCGCTTCTCCGCTGGTACCCCCTGGAAAACAACCGGCACACGCGCACACAGAGAATACTTACCGCCTATCCCGACGGCAGTATCGGCCTGGGCGGAACCGGTCCGGAAGATTCATTCAAAGAGGAAACCGTCATGGTCCGTATCGGCAACTGGAGCAGCAGCATACAGTTGCCGAGCAGACTCCTCATTCCTGAGGGCCGTTACCTGGTGAACCTTTATGAAGAGAACACCAAGGTCCTTTTACGTATCATTCCCACAGAGTTCCGGACCGGTCCGATGAATGAACAGCGCATGGTATATCGGGTTGTCCGGGAAACTCCCGCAGGCTTCTCCGGCGGTATCTTACCTGCTGATGATTTCGATCTTGCCTTTCTGGCGGATAACGCGGGAGGCATTGATTTTGTGTGGTACTCCCGGCTGCTGAACCTGAAAGAACACCAGAGGATGTGGGATTTTTCCCCTGACGGCGGGTTTTCACTGGGACGGTTTACTTTGGATGGAGACTTTACCGCGATCTCTACCTGGCGGAGGCTTTCTGAGCACAGGAAGGCGGATATCCCGTGAACATGTCGGACAGGTTTATTCTGATTGCCGTATTGCTCATATACACCGTCATCCCGGTTACAGCAGACCGGTATTGCACCGGCAGCCTGATCAGTTTTATGGAATCCAGTTATTCCATCAGGTTTGAGCTGACGGAACACAATGAACACCAGACAGCCGTCATAGGTGAAATCCACAAAATTCTGGCAGACATCCCACAACCACTGCTCATGCAGAAGCCATTGACCATCTGCATAAGGACCGCAGAACATGCTGGGCAAACCCTGTTCGCACCGGGAATAGACGTCCGGACCGGCACCTGGAACCGGAGAATTTCCATTTATATTCATGAAGAGAAAAAGCACCTTGATACTTTTGATCTGACTGTTTTACGGAGATCTTTAACCGTAGCACTTGCCCGCCTTTATTACCGGCAGCTTGACCCAAAAACACGCCGGGAATGGATGGCATCCTCAGGGTGGAAGACCCGTTTCCCTTTCGCGGCGGAACCGGAAAACATCAATCCGGAAGGATATGCCGGTCCCGGCGGAATGACCTCCCCGGAAGCTGACTTTGCACTCTTTATACTGGAATACCTATACCCGCCCGCCTATCATGATCCCGACCACGCGGTTGAAAAACGCTTTCCGGACCGGGCGTTATGGATCGGAAACCTTCCGGGGTTTCCACAGAAAGAAAAAGCATTACCTTACCGGCAGTGGATCGACCCCGTGCTTGTTGAACACACCGAGGTTGTAATAACCACCCCGGCGGCGTCTCCCGCCTCAATGGCCGGCCATGTTCACCTCCTGTTCCGTCGGAAGGGAGACCGGGATGACGGCTTGAATTCTGTGGTCCTCGCCTTCATCGGAGAAACCGGGGTTGATAAAAACAACGGTATAGACGGTATCCGTTACGCTGTCCGGGGCATTACCGGCCATTACAAAAGCAGCCTCATGGAAACCACCCTGGGGGAAGTCATACAACGTGCTACCCTCATAGAAAACCGCGACGTCCGGAGATACCTGCTTCATTTGAACAACGCCGAGACGGAAGCGCTGATCAGACGGTTATGGGTGATCCGTCAGAGCGTGACCTGCAGGTACCGTTTCTTTTCCCATAATTGCGGCACCATGCTCATCGATGCCTTAAACGCAGCACTGCCTGCGGATGAGCGTATAACCATGAGCCTCGCCGTTGCCGCGCCTATGCATGCTGTCGCAAAACTGAAGGAAGCAGGCAGACTGGGCGAGTGCCTGTATCCCGAGTACGAAAGCCTTCAGACCCGGGAACATACTGCCGAACGTGAAAGCCGCCGTATTCAGAGTGAGATGACCGGTATCATGAAAACATGGGGAGATGACGCGGTACCGGCAAACCTCCAGAACAGCATAGCCTGCGCCCTCGAAGACAGCCTCGCACAGGAAAGCGGAATGATGCTCAGGCACCCCTTATTCCGTGAACCGGTACTGCAGACAGCCCCTTCAGTCCGAAAGCAGGCCTACGAAACACTTGCCCAAACCTGCCTGGACCTGTACAACGGATACACCGGCAAGGATAAAGCTCTGACCCTCAATGAATACTGTTCATTCATTGGTCAGGTACTGGAGTTTTTGTATCATGCCGATGTGCGGGAACGGTATTGGGCGGTTCCTTCGGACATAAGCTCTTCGCCCATCGATCCCATTCCGGGAAACATCAGGGAGGAAGCCATCGGCGATGCCCTCATGAGGGTACGCCTCCGCCAGGAAAACTCCCCCCAGCTCCACGGAGTACGGAAGGCCATCTCCCGGGTGAGAAATCATCTGGACAACATCACTGATGACGATACCTGGTATAACATACCCCAGACACAGAAAGAACAGCGATCGGCAGAGCTCGCGGCCCTGCGGAAGCGGCACCCCTCTACCCACGGGTATTATCCCCTGGAAGCCTTCATGTGTTACACCAACGGCGGCAGCCAGAGGATCGAAGCCGGTTTTTCTTCCGCCATTTTTGAAGAAGCCATGGGACACAAAAGCATGTTCGCCCTGAAAGATGATCTGGCCATGACCATCCTCAAAGGCGGGCTATCGCTGGATATGGATACAGCGAACTTCTCAGAATACCCGGATGCCTTTCGCCTGAAAGGCTTCGGTACCGTCTTTACCCTGGACAAAATTTTCAAACGCTACAAACCCGGGACCCCGGACCGGATACATCACGGCTTCGGGTTCACCATACTGGAAAGTACATCGGTCATTGCCAGCCAGCAAGGCATCTTCCCCGGCACCGACTCCTGTACCAAAGCCCTGGAAGGCCGCTATCTGCTCTCGGTATTCGAGAAAGACGGGTTCAGCGATTATCTGAATCTGTTCGCCGGGGCGGGATACAGCTACCGCACAAAAGACTCCCGTACCGTGCATTACGCGGCAATCCCGGCAGGCATAGCGGGAAAATGTTATCCCGGAGGCAGCCTGGAAAACGGTATACGGTTCAAAGCAAATTATGAGCACCGTTTTTCCCGGGAAGGCTGGAGCGGAGAAGCGGCTGCCGAGTTCATGGTCGAACTCGGACTTACAGCTAAGAAAATGCCGGTACTGCGGACGGGGGCGCAGATGGCACTTCCCGTTGACTGGGCAGGGAAAGAAGCACAATGGGATTCACCATCCTTTACGGTTTTCATGCGGTTTGCCCTGTAACAAGGGGCATGACGCCTTGGATTTATTACTGCTATTTCTGAAGCCATGGGATAAAATGATAATGAGATCAAAAAAAAGCAGGAATAACCCGTCTGCATATTAGGAGGGTAGTTTATGAAAAAAAAAGGTACTACATTTCTTGTCATCCTATTGCTTATAGCCGTGCCCTTTTACGGCTTCTGCCAGGAAAGCGGTATAAGCGAGGAATCGTCCAGGGAAAGCAGCCAACAGTCGTCGGAGGAATCGAGCCGGCAGTCCACAGAAGAATCAAGCGAGGATTCTTCCGAGGAATCCAGCCGCCAATCCACTGAAAACTCATCTGAAGAAACCACCGACGAATCCAGCGGCGCATCCAGCGATGTGGAAATATCGGCTAATCCGTGGGTAATCGTCGGCGCTGTGGTTGTCATCGGATTGACAGCCGCCGGTATTTATATGGTGCAGACATCAAAGGTGCGGGAAGCGGAGGTGCTGGGGCTGCAGGACCAGATATATCTGGCCGAAGGCACCGACCTTGACCAGATTAAAGAATACTTCGGCCTCGAATACACAGAAATCGCGGAATGTAATGATGAAATAATGGCCCAGGGAATGGAAATAAACAGCGCGAAAGACGCAGC
>JAFGQL010000115.1 GCA_016935695.1 Spirochaetales bacterium
ACTGTGGCGCGGTGTATACAGAGAAAACTTTTCGCTGTCCTTGTTCCTGGCCACGTTTTGAAGGTTTCCGCTGCCGCTGAATGACAGGACGGTTCTTCCACGGTCCGGTTGTACCGAGAAACGGCCATCCTGGATTTCCTTTAGGCAGTTCACGAAGCTTTTTGCCAGTTCCGCGTCGACGGGGAGCATAGACCCCTCGATTACGTTGTCTATGAAAAGGCTTTCAATCTGCAGGCCGTTTCTGACCCCTGTATCAATGGTGTTGAAAATCTGGAAAGTAAACCAGGCAGTATTTATGCCACTACCCAAGGAAAGTACCAGTATAGTAATGACGCTTATCTTTTTATTGACAGGTTTAAAACCTTTCTTAGCCATGTCCACTCCATGTTCGGTATTCACACCACAACAACCAAGGCTTTCCTACAGCTTATGCGAGGCTATATCAATTAGCAAGCCCTTTTTAACCCGTCCCGAGGATTACAGAACCCCGGAAATACGATCCATTGCTGCATTTACGTTTTCACGGGAATTGAAGGCGCTGATGCGAATGAAGCCTTCTCCGCAGGATCCGAATCCGCTGCCGGGGGTACACACTACATGTGCTTCTGCCAGGAGGAGATCAAAAAATGACCAGGAATCCTGACCTGTTTTGATCCAGATATAAGGTGAGTTATCTCCGCCTGTGCATGAAAACCCCAATACTGACATACGTTCACGGATGATCCGCGCATTCTCCAAGTAAAAATCAATGAGCTCTTTTACCTGCTTTTGCCCATCGCTGCTGAACACGGCTTCTGCGGCCCGTTGGACCGGATATGACACACCATTGAATTTGGTAGTATGACGGCGGTTCCAGAGAGGTTTAAGATGCACAACTTCCCCGTCTTTGTTAAATGCCCTGCATTCCTCAGGGACGATGGTGTAGGCGCAGCGCGTACCCGTAAAACCTGCTGTCTTGGAGAAACTCCTGAACTCAATAGCAACTTCCTTTGCTCCGGGTATTTCAAAAATTGAGTGCGGTAGATTATCATTGCGGATGAATGCTTCGTATGCAGCATCAAACAGAATGAGGGCTTTATGCTCATGAGCGTAATCAACCCATTTTTTCAGTTCTTCTTTGGTCGCAGTCTGTCCGGTCGGGTTGTTCGGAAAACACAGGTATATGAGGTCTACAGGGGAGTGAGGTAACCCGGGCAGGAAATTGTTTTCTTCTGTAGAGTCGAGGTAAACCAGGTGTTCGTACCTTCCGTCTGTAAAGAACCCTGTCCGTCCGGCCATAACATTTGTATCTACATATACTGGATATACTGGATCCGGAACCGCAACCCTGATGCCGGCGGAAAACAGTTCTTGAATATTACCGGTATCACATTTCGCGCCGTCGGAAATAAAAACATCTGTTGGATCTATGCTGACACCCCTGTCCGTAAAATCATGGCGTGCTATTGCTTCCCGTAGAAATCCATACCCCTGTTCCGGACCATACCCTTTAAACGATTGATCAGCGGCCATTTCATCTATGGCTGCATGAAAGGCGGTAATACAAGCCTGGGGCAGTGCCCTTGTGACATCTCCGATCCCAAGTTTGATAATTTGTGCATCGGGATTTTTAGTTGAATAATCCTGAACCTTTTTTGCTATGGTAGAAAAAAGGTAGGATGACTGAAGTTTCGCATAATGTTCATTAACAGTAATCATTGATTCCTCGCAGCATTAAGTTCGTTCACATTATACCTAAAATCATGATAACTTCCATAGGTAGTCAATAAAGGACCACCTTGCCGTGGCCTCGTTTCAGGAGAAAACCGGAATGTTTTTACTTCTTGGCGCTATGGATCAGGAAATCGAAGGTTACCTGTCCTGTTTACACAACAGTACCTGTAATGAATGGATGGGATGGGTGTTCCACAGGGGAACAATATCCGGCGTAGAGATTGTTGTCGCGAAATGCGGTGTCGGTAAAGTCCTTTCAGCCATGATCACCCAGAAATTAATTGATACCTTTGAAGTTGAACATGTTCTGTTTACCGGTATAGCCGGCGGTATCAACACCAGGTATGAGATCGGCGACATAATCATCGCTAAGGATACGTTACAGCATGACATCGATGTTCGTAGTCTTGGATTTAAACGGGGAAGTATTCCTTACACTAATTTGCGTGAAGTCGCCTGCGACCCTGTTGAGGGGGAGCGCTTGTTTTTAGCTGCACATGGCCATGGTACTGTGCATCAGGGGCGCATACTGACGGGTGATGTGTTTCTTTCTGCCAGGGATACTCCCGAATACGAATACTTAACCAAGGAACTCGACGGCGATGCAGTGGAAATGGAAGGGGCAAGCGTTGGAACTGTCTCTTTTTTGAACGGGATCCCCTTCAATCTGCTCAGAATTATTTCTGATAAAGCCGACGGCAAAGCGCCGGCACATTTCACTTCATTCCTGCGCAATGCATCCCATACCCTCAAAGCAGTTATAGAAAACTATTTTGAGATGAAAGCACATTCCAAAGGCAGTTGAGTTTCGGCTTGACCCGTCTACTCATATTCTATATAGTGTGTATCTTCATGCTGCTGTGATATTTAAGGAGAAATGGTATGTCGAAGGCGAATAGAGGTAAAGGATTGCGGGATCGGGTGAACAGCGGAAGGTCTACATGTCCGTTATGCAAGCGTTCTAAGATCAAGACTGTATACGAAGTGGAACTTAAAGAAAAAAAATACCAGATATGTAAGCAATGCAAAGCCGCATTGGCAAAAGGTAAGAAAGAAGAGGCAGTCGCAGCACTGTAACTGTCACAACTGTTCTCTTTTTTAGTCGCCATCCACGTGCTGTCTTTAAGAACAGTATGTGGATGTTTTTTTTAGTCGTTTACCTGCAGGAAAAGAGGTGCTGATGACATCTGAATGTATTTCCAATTTTTACATACTTTTACTTATGGCCATGTGGTTTACCGATAACGGTTTGACTTTTCTTAATATACAGTATCTTAAAAAGAAAAAACTCCCTCATGCTATTGGCACCCTTTATACCCGGGAAGAATTATCAAAAGCGAAAAACTATAGCGTAGAAAAGGGGATTATCTCAATCATCCGGACAACAATTGTTGTTGTGACAATTGTTGTCATAATAAAAAGCGGGTTCCTGGGCAGCGTACAACAGTTTTTATCGGGATTGAGCGGTTTCACAGACCTGCAAAGAATACTGTATGTATTTTTGATCGGGGTGGTATTCTCGGTTCTGGATACCGGTTTTGATCTGTACATGAGTTTTTCTGTTGAAAAGCGATACGGGTTTTCCACTATTACGCCAATTACCTGGATAAAGGACAAGGTATTATCAATAATACTTTCCCTCCTTATTTCCGCGGTCCTTTTGTTTGTTCTGTTCAGGTTTCTCTCCGCGGCTGATGAGGCCTGGTGGCTTTACAGTTTCGCTGCGGTGACGGTTTTTCAAGCACTCGTTCTCTTTGTGTACCCGGTATGGATCGCCCCGCTTTTCAATAAATTCAGCCGACTTGAAGAAGGCGAACTGAGGCAAAGGCTGGCCGCCCTTGCCGACACTGCGACATTTCCCATTTCGGATATCTATGTCATGGATGCAAGTAAAAGAAGCACACATTCAAACGCATATTTTGCAGGTTTCGGCAGGAACAAACGCATTGTATTGTTTGATACGCTTGTACATCAGCTCAGTACGGAAGAAATAGAGGCGGTAGTTGCCCATGAAATCGGACACGCGAAAAAAAAGCATGTATGGATAATGTCCATTGCGTCCATGATCCTGCTGCTTTTCGTGCTGAAAGCTGCCGATGTGCTGTTGCATTACGCCCCTCTGTACCGAGCTTTCTCTTTCGACTCCCCGGATTACGCGGGACTGATCGTTCTTCTCCTGTTTTTTTCTGCACCGCTGTTCTTTTTCCTCACACCTCTATTTTCTGTCTTTTCACGGAGATTCGAATACCAGGCCGATGCATTTGCCTATAAAACAACAGGGACAGTCACACACCTGAAGAGCGCGTTGTCAAAGCTTGCGGTAAAAAACCTTTCCAACCTCATGCCGCATCCCTGGTATAGTTTTTTCCACTACACTCATCCGACTCTTTTGGAACGTTTCCGTTTCGCGGATACATTTCAGGCTGATATGTTAACCGGGCAGGATACCTGATATGGAACAGGTATTCAGCACCTTGAAAGATTGCAGGTGTTATTTGATTGGCATAAAAGGAACAGGTATGACGGCCCTTGCCCAATACCTTCATCGGTGCGGAGCTCTTGTGGAAGGGTCTGACGGATCCGATATATTTTATACGGATGCCATTTTAAAAAAAGAGGGAATTCCCTATTTTGAGACCTTTGATGCGTGCCATATACACAACAATACAGATGTATTCGTTTATTCCGCTGCCTATACCAAAGAAACCAATCCCGAACTGAACGCCGCCTTTCAGACAGGAAAACCTGTATTGATATATCCTGAGGCCTTGGGCGCGCTGACGAAAGGGCGTTTTTCTGTGGGCATCGCGGGTGTACATGGGAAAACGACGACTACGGCGATTACCGGAACCCTGATCGACGAGGCTGACATACCTGGAGCAGTTATTGTCGGTTCCGGTGTCAGAAATTTCGGCGGGAGTCAGGTATTGTATAAAGGCGGTGATTTTCTGGTTGCCGAAACCTGTGAGTACCGCCGTCATTTTCTTCATTTTTCACCGGACATTATTTTAGTCACGAGTATTGAGCCGGATCATATGGATTACTTTAAGGATTATGAAGATATATGTGATGCTTTCAAACAATATATCAGATTGTTGCCCAGAAACGGTGTTCTTATTTACTGTGCCCAGGACA
The DNA here is from genome assembly GCA_016935695.1 of Spirochaetales bacterium. Taxonomy (GTDB): domain Bacteria; phylum Spirochaetota; class Spirochaetia; order JC444; family Marispirochaetaceae; genus JAFGQL01. Next base: position 4,849 of record JAFGQL010000115.1, read on the forward strand.
ATGGCGCATCGGAACTCGCGCAATGGGTCATAAAGGAACATTCACATATACGCTGCATTCCTTACGGCGGTTCAGAGAATTCTCCTTATGCCATCATGAGCGAAGAAATTGTGGATGGTGTCATACGTTTCCGCTTGGGAAAATTTCCCGATGCGCTGTTTGAACTTAAGGTTCCCGGGCACCATACGGTTCTCAACGCTGCGGGAAGCATCGCCGCGGTGACAGAGCTGATGCGCATGCGATATGGTTGTGAACCTTCTGCCGAAATCCTTACGCGCGGACTTTCACGTTTCTTTGGTACTACCAGAAGAAGTGAGATCCTCCTTAAAAATGATGATTATCTTATTATGGACGACTATGCCCATCATCCCACAGCAATCGCGGTTACCTTGAAAGGACTCAAAGAAATGTATCCCGGGCGAAGACTGGTCGTATCCTTCATGTCGCATACGTATTCCCGCACAAATGCCCTGTTTGAAGAGTTCTGCCGCTCTCTCATGAATGCCGACGTGGTGTATCTCCACAGAATTTATCCCTCTGCCAGGGAAACAAAAGCGGCGGGAAGCGTTGAAGGTCAGGATGTGTTCCGGCGTGTGTCTGAGCTTGGGAAAACCGCCTTTTATTATGATCAGCCCCATGATAGTATTAACCACATTTTGTCCGACTTGAGACCCGGGGATATTTTCATTACCCTCGGCGCCGGAGACAATTGGATCATCTCTCATACTATTGCAAAGAAATTGGAGAATACGCAATCATGATCAGTATGACCGGATACGGTTACCATGAAATTGACAATGAGGAAATCAGATGCACGGTGGAAATAAAATCTTATAATAACAGGTATCTGGATTACAACCTTTTTATCCCCCCGTTTTTGTCGCCCCTTGAGCCCCAGATTAAAACAATGTTGTCAGAGTCAATAAAACGGGGGCGAGTGGAATTCTCCATCAGGATAAAAGAGCTTGTCGAGGACATAGAGGTCTTCATAGACGAACAGGCATTGAAGGCGTACGGCCAGACGCTTAAACGATGTATTGAAATCGCTGATATACCCGGGACGGTGACTCTGGACCATATTCTGAGCATGGACGGGGTGCTGAAGACAGTAAAAAACAGGAACATCGAAACCTTATGGGAGCAGATCCTTCCGGCTGTACAAACAGCTCTGCAGCAGTTTGTAGAAAGCAGAAAGAGGGAAGGGGACGGGACTAGGGCGGATATCCTCCGTCTGTTGGACAGTATTCGTAACGGAAGAGAGTTTATTACTGGTTTCGCAGGGGAGATAGAAAAGCGGCTGAATGAAGATATCAAGGCACGATACGAGCAGATCACAGGTGGTCCGGCCGGTGATGACCCGCGGATACTCACTGAGATCGCCCTGCTTTTGGTAAAGTACTCCATCAACGAGGAACTCCACCGGCTTGACAGCCATCTGGATGCCTTTATATCGGCTTGTGAAGAGAATTATCCGGTTGGCAAGAAACTTGATTTTCTGTGTCAGGAAATAAACCGCGAAATAAACACTATCGGATCCAAATCCATGGTGTATGAGGTCAATCAGAAGGTGGTCGAAATGAAAGACGCGTTGGAAAATATTCGGGAGCAGCTTCGAAATGTCGAATAGGATTGGAATCGCTGTGTCGGGAAAGAGCGGGTGCGGCAATACCACCGTTTCCAAACTCCTTGCACACCGCCTCGGGTTCAGTTTCATTAACTATACCTTCCGCAGTATGGCAGAGGAAATGAATATTTCCTTTGACCGCCTGCGGGAGCTGGCAGAAGAAAGCGATGATTATGACAAACAGCTGGACGCTACCCAGCTTTCTCTTGCGCGAAAGGGAAACTGTGTGTTAGGTTCCCGTCTGGCAGTCTGGTTATTCGAGGAAGCCGTTCTGAAGGTCTACCTCTATGCTTCTCCCCAGGTGAGAAGCAGCCGCATATTACAAAGGGAAGGCGGCAGTTATGAAGATTTGTATGCGGTAACTCAAAAGAGGGATCATGCCGATCAGGCCCGGTATTCCCGTATTTATGGAATCAATACCGAAGATTACCATCATGTCGATCTGGTAATTAACGCGGGTAATTTTACTCCGGCAGAGAAGATCGTAGACATAATTATGGCCGCTCTCACTGCCAAAGGCTATGGTTTTCCACACATGGACAGTCAGGGTACGACAGATTGATAAAATTCCCGCTATCTGATATACATTAACAGCAACGTTTAAAATGAACCGGAGATGATCAATGATTATTCCAGTAGATAAAATGGTAAACCACAGCGATAACGTATATGAGCTGACATGCGCCGCTATAAGAAGGGCAATGCAGATCACCATTACCGGTGATGAGGATGTCCAGGAGAACGGCGGCAAGGTTGTTTCCACAGCTCTCAAACAGATTTTAGACCATAAAGTTGAGTACCAGCTCGAAGACCAGTAACAGCCTGCCGGTTTTTCTCCTTTTTGGACCGACGGCCGTCGGAAAAACAGACATTATCCATACTCTTTCCCACAGCCTAAAAAAGGAAACAGGGGCGGGTATTGAGGTTGTTTCCGCCGATTCAATGCAGGTATATCGGGGAATGGACATCGGCACGGCAAAACCTGCAAAAGAAGAACGACTGAAAGTACCGCACTGGCTCATTGATATTATGGAACCTGATCAACAGTTTGATCTAGGGGATTTTGTTGAGCAGGCCGGGAAACTGGTTGTCGAAATAAGGGAGAGAGGGGCAGTTCCGGTCATTTCCGGCGGTACGGCCTATTATTTCAAGCACTTCATATATGGACTACCTTCGACTCCGCAGGTCACAGAAGACATAAGGATTCTTGTTGATCAGATGAGTTCTTATCTGGGCAATGAACGCATGCATCGAATGCTGAGCAATGTAGACCCGGTCTCTGCCCTTCGAATTCATGTAAACGATACCTACCGAATTTCCCGCGCTCTTGAAGTCTATTATGCAACAGGAGAACCGCTGTCGTCATTTTCCATGCCGGCGGTTAAGCGATCTGATATTGCTACGGTCCTGATCGGCCTCAACCGTCCACGTAAGGAACTGTATGAACGCATAAACGCGAGGGTGGACCGCATGTTCGAGGCAGGCCTCCTGCAGGAAGTACATACTCTTTACGAGAAAGGGTTCAGGGGCCATCATCCGGGCATGCGGGGTATAGGATACAGAGAGTTTTTTGAGCACAGGTATTTTGAAGCGGGGCCTGATCCTTCGCCGGCATTGGAACATATCATTGCCGATATCAAGACGAATTCTCGAAGATATGCAAAACGCCAGCTGACCTTCTTTTCATCGATGAAAGATGTAATCTGGATGGATCCGGATAAACCGGAGGACATCCTCAGTCTTGTTCTATCGCAGCTGTGAGGGGGATCCTTGAAACGGGTTCCACTCCGGTTATAATCCAGGCATCGTTTCGGAATTCCAGAAACAGACGCTCGGTAATTCGCTCACCTCTATACGGCTCAACCTGGGATGTTCCGTCTGTATCGCTTTCATTGTCTGTCCACTTTTCATACGTACAGAGAAATGAGGTTTCGCTTTCAGGCAGAATATGCAAATTCGCAATACCGTACACCGAACTGCCTGCCGGAAGGAGCGGTCGGCCGGCATCGACCCATTCCTGGACATCGACGAATGGTGTCGTTCCGGGTTCATATGCCTGCCGCATCTTGGCGAAAGCGTATACATTCACTGCTTCATTTATGTAGCCCCTGCCTGCCTCTTTGGTAATGGTGTCTTCCATACTGAAATGATCAAAGCTGTTCATGCTGTCATAGAACAATTGGACGACTTCTTCTGGCTGCATCCCGACAGTAACCGGCGGCTCCAGGGCTTTTGAGATAATAGAATAGGCAAATGACCCCAGGAATATCAGAATCATGCCTGCAACTGCCAGAGAAAAACGGTATTTCCTGAAAAACGATTCCCATTTCTCGACGGTAAGGGTTTTCTGCCGCAGGTTTTCTCCTTTGGCCAGAAGCTGAAGACGTTCCTCTTCGGCGATTTCTTCTTCGCAGCCGGCTGTTTCCAGATCGGAAAGCAGTCTGTCCCAGTCTCCGGGATCAATTTGTTTACCGGAGAGGCACTGGTCTATGGTAGAAGCGAGGTTCCTGTTGATATGAGGTACCACGAATTTCAAGGGAATGAATCTGCCCTTTGCTATGCGATGTTGTACCCTTCCGATACTCTCTCCCGTGAAAGGCGCGGAGCCGGTGAGTACCTGATATAAATAGGCTGCGAAGCTGAAGGAAAAATTCGACACGTCAGATCTCTGATGGTCGTTGTAGAGGTCAAATACCGAAAGCCGTTCCGTCTCCCTGTGACAACTTCGGAACCGCTCAAGAGTATCGTGAGCAAGAAATACAACTTCACCTGCGGGAAGGAAAAATACGCTGTTGGTATGCATGCGGGGAATGGTGCCGGTGGCATCATAAAGTGTTTTAACGGCCCGGACAAGATGCTGAAGATGCGATAAGGCTTCACGTTTTTCTTTTCCCAGAAGGTGGGTGAGGGTGGACACGCCTTTATACGGCAGAAGAAGATACCGGCCCTGGTTTTCGGCCATTCCCTTCAGTTCCACATCATTGACCTTCTTTTCGTGTACTATATAGCCTCTGGGTGCATCCACCTGTTTTTCAAGAGCAAAAGTGTCCGGTTTTGATGAATTAGACACTTTGCAGCCGAGGAATGTATCATGATCCCGGGTAATTTCTGCAACACAGACATCTATTATTCGGAAATTCTGGTTCATGCTTTCAGTATACACAAGATGATCTATTCGGAACATACAAAGGCGGTAAAAACCTCTATGCGAACCGGATGATCCTGCCAGGACAGGGGATCAAGCCCGGCCTTTCTACAGCAGTTACTGACGTAGGTTTCGGTATTCCATTTTTGTTCAACGGCAACCTGGGGAAGGAACACCGCCTTGTGTCCCGAATAGGTAACAATGATGCCATGTGTACCGGTTTTTATTTCGCTGATGTCGGTTATTTCGTGTGGCTGACTCAATATGGAAATTTCAATCTGAACGAAGTCCAGCTCTTTCATTGAAAGGGGCTGAAACCTGCGGTCCTCAAAGGCGCTTTCCCTGGCAAGTATTGGCAGGGAAACATAGAGGGGATCAGAGGTGAGTATCCTGCCTATACAGCCGCGTAATTCGTGTCCTTTATGGAGTGTCACGAAAGCTCCAAGTGGTTTTTGTAAAATGCTGGTCTCTGCAGCCGTAACTGAAGGAACAGGTAAATGATGGAAGCGGCGGCGGATTGATTCCCTTGCAAGTTCAAGCATTTCCCTCTGTTCCTGTTCACTCAGCATAATGGGCTCATCCACGGCTATCCCCCTTGTCGTATTGCGAGAAATGTCACTCCCTGCCTAAAAGCCTGAGCAATCTGGGTTCATCTGTCTGTATTTCGAGGTTTTTTTCCTGAAACGGTATCACAGTCCCTTGTTTGGCACCCTTTGCCCGTCGAAGATACTTTACCTGAGTGTAATACAGGTTTACCCTGGGAAGTCCTTTTGATTTAGAGAAAAAAACCGCGAGCTGACCTGCATCAAGCAGCACAGTGAGGGGCACTGTTTTACCTTTGGGAGCTTTCACAAATACATAACCTCCCGGTGTATCCCTGGTATGAAGCCACCAGTCATTACCCCGTACCTTAGTCCGCAAAATGGCATCATTTTCACGGGAATCCCGTCCAACCAATATGGTAAAACCTTCAGCGTAAAAACATAATCCCGGTCCGACAGATTCGGAAGCGGTATGTTTTTCTTTCGGGAAAAGGGTTGACGAGAGAGCCTTTACCTGGGCAGCGGTGCAGGCCTCTTCCAGCGACTGTAATCCGTACTCAAGGCGTCTTTGAAGACCGGCTTGATTCTGAATTTCGTCCTTCAGATACTGCTGTTTCTGGCGCGCTTTTTTTTCACGGATATAGTACTTTTGGGCATTTTCCGACGGGCTTAACGATGGATCAAGTTCGATTACCACCGTAGCATCCCCATTTTCATAATCATGCAGCTGTATGTTCCGTGAACCAGGGCGGATGAGGTGGATATTTGAAAGAATGAGATCACCGTAATGAGACCAACATCGACTGCCAGTATGTTCCTCCATACTGTTTATCTTCTGCGCGATACTGGCCTGAATCTGACACAAATTGTGTTCAATTATATTTTTAAGACGCGCCTTTTCTATCGTAAGCAGAAATTCCTGCTCACTATCCCTGAGGGTAGTGCAGATATACTCAGAAAATTTCTGTGCGTGCGGGAAGGGCCGTATTTTACATTCGTGGGTAGAAGAACGATCGGCTAATGACTGTTCGGGATTATATATGCCTCCGCTTATTTCACCGCTGGCCGGTCTGCGGTAAAGAGCATCTATAACCGAATGTTGACCGTCGGTGAGCAGTATGTTTGAACCGTTGTTCCACATTCTGAAATACATATACAGTTTTTCTTCTGCTTTTTGCAGGGTAAAGCGAACGATACGCTGACTGTGTATATGGTCCACCCGCGTAATTTTCCCATTTCTGACCCTGCTGCGCAATAACTGGGCGAAACGCTGTGTGGACAAACCCTTTTTCGTAACAGATCCGCCGCAGCAGAGCCTGACAAAATCCCGTCTGGTAGACAAAAGAAGAGGAAAAGCACCTGCTTTGTTTTTCAGTTCAAGAATTATGCTGGGGTATTCATGTTGATGGACCTGCTGGATATAGGCGCCCGGGATATCCAGTTCCGATAAAAGCAGATCTATTTCTTTCCAGTTGAGGGACATGAATCATTATCCGTAAAGGGCTTTATACACAGCGGACCAGGTATCCATGTCAGACGCGGAATACAGCACAAACCGTACGGACAGTTCAACGGAATGAGCCGACAGCCATTCTTTCACTGCAGAAAATGCCGCTATTGCCGCCCTTTCTTTCGGATACCCGTATACACCGGTGCTGATTGCAGGAAACGAAATACTTTTTGCCCCGAGCTGGGAAGCCGTATCTAAAGCAGAAGTGTAACAGCTTTTTAAAAGGGCTTCTTCTCCTGATGCGCCTCCCCGCCAGATCGGTCCCACGGTATGGATGATCCATTTTGAGGAAAGGTTTCCGGCGCTTGTGGCGACGGCTTCTCCTGTAGGCAGTCCGTCGGGATACCGGGACTCCCGTACAGCTTTACATTCAGCCAGTACTTTCGGACCTCCCGCGCGGTGAATAGCTCCGTCCACTCCCATACCGCCTAAAAGAGAGGAATTCGCCGCATTCACAATTGCGTCGCTTGTTTCTCTGATAATATCCCCCTGTAAAAGGGTAATACCGTCTGAAAACTCAATCATGGGAAAGCTCCCCGCATGCCTGTAAAAGCATATCCGTTTCTTCGTTTGTACCTATACTTATTCGTAACCAACGGTCAATCCGCGGTGTGGTAAAATGCCGGACAAGAATTTTGTGCTCCCGTAACCGTGCAAGCACATCCCTTCCTTCCATAGACGGATGGCGCGCAAATACGAAATTTGATTTTGAATCAAGACAATCCCAGCCAATCTTGCGAAGCCCCCGGATCATGCTTTCCCTTGTCTCCATTATGCGTTTACAGGTTGAAAGATGGTATGAATAATCATCAAAAGCCCTGGCTGCCATAACCTGGCCAAGGCGGGAGACGGGATATGAATTGAAGGAGTCTTTGACGGTCGTAACAGCATCAATAAGCCGCTTGTTTCCGAAACTATAGCCAATACGCATACCGGCCAGTGAGTAGGCTTTCGACATAGTTTTAATGATAAGCAAGTTTGGATAACTGTCAAGAAGGCCGATGGCCGATTCAGCTCCGAAATCCACATAGGCTTCGTCAATAATCACAACACGGTCAGGATTGGTTCGGTCCAGCAAATATTTGATGGACGTTAACCCAAGGGCTATTCCGGTAGGAGCATTAGGATTCGGGAAAATTATACCCGAGTAGTTTGATACTTTCAGGTACTCATCCACAGAAATTGAAAAGTCCTCTTTCAACGGAATTTCCCGGTAATCTATATTATAGAGCCGGCAATATACAGGATAGAAACTGTAGGTAATGTCGGGGAAGAGCAGCGGTCCCCACCCAGAATCGAAGAATGCGTAAAAACTGAAGGCCAACAGTTCGTCAGAACCATTGCTCACAAATACCTGCTCAGGCCGAACGCCGTACCGTCTGGAAATGCTTTCCTTAAGCTCGGTACACAGGGGATCCGGGTAGAGCCGCAGGCTGGCCGGATCAGTATCTTTCAGAACTTTGTTGACACCCTCGCACGGCGGATAAGGGTTTTCGTTTGTATTCAGTTTTATGAGTCCCTTTATTTTAGGCTGTTCACCCGGGACATAGGGTGTCAGCCGTTTCATACGCTCACTCAACATGTTCATATCCTCGTTCCCTGCAAATCTTCGCGATCACGGCGGCAAGATAAAAAGAGCCGGTTACACACACTGCAGAAGGGTTCAGTGACAAAGCCCTGTCCAGGGCTTCATCCCCTTCCGGTATAAGTTCTACCATGGAAGGGCCCAGTGCTTCTTGTACTATAGCATATATCTGGTTTACATCGCTTTTTTTAAAGGTGCCCGGTCGTGAAACAATCACTTTGGAAAAACCTCCGCGGAGAGAAGGGCAGACACCGGGGATATTTTTTCCTTCAACCATACCGAATAGACAAATTCCGCCGGTTCCGTATATACGGGCAAATGTTTCCGCTACATGCTCTATCGATTCAGGTGTATGCGCCCCGTCCAGCACGATAACAGTAGAATGAAAGCGGTAACGCTCAAATCTACCATTGATACTGACAGATCCAATACCATCCTGTATCCAGACAGACCTTTGGGCAAAACTCGTAAAAGGCTTTAGTTTTCCTATGACATATTCACTGGCCATGACCGCGACAGCGGCGTTTTCTTTTTGAATCCGCCCCGGTAGATGAGGTGACTGGGTAAAGGACCCGGCAGATCCGTCAGGAAAAACTAAAGAAAAGTCGGCATCACCCTGATCATGGTAGCAGTCTTTCATAAGGCATACCGGCGATTGCAGGTCTAAGGCCCTCTTCAGGAGGACCTGCATGGCAGCGTCGGTTTGTCTTCCGATGAACACCGTTTTACCTGCTTTTATAATGCCTGCTTTCTCGAAAGCAATGTCTTCTATTGTTTCTCCCAAAATGTTCGTGTGCTCCATAGCCACAGGCATAATCACTGAACACAGCGGATCCAGTAAATTGGTGGCATCAAGACGTCCGCCTATACCTGTTTCTATGACATTACAGTCGCAGCCTTCTGCCTCAAACATCAGGAATGCCATGACAGTCAAGACTTCAAACGTTGTAGGACTTTCGTAGAAGGTAAGTTTTACCCGTTCAATACGCGACAGAACGTTATTAATGAGTTCAAGTACATACTCATCACTCATCTGCTGCCTGTTTACTGTGAACCGCTCCTTGTAGCTGAGAACATGAGGGGATGTGTACAGTCCTGTTTTCAGTCCTCCCTGTATGCAGGCACCAGCTATAAGATGGGCAGTGGACCCCTTACCCTTTGTGCCGGCAATATGAACTGCCGGGATTTTCAGATGGGGATTGTCAAAAACCTCTAACAGAGTCTTCATCCGGTCAAGGCGGTATTCACGTACTTCTTTTGGCGGTTTCCTTTCGAAATTGGTGAGATGTTCTATATAAACAAATGCCTCATCGAGAGTGGTGAACCTCTCCACATGGTTACCGTTTGACTACCGCGTTTTTATGAGCGGCAAAACCCTCGTAATCAGACAGGACCTTAACGTGTTCCTTGTATCCCTCGTAACCGATGGCGGTGGAATAGATAACTGAACTGTATTTAATAAAATCCCTCACGGATACCGCGGAGAAGGTCTTTGCCTTGCCTCCGGTGGGCAGTACCGCGTTAGCACCGGTAAGGTAATTCGCAGCGGAAAAGGGGGTATTCTCACCAAGGATAATTTCACCGGCGTTTCGGATTAATGACAACACGTCGAAGGGCTCTTTACACTGGATCATAAGGTGTTCCGGTGCAAATTCATTTACCAGGGATGCAAGCTCGTCCATATCGTCGACCAGGACAACCGCGCCGTAACCCTGGAATACATCCCGAACAAAAGTTTTCCGCGGCTCAGGGAGCTGTTCTATTTCTCCGGGCAGTGCTTTTACTGTTTTCTCTGCAAGTGAACGGGATGTCGTTACCAGTACGGCAGACGAATCAGACCCGTGTTCAGCTTCAGTGAGAAGATCGATGACGATTTTCCGCGGATCCGCCCCATCGTCGGCTATGATCATGGATTCCGAAGGACCGGCAGGAAGACCGATATCAACTGACTGCGCGACGATACGTTTCGCCGCGGTTACATACATACTGCCAGGTCCTACAATTTTGGACACCGGCGGTATGGATTCTGTACCGTAAGCCAAAGCAGCAATTGCCTGGGCTCCGCCGACGCGGTAGATTCTGGGTATTCCGCATTCCATTGCGGCAAACAGGCAGCCTTTATCTACCGTACCGTCTTCGTTCGGCGGTGTGACGATGCAGATGTCTTCAACTCCGGCTATAACGGCAGGAATGGCAAGCATATACAACATTGAAGGAAAACTCCCGCGGCCTCTCGGAACGTACAGCCCTGCTGAAGGAACAGGCAGGGCCCGTTCACCGGCAAATACACCCGGACGAATTTCCATAAAATTCATCCCTTCCGGTTTTTGCTGCGCGTGAAATTTTGTCACGTTTTCTATGGCGTAGCGGATGGCGTCTTTCACTTCAATGTCAAGTTCATCTTCCGCCCTGTCGTATTCTTCCTGTCCGACCAAAAGGGGAATGTTGCTGATATCTGCCTTGTCAAATTGTTCGGTATAGGAACTCAAGGCCTTATCACCATTATGTCTGACGTTATCAATAATAGCGGCAACAGTTTCCTGTACTTCCGAAATATCAATTTCCGAACGTTTGAAAAATTTTGCCCGTTCAGATGATGAAATTTTTGACCATTCCTTGATGTCCAGTTTCATACGAACATGCTCCTTGCTTTTCTAAAGCCTTGGTACAGCTTTTGATGGCAGACCTATTGTCTTATTTTTTCCCATTGTGGGGAAGGGCACATTTAATTATAATAGCGACTATGTTTTTACCTTCCGACAGGCCGCTTATAATGGGAGTTCTCAACGCTACACCGGATTCTTTTTACGGACCTTCCCGCGCGAAAGCGTATGCATCAGCGGAAGAAGCTGTCGATCGCATGCTTGCGTCGCATCCCGATATCATAGATATCGGAGGCGAATCGACACGGCCGGGATCATTGTATATCAGCAGCGATGAGGAAATCAATCGTGTGATGCCGATTCTCAAGATTATCCGGCGAAAATCAGATATCCCCGTAAGCATTGATACACGAAAGGCCGCTGTCGCCGGAATATGCCTGGAAGAAGGAGCGGACATAATCAATGATATTTCCGCCATGGAAGATGACAGGGCAATGGCAGATTTGATTGCAGAAAAAAAGTGTTATATCGTTCTCATGCATAAACAGGGCACGCCGGAAACGATGCAGGACGCTCCGGCGTACAACAATACGGTAGAAGAAGTTTTTGAATATCTTAAATCACGGATAACCGCGGCAGAGCAGGCAGGAATTCAAAAAGACCGTATAATTCTTGACCCGGGATTCGGATTTGGTAAAACCCTCAGTGATAATTTACAGCTGTTATATTCCATAGGCAAACTAAAGGAGCTCTGCCCGTTAGTTCTTGCAGGCGCATCACGCAAATCAATGATCGGCGAGGTGCTTGACGAACCGGTAGAAGACCGGCTTACCGGAACCCTTGTCGCGCATACCTGGGCTGCGATACATGGAGCCGATATCATACGCGTACACGATGTCAGGGAACATGTCAAAATGAAAAAAATGCTCATAGCTATTTCAGGACAAGGAACCGTTTATGGAACTGCTTAACCGCTTCTGGCTCTTCAGCGAGGTCATTCGTCCGGGACTGGATATTCTGGTACTCTCAATCCTCATATACCAGGTGTACCAAATCCTTGTACAGACAAAGGCCATACAACTGGTAAAAGGCGCCTTTTTGATTGCACTTGTCTATGTACTTGCTTTTTTCCTTAAGCTTGACACCCTGTTATGGATCATGAACGGATTAGTTACCGTCCTTGTCATCATCATTGCCATTGTGTTTCAGCCCGAATTAAGGAACATTTTTACCCGTATCGGTACGGGAGACTGGCTGCGGTTTTCTGGACGGAGCAATCCTGTACAAATTGAGACGGTCTTGAATGCGGTAGAAATTCTGAGCGGAAGACGACGCGGCGGATTGATTGTCTTTACCCGACGTATAGGCTTAAAAAATATCATGGACACCGGCACCAGGATAGGGGCTGAACTTTCATCCAGCCTTGTTTTATCCATCTTCGGGTTTGACACCCCCCTCCACGATGGTGCAATTATCATCGTAAACGGGAAGATTGCAGCAGCAGGGTGTTTTCTTCCCTTGTCCGAACAGTCTGATATCAGGCGCAGTTTCGGTACCCGCCACCGCGCCGCCCTCGGTCTTGCAGAAGAAACAGATGCGGTAGTTTTAGTTGTATCCGAGGAAACTGGGGCTATATCTCTGGCATATGATGCAAACCTTTATTATGACCTGTCTGCCAAAGAACTCAGACGCTCCCTCAAACAGCTTATAGAATTACGTGAAGATTTTGTTATTGAAGGGGATTCGTGATGCGGCTCGACAGATTACTCCAGCGTATGGTTCACAATTGGCCTGTTAAAGCAATGTCACTCGCCGCAGCCGCCCTTCTGTTTTTGTTTCACCGGATAAGCACCCTGGAAGAACGGTATTTTTCTGTACCGATAGAAATATTGGTAGACGATGCCCTGGCGCCGGCCACACCGTTTCCTCGGACCGCCAGAATTACGGTGAGAGGTGAGCGGGGCTCGGTTTTTCGTATCATAGAAGATGATATTGAAGTCTATGCCGATTTCAGTATTCATACTGCAGAAGGTATTTTCAAAGAACCGGTTCAATATTATAAAAAGGGTTCAGCTTTGGAGGCTGATTTTTTTGAACTTACAATTGATCCTTTGGAACTCACCCTGAATCTTGAGCGAAAGCTCAGCAAAACCGTACCGGTGAAAGAGCGCTTGACCGGTTATCCGGAAAAAGGCTATGAACTTGGTCAGTATTTCATAGAGCCCAAAGAAATAGTAATAGAGGGCCCCCGCAGTCATATGGACGGTATAACAGAAGTCTGGACGGAAGAGATCGACATCAACGGTGCCGCCGGAAATATAGATATGCTTGTTTCCCTTGATCTGGATAACAGTTACATTTCTTCGACGGAACATCAAATGGTCAGGTTTTCTGGTTTCGTTCAGGAAACGCGTATTACCCGTACCTATGATCCTGTTCCCATAGTATTGTTTGATGTCCCGGAAAACGTCAGCATACGCTCTACTTTACCTTCAGGGGAAATCAAGGCCCAGGGGCCCCTGTTAAGAATAGATGAGCTTACTTCCAATGATGTTATCCTGACAGCAGACTGCAGCGGGATTACGGACAGCGGGACCTACAGTATACCGGTCCTCGCGAATGTGCCCGATGGCATCATTGTATTATCCTACAACCCCACCAGCATAGAAATTCAGGTTCAGACAGAAGGAGCAGAATAAATGATTCTTGGTATCGGCATAGATATTGTCCATATTAACCGCCTTGAGCGGTGGAGGACACATAACGGCCTTATTCAGCGGTACTTCCACCCCAAGGAAATAACCGATGCCGAGTCACGGGGAGCCTCCATGGTGCAGTCTCTGTCGGCCCGTTTCGCTGCCAAGGAGGCTTTTGGAAAAGCCCTCGGTACCGGACTCAGGGGGTTAAAGCTTCAGGACATCCAGGTTAATAACAGCCATAACGGCAAACCGGAAATAATCCTTCACGGCGAGGCACATGCACGATTTCTGCGTCTCGGAGGTAAGAACCTGTTTGTTTCCCTGACTCATGAAAAAGAAAACGCTGTTGCCATGGTGGTAATAGAAGGCGGAACTGCAGAATGAAAGTTTCATTTTTCCAAAAAAACAAAATGAAATGCCCTGTCTGCGATACCTCATTCTATCGTGAAGAAATGCTGACAGGAAGAGGGCGGCTCATTGCCGGGGAATTGACCGAACAGCTGCGTCGCTTGTATGAACCCAGTGCCAAGGTGGGTGAAATATTTCCGTTGATCTACACCATGACAGTTTGTCCTGTCTGTTTTTACGCGACACTGCCTGAAGATTTCCTTTTAGTGAGTGATTCTGCGATCGAAGGACTGAAAAACGATACAGATAAACGGATACTTTCTGTGAAACACATTTTTGAGGAACTGGATTTTCATGAACCGCGGCAGCTCGCCGAAGGCGCGGCCAGTTATATTCTGGGTATTGCCAGTTATGATTACTTTTCAGATGATTACAGCCCGGTTGTAAAACAGGGAATACTCGCCTTACGCGCTGCGTGGATTTTTGAAGACCTGGAAAGGAAAAAGCCGAATCAGAACTACGACTATCTTGCACAGGTAATGTACCGGAAAGCACGTTTTTTCTACTCTCTCGCGGTTGAATATGAGTCCAACGGACGGCAGTCCATTGCCAATGCGAAACACCTTGGACCAGACATAGATAAAAATTTCGGTTACGACGGGGTGTTGTATCTGGCTTCCTATCTGGAGTTCCATCACGGACCCAGGGCAATAGATGAACAACGGCAAAAAGCCCTTATGTACGCAAAACGTACTGTTGCAAAAATTTTCGGTATGGGCAGGGCAAGCAAGGACAAGCCCAGCGCCCTCCTGGAGATGTCTAGAGAACTGTATGCCACCATTAGTCAATACATAAAAGTGGATGAGGATTAGCAGACGGTGGACCAACGACGTATAGCCCTTCTTGTTGCTTATGACGGGTCACAGTACTCAGGCTGGCAGATTCAGGACCGGCAGCGCACCGTTCAGGGTGAAATCGAAGAGGCGCTGCATCAACTTCATAAATGCCCTACAAGAATAACCGGCTCAGGCAGGACCGACACCGGGGTGCACGCACTCGGCCAGGTCGCCCATTTTGATACAACATCTTCCATTCCTGTGCACAAATATACCGATGCGCTGAACTCCCTGCTTTCTCCTGCCGTACGGGTTAAAAAGGCAGCAGAACCTTATACCGGCTTTCATGCCCGGTACGACGCCATTGAGCGTGAATATGAGTATCGCATCTTACCCGGAACCCGTCTTTCTCCATTTGACATGGGTTTTGCTTACGGGCTGGACTATATTCCGGATATGAAACAGTTGAACCGCATTGCATCGGTGCTTAACGGTTGTCATGATTTCACCACCTTTTCTGCTGCGGGAGATAAATGCGAATCAAAAATCCGCAATATAGCTTCGGCACATTTTTATATGCGGAAAAACATGATACTATTCGTTATCCGCGGCAATGCGTTCCTGTGGAGAATGGTACGTTCTCTTGTAGGAACTATATTGGAAGATGAAAGGGGCGGCGGCCGTGATTATTTCATGA
Source organism: Spirochaetales bacterium (assembly GCA_016935695.1). Classification (GTDB taxonomy): domain Bacteria; phylum Spirochaetota; class Spirochaetia; order JC444; family Marispirochaetaceae; genus JAFGQL01. The sequence goes on from JAFGQL010000115.1 coordinate 20,438, forward strand.
TGCGTCTGAACGGCCGTGACCGGAGTATGGCAGGCGCCACCGCTGTACCGGGAGGTTTATATTTACGCAGGGTCTGGTATGGAAAAGACATATTCTGAACAACTGTATCATCTGGTTTGCGACCTCCATGATTATCTGAGCTGGGGAACCAGACAGGAAAGGCAGGAGCTTTCTTCGCTGCCGCGTCAACAGGACCCTGGTTCAGCCATCATGGAGCTTAACAAGGAAGTAGCCGGATGCAGCCGCTGCCGGCTCCACGAACACAGGAACCATCCGGTCCCCGGTGCCGGCAATTTACACCCATTAGTACTGATTGTAGGTGAGGGCCCCGGAAAGGATGAAGACCTCTCAGGTGTACCCTTCGTCGGGAAAGCGGGGCAGTATCTGGACACCTGGCTTGATGCCATAGGCCTTGTCCGGGAGCAGCACTGTTTCATTGCCAATGTGGTAAAATGCAGACCTCCCGGAAACCGTGACCCACAGCCCGATGAGAAAGCCGCCTGCATGCCCTACCTTGAACGGCAGATAGACATACTGAAACCTGCATCAATCCTGTGTCTCGGCCGTATAGCGGCTCAGGCTCTGTTACATACCGAGGAGGGGATCAACAAACTGAGAACCCGTGTACACCGTTATGATTCGATCCCCCTGGTGGCTACGTACCATCCCAGCGCGGTATTGCGCAATCCGGAACTGAAACGTCCCGTATGGGAAAATCTTAAAACCCTGAAGGGTTTCATTGCTTCCTTTTTATGACTGAATTTATAGATGTGGCATTGCCTGTCCCCCTTGATGAGGTGTTTACCTACAGTATGCCGGACACCATTATCTGCGATATAGGGTTCCGTGTCGAAGTACTGTTCCGTTCAAGGAAAATGACCGGCTTCATCGTGAAAATCCATGATTCAGAACCAGCGGTGAATTTTATCATCAAACCAATTCTTCGTGTGATTGATACACAGCCTCTGTGCTCACCCTATCTGTTGAAACTGGGTCAGTGGATCGCCCGCAGATACTTTTGTTCGTTAGGCGAAGCACTCTCAATGATGTCTCCAGGCGGTAAGCAGGAACGGACGCCTGGTGGGCTTTTCGCAGAAAATGAACCGGCAGTACAAGACGATCTCGCGTTATCAGATGAACAGATGGCAGCCGTCCACGGAATACTTCATGGAAAAAACAGTTTATACTATGTGCAGGGAATTACCGGTTCAGGTAAAACAGAGGTGTTTCTGCAATGTGCAAAAGCTGTTTTGGAACAAGGGTCCTCTGTCCTCTATCTTGTACCGGAGATAGCACTGACCCATCAATTGATCCAGGATATAGGTACACGTTTCGGACCAATTGTAGGGGTTATTCATTCCCGGCTGACACCATCACAGAAACTGGAACAGTGGCGCAGGATACAAAGCGGTGAATACCGGTTTGTTATAGGCGCGCGCAGTGCGGTATTCGCACCAATTGAAAAATACGGACTTATAATCCTGGATGAAGAACATGAAAATTCCTATAAATCGGGGATGAGTCCTCGTTATCATGCCCGTCAGATCGCCATGAAAATTGCCGGAGATCATGGAGCAAAACTCGTTATGGGGAGCGCCACTCCTTCCGTAGAAGCCTACCACCTTATGTCAAACAACAACATGATGGCATTCAAACTTACCAGGAGGCTCTCAGGTGGACATTTACCGGCCATACAAGTTGTCGATTTAAAGGGCAAGACCAGCTGTGTGAGCCCCGAGCTGATAGCAGCCATCCATACGACAAAAGAGGAAGGACATCAGACAATCCTCTTCTTGAACAGAAGGGGGTTCAGCTATTTTTTCCACTGTAAATCATGCGGATTCGAACTGGTGTGTAAACGCTGTTCTGTACCGCTTACATTCCATAAAAATAAAAACCGGCTTGTCTGTCATTACTGCGGATATTCAACAGCGCCACTGGATGTTTGTCCGGAATGCGGCTCCCTTGATGTGGGCTATTCCGGATTCGGTACTCAGAAAATAGAAGAAGATATACGCGCGACCTTTCCGCAGTATTCAATTGAACGTCTCGATACCGATTCGGTACAGAAAAAGGGGGCGTTGGAACACATTATCAGCAGGTTTAAGCGGGGAGAAGTCGACATACTTCTCGGTACACAGATGGTAGCAAAGGGCCTGAATTTTCCCAATGTGAAACTTGTTGGCATTGTACAGGCAGACACAAGCCTCAAGCTGCCGGACTTCCGGTCTGCGGAACGCACCTTTTCCCTTATAACCCAGGTAGCGGGCAGGGCGGGCCGTTATTTCGGTGACGGGAAGGTCATCGTTCAAACATTCATGCCCGAAAATGACGCGATTCGTCTGGCGGCGAACTATGAAACAGATGAGTTTTACTGCAGGGAAATTGAGATGCGGCGGCTTTTATCCTTCCCGCCCTTTTTTCGAATAATCCGGATAGTATTCAGGGGAAAACAGATAGAAAAGGTCCGCGAGGCCGGGAACCTGTACGCCAGGGCACTGGGCAGTGATACACCTCCGGGTGTGGAAATTCTGGGACCGTCGGAATGCCCTATTGCAGTCATCGCCGGGAATCACCGCTTTCATATTCTTGTACGCAGCGAGAATTTCAGTCTTATGCACCGGTTCATTCAGCATTACCGCACTCAAATGCCGCAATCCAGAGGTGTCTACATTGAATTCGATCCTGATCCGCAGGCACTTATATAGCAACACCGACCTTTGCAGCACAGAGAGCAGATTTCATTGACCATTTTCACTCCTTTTGTGTACTATAGACGTGTATGTTAGATATAATAACTTTAGGCAACGAAACTCTCAGGAAAAAAGCCCTTCCGGTAGAAAATTTCAACGGTGAACTTGCAGCATTAGTAGAACAAATGGCACATACAATGATCCTGGAAAAGGGCATCGGTCTCGCCGCGCCTCAGGTCGGTCTTGAACAACGAATTTTCGTCTGCAGCCCTGACCAAAATGATCTGTATGTATTTATAAATCCGGAAATTGTGGAAACAAGCGAGGGAATTTGCCCCTATGAAGAAGGGTGTTTGAGCATCCCGGGGGTGTACGCCGATGTTGTACGTCCGGAAAAGATCACCGTACAGGCGTATTCAGTAGACGGTAAACCCTTCACTATACAAGCCGACGATATTCTTGCACGGGTCATTCAGCATGAATATGATCACCTCCAGGGAGTCTTGTTCATTGACAGAATCTCGGAACGTAAAAGGGAAAAGCTCATCCGGCACTACGAAAAAATACACAATTTGAAAAAGGCATGAGGATACTCTTTGCGGGTACTCCCGATATAGCCGTTCCTTCTCTCAAGGCTTTGGCCCGGAATTTTACCGTATGCGGAGTACTCACAAGTCCGGACAGGGCATCGGGCAGGGGGCGGCATATCTCGTTATCTCCAGTAAAAGAGGAAGCACTGGCTTTAGGTCTTCCTGTTCTTCAACCGGAACGTATCAATGCGGATTTTCGATCGGAAGTTACTGCTCTGCATCCTGATGTGCTGGCGGTAGTTGCCTTTTCAAAGATTTTCGGCCCTAAATTTCTTTCGTTGTTTCCCTTCGGCGGCATCAATTTGCACCCGTCCCTTTTGCCTGCGTATAGAGGACCTTCTCCTCTCCAAACCGCCATACTCAATGGTGATACGCTGACAGGTATAACGCTGCAGAAGATTTCACTGGAAATGGATGCGGGCGACATTCTTCTGCAGAAGCCCGTCCCCCTCACAGGCAGCGAAACATCCGGCAGTCTCACCGCTTACTGCGCTCAGCTTGGCGCGGACATGATGGTGGAGGCTGTTTCTGCATTGGAACGCGGAACGGCAACTCCGTTGCCTCAAGATCATGCAAATGCGAGCTACTGCAGATTGATCACCAAACATGACGGAATTATAAACTGGTCTGATCCCGCAGAGAAAATTGAACGGCAGGTGAGGGCTTACGATCCATGGCCGGTCGCTCACACATTCTTTAAGGGTTCTAAATTAAGCATACTTGCTGCTGCCACGTACGTGACAGGTATGGATTCTTCGAGCGATCCGCCCCCCGTTCCGGGAAAAGTAACAGGTATGGACAAAAAAGCAGGAATTTTGATACAAACAGGACAAGGTACGCTCAGCGTTTCCCGTCTACAATTACAGGCAAAAAAAGCAATGGATTTTCAGCCGTTCCTGAACGGGGTCCATGATTTCATTGGTTCGACACTCGGAGGTGAACAATGCTAAAAGAACGGCTTCTCTCGTTGCTTCCCAACGATAACGACGACCCCGAAAAGCGGTATTTCAAGACAGTGATATACCTGTCTATGGGATTAATCCTGCTCATGCTTATATCGGGAAGCATCGCCTTTCTGCTGACCCTCAAACGGGCCGAACAGACCATGGTTCCAGACCTGACAGGCATGGAATTGGAAAACGCGCTGGTTGAACTGCAAAACAGGGAACTTGTTCCCTGGGTACAGTTGAAATACAGTCAGGATCTTAACGATAAAGGTACAGTGCTGTCCCAGTCACCACAAAGAGGCTCCATCGTTCGGGCAAAAAGCATCATCAGCATGGTGGTCAGCAGAGGCAGCGTCATAGATGAGGTAGACGACTACACCGGATGGAATTTGAGCGATCTTGAAATCCATCTCAAAAGTCTGGTTTCCATTTACGGACCGCTTTTAACCATTTCGGACACGATCCAGTATGTATTTGATGAAGCACCGGCAGGAACCATACTGGAGCAGGCGCCTTCACCCGGCACTGATATCTCGGAGCCGACTCAGATTCACCTGGTAGTCAGCAGCGGACCTCAGGGTGAGCAAATAGTCGTTCCAGAACTTACAGAAATGAACTACTGGGATGCAATCCATGAGTTATCCACAGAAGGAATTTTCTTTATTGTGAATGCCCGTCCTAAAAGAGGCGAGGAGGAATCCGGTACTGTGGTAAATCAGACCCCGGTACCAGGTACAAAAGTACCCGCCGATACAATATTCCAGCTCACAATTGCCAACGGTGAATCTGTTGACGAGGACCTGGTATTCGGTGTACTGGAGAAAAGGCTGCCGAATTACAATATACCTGCTCGTATTAAAGTAGAAGCCATTTCGCCAGCCGGTGAACGAAGAACAGTATACAGTTTCTTGCATCCCGGCGGTCTGTTTTCTGTTCCCTATTTTGAGAAAATGGGTACAACCATTGTCATTTCTATAGAAGGCGTAGAAAAATTCACCCACTTGGTAGAGAAAGAATAAGGATACCTATGTCAGACGATAAGAAAGTAATTTACTCCATGATGAGGGTTTCTAAATATTACAATAAGAAACCTGTACTGAAAGACATTTCCCTTTCCTATTTTTACGGAGCAAAAATAGGAGTACTGGGTTTGAACGGTTCCGGAAAGAGTACCCTGCTGAAAATACTTGCAGGGGTAGAAAAAGATTTCGAAGGAGAAACTGCCGTATCGCCAGGCTACACAATCGGTTATCTCCAGCAGGAACCTGTACTGGCAAACGGGAAAACCGTACGCGACATTGTAGAAGAAGGTGTGGAAGATATAGTACAGCTTCTTAAGGAGTATGAAGATATTAACGCCCGTTTCGCCCAGCCAATGAGCGATGATGAAATGAATGAACTCCTGGAACGGCAAGGTACTGTTCAGGATGCCCTGGAACAGAAGAACGCCTGGGATCTTGACTCACGGCTGGATATGGCCATGGATGCCCTCAGATGTCCCCCCGGAGAAACATTGGTCGACAATCTTTCCGGCGGAGAAAAACGCCGTGTTGCTTTGTGCCGCTTGTTGTTGCAGGACCCCGATATACTGCTGTTGGATGAGCCGACAAACCATCTGGACGCTGAGTCCGTCGCCTGGCTTGAACAGCATCTGAAGAGGTACAGCGGTACTGTCATCGCGGTTACCCATGACCGCTATTTTCTGGATAACGTAGCCGGCTGGATACTCGAACTTGACCGCGGAGAAGGCATTCCCTGGAAGGGTAATTATTCTTCGTGGCTTGAGCAAAAAGAGCAGCGTATTGCGCTGGAAGGCAAGCAGGAATCAGCCCGGCAGCGGACTCTTGCCCGTGAACTTGAGTGGATACGTATGTCACCCAAGGGCCGTCACGCAAAATCCAAGGCCAGAATTACGAATTACGAAAACCTGGTCAACCAGGATATGAAAGACCAAATCAAGGATTTTCAGCTGTACATCCCGCCGGGACCGCGCCTCGGAAATATTGTAATTGAAGCCAATAACGTATCCAAGGCTTATGGAAATACCCTTTTAGTAGCTGATATGAATTTCTCTATCCCCCCTGGGGCCATCGTGGGTATCATCGGGCCTAATGGAGCGGGTAAAACAACGTTGTTTAGAATGATAACACAGAAAGAGACGCCGGATTCCGGCAGCTTCAAGATTGGCGATACCGTACATATCGCCCATGTTGATCAGGCCAGGGAACTGCTCGATGACAAAAAGACAATCTGGGAACAAATATCCGGTGGTAAAGAAATCCTGGTCATCGGTAAACGCGAAATGAATTCCCGTGGTTATGTGTCCCAGTTTAATTTCGCCGGAGCGGACCAGCAGAAACTGGTTGGCACCCTCTCAGGGGGAGAGCGGAACCGGGTCCAGCTGGCAATGATGCTAAAAGAAGAAGCTAACGTGCTTCTTCTTGACGAACCTACAAACGATCTGGATGTGAATACCATGCGGGCCCTGGAGGAAGCATTGAGTATTTATCCTGGGTGTTCCCTGATTATCAGTCATGACCGATGGTTTCTTGACCGTATCGCGACGCATATTCTTGCATTTGAAGGAGAGTCGTCGGTTCGTTTGTTCGAGGGTAACTATTCAGAATACGAAGAAGACAGAAAGCGTCGATTGGGCGCAACAGCTGATCAGCCTCACCGGATCCGTTATAGAAGTCTTACCAGGGAGTAATCAGGCTGCAGTCCGGCGGTGCTCATTAAGAAGGCTCTTGTAAGCCTTCTCGAACTCAATTGCGGCGGAACGGTAGCTGAAGCCGATGATCACACTCAAACCTGAATAAATGGTATCATGAAAGAAATTAGATAAAAGGCGTACATACGCGTCTTTTGCAATGTCTCCTTTCTTGTCCTTCAGCAACAGACCCTGTAACTCAAATGTGGTAATAATGGTGTTTATCTGTTTTGTTACCACAGGCATGAGCTGTTTTATCAGTCCCAGGTATTTTTTCCTGTAGGCCTCAGTGTGCTCAACAAGATAGCGTATTTGACGATACCTGTCTCTTTTCAGTTTCCCGCGGGAATCTTTCACATGAGGAATGAAATTATGCAGAAGGGCAACCAGGGTATCCGAATGAAAGAGCTTGAACAGTGCTGTATAAAACACCAGGATACCTCCGTGGGTCCTTTGGCTTTCATTTCCGATACGAGAAAGAAGGATGAGGAGTTTCACCACTTCACGTTCGAATTCCTTATGACGAAGAGTAGAAGAAATTGCACTGAACTGGTGTTCACTGTCATATAAGGCCTGGATGTTATGACGGCAGAGTGTCTGTGTTAACGTAATCTGCTGTAACAACTGGTCATTAAAAACCGTCTCATATACCCGTTTAAGCTGCTCACGCTCTTCTTCATTGAACATTTTTAATGATGTTGTAAGATTCAGTTTGTCCGTCAAAAGTAATCGAAGATAAGAGCCGTAGCCATCCAGGAAATCCTCAAGTTTTATTTTTTTTGAAAGTATGGTTGTAAAGTAAAAGCGGAGAAGTTCAGCAGATTTACCTTTCCATCCGCAACCAATGATCAATTCGTATAAACGCTCTTCCGAAATGATCCGAAAAAGATTCTCCATACTTCGCTGCGCTTGAATGGTTACCGACGGCGCACCGTGAAGCAGGTCAAGAGAAGGATCAGAAGGTACATAACCAATATGACGTACATTAATATCACCGATGATCCTGTCCTCTTCTGGCATATTCCTGTTGTAATTTGCAATGACATCGCTTGAGTCGAAGTGTTGTGTCGAAACCGAGGAATAGCGGTTATGCCACAGCATGACGGTCATTCCGGGATCGAGCTCGAGTATCCTCTTGATATATGCCCCTGCAGCAACATGGGCGGTAGGTTCAGGGTTTGTTACAATCACCAAAGATTTAACCATTCTTGCAAAAATTATGTTTTCTTCTTCATCAATACCCGCAGGAAGATCAAATATGAGGTAATCATAGTTTTTGGAAAGCTTATCATGGAATTCTTCAGTCAGACGACTGGCGAGGGTCCTGCTTGCGTCTGTTTCTGTTTTTCTGGAGTAAAATAATACATCAAGTTTCCTGAATACTGTATGAGTATAAGAGGAAAGTCCTTTTGACATATCCCCGACGTATGGGGTATCGGGAATTTCGATATCAAGAAGAGTAGCGATATTCGATAGCGGATCTAGATCAAGAAGTCCAACCTTATACCCGTCTTTTACAAGGGCGATGGCATAATTCACGCTGGTTGTCGTTTTGCCTACGCCCCCCTTTCCGGATGTGAATCCGAAACTGTTACCGAATATGACTGAATTCATGGATCCCCCTAAGGCTTGTCAGGAACAATGACAGTTTGAGTATATCATACTAAGAATCGGCTTTTTTTGCAGCTTACTGAATATCTTCCAGATGAAAGGGAGTCGTCTGGTATACGTAGTAATTGAGCCAGTTTGAAAACAATAAATGGGAATGGCCACGCCAGCATACAACAGGATTTTTGAAAGACTTTTCATCTGCATAGTAATTTTGGGGAGGATCAATATGCATTCCTTTTGATCTGTCGCGTTTGAATTCCTCATCCAAAGTTAACGGATCATATTCGGAATGTCCCGTGACGAAAATATTCCTGCCGCTTTTATCCATGACGATATATACACCGGCATCAGCGGAATCGGATACCAGAACCAGATCTTTGTGCTTTTTTACGTCTTCTTTTTTAATTTCTGTATAACGCGAATGGGGGGCATAAAACACATCGTCAAAACCGCGGACCAGGGGGACTTCTTTTGTGTGTACAGTGTGGGCAAAAACACCGAACAACTTTTTCGGGAGACTGTATTTGGGTATCTGAAATTTATAGTACAACGCCGCCTGGGAAGCCCAGCATATATATAAAGTAGATGTCACATGATGTTCTGTCCATTCAATTATACGCTCTATTTCCTTCCAGTAAGCAACGTCTTCAAATTCCATATGTTCAACTGGCGCCCCGGTAACAATCATGCCGTCAAACTTCATGTCTTTTATATCCTGGAATGTTTTATAGAAATTAACAAGATGCTCTTTCGGGGTATTGGTTCCCGTATAGCTTTCAGTCATTAACAGAGTGAGTTCAATTTGTATAGGTGAATTCGACAACAAGCGCAGTAATTGCGCTTCTGTAGTTATTTTTATCGGCATTAAATTAAGGATGGCAATTTTTAGAGGGCGTATATCCTGATGAACCGCCCGGGATTCCTTCATTACGAAAATGTTTTCTTTTGTTAATGTACGATATGCAGGCAGTGTATCCGGGATATTTACAGGCATGATGCCTCCTATTCCTTAGTTTAAAAGTAATATAACTGTATCATTTCCGGCTGGCAATATTCAATGCTATTTTATATGATATCTTTATCAGCACTATACATGATACATAGAAGGCCGTTTGGAACATAATTATACCCTCTCAGTTTATTTACCCGAGAAACCGTATGAAAGCGGTATATCCAAAGCTTACCAATATCATCATCTTCGGGACATTATAAAACCGTCAGTCTCTATAACGGTTTTTCCCGCACATGCCAAAACCATAGTTATCAATTTCCCGGGCTATAACAGCGACAGATACGGATTTGACAATGTTTTCCTTCAGATGGCAGAAAACATATCCCACATGCATACTGCGGCCATTGTTCTATCGGATAATATGTATTTACGGGGATACGATAACCAAAAACTGCTTCTGGAAAAGGGAAGGGCCGTACTGGATTACGTGGTGGAGCATGCCGAAGAAATTTCAGGTACACCGACTCCGTCTATCTACCTGATCGGAACATCCGCCGGCGGCAGCCTTTGTTCTGCTATTGCCTGGGAATACCCACTTATCCGCCGGGTCCTCCTCATAAACCCTTCGGGAGATGTTCCTGAGTCAATAATGAGGAACACAATTGCACGTTTTAACGGACGTCTTGTTATTGCAAACGGAAGGTGTGATTATTCCATCGGGCCGCAGTCGGGCCGGTATCTTGGAAGTATGGCTGTTGAAGCAGCGAAAATACGGTATGTTTCATTGCCTGCAACAAGTCACTCATTCCACAATGCGTATTCACGGCAGCTTGTAGCGCTCCTTCCTGTTCTTTTGTTTACAGACAGATTCATTTTCTTTCCACCGCGTAATGTACGCTTTTTTTTCCATATCGTTATGCAGGTACCATCCATTATCTTACGGAATCTATTTCCGAGTTTAGTCTCAATAGTACATAGAACATTTGAATATATAACTCAAAAGTTTTCTGGTTTTGTTAATCTGGTCTCTGTGTTTCATATTTCGTCACGCATGCACGCTCTTGCACGATATGCAGGCAAAAGATATTTCTTGTCATTCTTTTTAAAGATACAGGACGCCTTTGATTACCCTCATGCATTGCGCACCTGTTCCAGAGACCAGAAACAGTCCATAGTTTTCAGTATTTTCAAAAGTGCCTGTTACATACAGGATGCAAAAGAACGGCATGATTACCTGCATCTGGCATCCAGGTTCTGTGAACACATATTTACATCATTGTCCGCTACAAGAACGTATTCCTTTATATCCGATGTATGGGCTCAGACTGCATACGGTTTACCTATTTTCCCTGCACTGCTCAATGTCAATAAAGCTAACCACTTTTTTAATGTGTGCCGCTACATAGATGCCGCGGGATCTGGGGACATTGATGAAAACATTCGGCAGCTGTCATCTGTCCTTTTCTGTCTTTCGCCTGCTCTCCTGAACGATCAAAGACTCTGGAAGACACTCCATTCTTTTTTTATACAGCAGCATCATACAAGTACTCTGCACATGTTGTTTACCATCGTTCTTCACCAGTCTTCGTTTAATTTGCAAAATGATTATTTTTGGCTGCTGCTTGATCACATTCTTTTACAAGAAGAAAAACCCCGATCGCTTCTGGCATCATACCTTGAATTATCCAAAATTTCGAATACCGAAATATCAAAAGAAATTTTGGCTGGAGTACATCTGGCAAAGAATGACAGAGAATTCCTTATGGTCATGCTTCAGAAGATATCCCACGACACTCTTGTACGGATCATTGACGATGAGAGGTTTTTGGAACATATACTTGTAATTTCAAAAATAAAGTCAAAGCCTTCACGCAGTTTCTATTATGCGTTTCTTGCACGTTATTTATCTATAATGCCTGCTGAAGAGAAAGCGACGAAAGCTGGTCTGAATATACTCATAAAGGTTTTTGCTTTCTTACAATCGCACATAAAGAACCAGAACGATCAGAATTTCTACGACATACTAACTGCATATATAATTCATGTGTCCTACGATAAAATATCTGATACGGTATTTCTGGAAGCATTAATTCTCAATGCTCAGGAATTTTACAGACATATACAACACTACGAAGAAAGTATAGATGATGTAACCGAATACCTATCATTTTTACCTGCCGGTGATGCGGACTGTAAGCAGTACTTCCGATATTTTACCCAGTATTACATTTCTTTTTCTAAAGATGCGAAACAAACACTTTTTCATTTAAAGGAAATGCATCTACTTTTGTTTCATTACATAGATGATGCCCATTTTCCCGAACTCTTGACCACTGTCAAGACTGTGGTGTTTTCACAGCCTTTATCGCAAGCTTCCGGACTGGATATGTTTCTACTATATCCGGACGTTATACTGCGTTTATTGTCATTGAAAATACATCGCTGTACCTATTCAGACATAAATGCTTTCATACAGAAAATACAGCCTGATATGATACCGTTAACTGAATCTGCTGTAAATTCGGTAATGACTTTGATAGGAATACCCATCTCGATTACAAGTAAACATAAGCTGATAATTTACCTTGCACACATTACGGTGCCCTTAATGATTTCTGATCAGCGCTTGCGGGATGCATTTTCCAGACTGACAATAGATGAAATATTGCGGCTTCTTGAAATGAAATTACCTGATATAAAGACAGGCCATACAAACCACAAACGCATATTTATGTTTATTATCGAAGCCGCAATCTTGAGCGAGGCAAGTCCGCGTTATGATGTTCACATAACTCGACTTATCAAGAAATTCGGGCTTCATTTTTCAGACAGCGTCATAATTGAAAAATTCCAGCGTCGCACAAAACTGGAGAATGAAATTACAAGGGATATATCGCACTTTCATACCTCTATAGTATCAATGATGGTGGATTACTATATTACCGGGAAACCGGGCCGGATAATTGAACTGGCCGGCATTGAGCACTACAAAAAGATCGTACAGACATTACATGAATACGACCAGCATTTGCACACATCACGGGGGTATCCGTATTATCTTCCGACAAAGCGGAAAAACGGATTTTACGGGTTATGGAGGGTCGTCTCGCCCAAGGCATTGAAGAATTACCTTCAGTACGGTCATGAAATAAATAAATCCGAATCCCGCTATACCTATCTTGCTCTCAAACGATCCGAGTGTTTTTCACTTCCCGATGTGTACGGGTTCATGGTGTGGATACCTGCGTATGTGTATAACAACTTTGCTGTCAAATCAAAAGTACAAACGTCTGTAAGAGAACGTTCAACAGAGGAAGTGGTAATTGACGATGACATACCTGCAGAAAATCTTAAAATTTTCTTTGTCAGTGAAGAGATCTACCGTGCGCATGAAAAGCAATTCAAGGATTTCTCTGTACTGCGTTTACATGCGTTTACTGCGTATTACCGTACGACATTACGTGCTCCGGTTACCCGATATTTCCGTTGGAACGAACTGAGGGATGTAATATCCATTATCAACTCTCATCAGAAAGAACGCGGCGCCAGGCTGGCAGTTATTTACGCTAAATCCGAAAATCTGAAAAAGCTTAAAAAAACCTTCAGCCGCCGTGTATTTAAAGAAACTTTTCCCGAGTATTATATAAACGATATCAAGAAAAGCTCTCTTATTCATCACCTGCAGCAATATATTATTACTCAACCTTACGGCCTGTTGCACTTGTTCACCCAAAACGCATATCGTCGCGGAGTACCACGAATAAAGAAAACCATAAGGAAGGGCTTCAATCAAGGTTATCTGGTACTTATACAAAAGAAAAAATTCTATGGAAAGACATATGATGAGCCTGACCGGATTCGTGCTGAATATCTTTCCTGGTGCATTTATAAAGAAACTGGTGCTTTGGTAAAAGACGATGTACGTCTTTTACATATAGAGGGCAGGCTTATTCTTGCAGGCCGCTGGATACATGCCCCTTTGTATCAAACACAGCGTGTTCCAATAGAAGATCTGGCGTTGGATTTTATCCTGTCCTGTTTAATACAGGACAGGGATCAAGGTAAACCGGACAATTACCTGTATGTGCGGCATACGATTATGGCGTTTGATTTTGGCGGAAGTTTCATGTTCAGATCTATAGGAGGAAAAAAAGGCAAAGACGGTCAATTACCTTTCGGTTTGAAAAATTTCAAGGATATGATCCGTACGGACTCATTTCATTTCAGAAAAGATATGTACAGACATCTTGAATCTTTTCCCAAAGAACTTGAATCAGCGATGCACAGGGTTGTCATTTCTCTTTCTCCCCGCATCATTGAGCAGCATGTACACGCTGCAGGATTTTCTGATCTGACATTAGCCAATGAAATAATTTTGGTTCTTAACCAGTCCCGAAATTACTTAATACACAGACTTGCATTTGTATTTTTACAGCAAAGACGCATTAACGATATTCCTTTAAAACTTGAGTATGTGTTTGATATCCTTAATACAGATGTATCCCCGGTCATTCTTGAAGATGCTGTGGAGAAACGTCTTTCCTCTGCCCAAAGCATTCGTCATTTGATGCCGGCCTTTCATCATTTGTCGTCATTAACTGCAGGTGAAGCGACTGGAAAGAATCTCACCGGTTATCAAACAAGAGTCCTTGGCACTGGCAGGTATATTTCATTATTACAACGTAATGAGAATGGACCGGAATTGTCTTTTGAAGAAATGAATACTGTTTCCGCCAGGCTGGGAGCCGGACAGTATGAAAAAGCTATTATTTCATGGATGCGTACGCACGCCGGTTTCGTTGACGATATTATGGCCATATGTACCCGGCAAAACACTTCTTTTTTGGAAAAAGCGGAAAATGTACAGGCATATATATCCGGAATTTTCGGGAAGTCCACTTTCTCCGATGATATCAATCCCGAAATATTCATACACGATCTTTTATCTGTATGTTGTTACTTTGCCAATTCTTCTGCACAACAATATCATTATTTCGCAATAACAAATTTAGAACGTTACCGTTACAATCTCTCGGAAAATCTCCTTCATACATCACTTGACATATGATTTACTATATATTATATTACTTATATAGAGAATAGATAACAATATGACTGAAGGAGTGCATATGACAACAAACATCACGAAAGAAGATTTCATCAACAAAGTATTTGATTTCGAGAACAAGAAAGAGTGGGAATTTTCCGGGGAACTTCCCGCAATAATTGATTTTTATGCCGATTGGTGCGGTCCTTGTAAAATGGTGGCCCCTGTTCTTGAGGAGTTGTCCAGCGAATACCAGGGAAAAGTCGACTTTTACAAAGTTGATACTGAAGCTGAACAGGAACTTGCTGCTGCCTTCGGCATTCAGAGCATTCCATCGTTACTATTTATCCCGAAAGACGGACAACCTCAAATGGCAATGGGAGCCCTGCCGAAACAGACACTTAAAGAGGTAATTGAGAAAGAACTTCTTTAAAACTTCACGTAAATTATTTTCTCATGTAAAGTCTTGCGTATGAAGCGTAAGACTTTACTTTATTAATACAGTAAATAAAATGAAACCATGATGAATGAACGTACCGTTTCCGGTCCATGTCCATATTTTTCACAAAAAAAAGCCGACACGTTGACAGGTATGCTTTCACAAATGGATAAGGAACGTGTAGAAAAATTACTGTTCCAAGGATACCGCCATTTTGACCGGTTCTTTTTTAAACCCCAATGTACACACTGCACCTCATGTATTCCTTACCGTATATGCCTTTCAGGTTTTTCCTTTTCCCGTTGGCAGCGCCGTATACTGAACAAACGTCCCAAAATTTCCTTTCATACGCCCGACCTTCAGAAAGCCTATGAGCTCTATGTACTGCACAAAACAAAATTTAGCACCATCTGTGATGAGCCAATAGAAGATTTTATTACAACCTTTTTTAGTCCGTCCGAAATATCGTCTGCCATATCCATTTACTCACAGGAAAAAGAACTAATCGCCGTCTGTCATTATGACAATCTGGCTGATTCATACTCTGCGATATACACCTA
The DNA here is from genome assembly GCA_016935695.1 of Spirochaetales bacterium. Lineage (GTDB taxonomy): Bacteria > Spirochaetota > Spirochaetia > JC444 > Marispirochaetaceae > JAFGQL01. The sequence continues at coordinate 35,987 of JAFGQL010000115.1, forward strand.
TTATGACTATGTCAATTATCCAAAACTCAGCTTAGGAAGCAGTGCCGTTCTTACGCTCATAGAGATGGCTCTTCTGCACGGGAAAAGCCATGTATACCTTGGCTACCTTATCGAAGATCATGCACACATGGGATACAAATCCCGCTTCCTCCCCGGGCAAATTCTTGATTCGAATGGCAAATGGATTGATTTCAAAAAAAATGCTACCTTTACTGTATGAAAGAACAGGTGTATAAGGTACTTTTTGTCTGTATGGGTAATATTTGCCGGTCTCCTCTCGCTCACGGAGTTTTTCAACATATGGTCAATCAAAAAGGATTGGAAAACCGTATCGTGGTAGATTCATGCGGTACCATTTCCTACCATGCGGGAGAATTGCCGGATCAACGAATGCGTGCCCAGGCAGCGCAGCATGGCATAACCCTGGACCACAGGGCCCGACAAATTGAAGCAGCTGATCTACATGATTTCGATCTCATACTGGCCATGGATAAATCCAATCTTTTTCATATAAAAGAGCTTGCCAAAGGGAAAGGCCAGTATAAAGCAAAAATCAAGCTTTTCAGGGAATATGATACAGCAAAAACAGGGAAAGAAGTCCCTGATCCATATTATGGCGGTCCCGACGGTTTTACCAGAGTATATGAAATAGTCGATCGTACCTGCAGGAATCTTTTGACAAACATCACAGGAACAAGAACATGAAAAACAAGGTTTTCTCTCTTAAAAAATGGGTTGTTTTTTCCGTACTGTGTTTAACGTTTCAGGCCTGGTCCCTGGAAATACCTTCCTATTTTATAGAAGGCCGGGAAATACTTCTCGATTTACCAATAGGGTTTCAGGAAGCTGAACGCAGCGAATCCCGCATTAGTTTTATGTATAAGGATGCTTCTGCATTTGTTCAGGTAAAGCATTATCCACAAGGTGTTGATTCTCTTCCTTCTTTGGCACAGGAAGTTATGTCAAAAATGGGCGGCACAGGAGAAGGAGTAGAATACGAATACGGTAGTCATCCGGCCTGGTTTGGAAGTTTCGGTTTCAGCCACCTTGAAACCGCATATCAAAGCTATGCCTGTCTGTTGAAGACCGGTAACAGTGCTGTCGTCATACTGGCCTTTGCGCCGGTTGATCAGTTCGCAAATTACAACGATCTTCTTGTTTCCTCGATTGATTCTTTTTCCTACCCTGAAGACCAGCAAACCTTTTACGGACCTATAGGAGCCTTTGACCGCTTCTTTCTTGATCCTGCCCCTGCAATAATTCCGATACACCTGCATGATATGGATATAAGCGCCAAGATACCTGTCGGCTATACTGAGGCCGAAGATTTTGTCATTCAGAGGGAAGCACGTATCCTCAATACTGACGGAACCGTGAAGGGATGGAAGCGCTTTTACCGCATGATAGCAAAAGATGTGTATACCGATATCGCTCCTCTATCCCAGGCAATCAGGAATAGCCCGTTAGCCGGACTTGATGAGGGACAGTTTGTCAGCGCTTTGTTGTCCTATGTACAGGAGTTCACCTATGAGCGGTCAAAAACCCTTGCTGACATTCATCCCGGGATGCAGGCCCTCTTGCATTCTTCAGGTGACTGTGATACCCGTAGCCTGCTGCTCCTTGGCCTCTTGAATTATTTCGACATCGAAGGTATTCTCCTTGTCTCCACGGTGTACATGCATGGCATGGCCGGTGTTGCTGTCCCTTATGAGGGCGCCGGATATCTTCATAACGGCGTAAAATACATTATTGCAGAAACAACCGAACGGGTAGACTTGGGGCTTATCGCCGCTGATATGGCCGATCCCGCGAACTGGATCCCCGTGGAACTTTGGGAGTGATACGTGAACACCCTTTCCGGAAAGCAACGCAGCTATCTTACACGGCAGTCGCAAAAATTAAAGCCGGTAGTATTCATTGGGAAGAACGGCCCGACCGAATCTGCCATTGCCGCAGTCGCCAGCGCCCTTGAACACCATGAACTTATAAAAGTTAAATTTGTGGATTTGAAGGACCTCAAAAAGGACATAAGCCTTGATATCGCACAGAAAACCGGGGCTGTTATGGTACGGGTGATCGGCAACATTGCCCTGTTTTACAAAGAGAATCCGGACAAGCGTCAGTACTCCTTACCGCAGTAGCTGCTACTGGTTATCGTAGGCTTCGATCTCCAACGATAAAAAATCAAGCTTCACCCCTGCCGCGGCAAACATCTCCTCCGACTCTTTACCCGCGTGGTACTTTTTCTCGCAGACCACCCTGACAATGCCGCAATTGATGATGAGCATGGCACAGGTTCTGCACGGTGTCATTCGGCAATAAAGTGTAGCGCCTTCAATTGATATTCCCTTTTTTGCGGCCTGGCAAATGGCATTCTGTTCAGCGTGTACGGTACGTACGCAATGTTGTGTTATCGATCCATCCTCGTGAATCATTTTTTTCATCTGATGACCGACATCATCGCAATGAGGCAATCCCTGAGGAGAACCCACGTAACCGGTAACCAAAAGCTGCCGGTTCTTTGCTATCACGCAGCCGCTTCGGCCACGGTCGCAGGTTGCCCTTTTGCTGATAGCATTACACACTTCCATGAAATACTCATCCCAACTCGGACGTATATATTTTTCCATGGTCTTATAATAGCAGAAACCCGTAATTGTACAAAGAACTATTGACATGATACCATTGGATCTATGTCTGGATATGATCCCTCACTCTTCGTTAGTCAGCCTCTTGTGCCGTTTCACATATCGCCTGTTCCTGAACTTGTATTCGGTATTTCATTACCCGAGGCACTGAAGTGCGTTTTTAAACAGTCCGGAAAACGGCTGCTCATCATCACCGGCGGAGCGTCCTGGAGCGCATTGGGATTGCAGCAAGAAATTGATAAAGCCCTCGAACATCATGCTTCATCGCTTGCTTATGAATCCGTAACCGGGGAACCTTCACCAGAAAAAGTGACGGACATAGTTACCAGATACAAACATACTAAAGATGCGGTAGTTGCCATTGGCGGCGGCTCGGTTATAGATACCGGCAAGGCTGTGGCGGCCATGCTGTGCGAAGAAAAGGAGGTAACCCGGTTTTTAGAGGGAGTAGGGGATTCGGTACCTTCCGGTGAAAGGCTTCCATTCTATGCCTGTCCTACCACCGCCGGGACAGGTGCAGAAGCTACCAAAAACGCAGTCCTGTCCCGTACCGGCCCCGGCGGCTTCAAAAAGTCCCTGCGGCATGACCGCTATATACCGGATGCTGCGCTTATCGATCCTTCCTTAACATTAACCTTGCCTGTGGAAACTGTTATCGCAACCGGGCTGGACGCTTTGACACAAATGTTGGAAGCGTTCACCTCCGCGAAAGGAAATCCCTTTACCAATGAACTCTGTCTGTCAGGTATTGATCTGGCAGTCAATAGTCTTCCCAAGGCAGTCAGGGAGCCCGGAAATATCAACTACAGATACAATCTCTCTCTTGCTGCATTTTATTCAGGAGTCGCCCTTGCAAACGCCGGTTTAGGCGCGGTGCATGGCATCGCAGGTTCCCTGGGCGGCGTACATCCTGTTGCCCATGGCCTCATCTGCGCAAAACTTCTTACACCGGTATTCAGGGAAATGCACAGTCAGGATAACGGAGAGAAGATAGGGCTGCACAATGCACAGCTGAAAGTACGAACCGGCTTTGATATACACATGCTGTTGGAAATAATAGATGAACTATCAGCACAACTTCCTGCATTATCATCCAAGGGAATGACGAGGGACATGATAATTTCGGTTAAAGACAGTTTTGGCAACAAAAACGCACTTGTTCCTCTTTCTCCGTCGACACTGTTCCGTGTGGCAGTTGAGAGCCTTACAAGATGATCCTTTCTGTCTGTCTTAATCCGACATTGCAACGAACCCTGTACTTCGGACATCTGTCGACCGGAGGAGTCAACAGAGCATCCGAAAAATTTATCAGCGCTTCAGGAAAAGGTATAAACGTAACACGGGTGCTCACACAACTGGGAAAACCGGCTGTACATCTCACCCACGCGGGCGGAAGCCAGAAATCGTATTTTTGCTCTCTCTGCAAACTGGATCATATCCCCCTGGTATATGCAAATTCCCGAAGCGAGATCCGCACTTGTACGACGGCCGTTGATATCACCCGCCATACAGTCACCGAGCTTATAGAGGAGGCCACACCTGTGGCAGCGGGGACAGAAAGGAATATCCGGCGTTTATTTAGGAGGCTTTTAAAAAAATGCAGCACAGTGATTATTTCCGGGACCAAGGCTGACGGCTATGATGAGTCGCTGTATCCGTGGATGACCGCTCTGGCAAGGGAACAAGGTGTTCCTGTTGTCCTGGATATTAAAGGAGCTGATCTTATCCGGTCCCTGCCTTACGGACCTTCCTGGATTAAGCCGAATATGGCGGAATTTATTGCCACTTTCGGCATCCCAGGACCGAATGAAGAAGAAGAGATTCCGGCCCAGGTGGCAGCCGCAGCCATAGAAAAGGCGATTCAGATTTCCCGTTCATATCAGACCGGCTGTATTCTCACAAGAGGAAAACTGGGAGCAGAAGTAATTCACGGCTCTTTCCATGAGCATATTGATGCTCCTGCTATGCAAGCTGTCAATACTACTGGATGCGGAGATGCCTTTACCGCAGGATTTGCTTCGCTTCTTCCAAAAGAAAAATCACGTCAATCCCTGCGCGCTGCTTTGGATACGGCCATTGACTGTGCAGCAAAAAATGCGTGTACAAAAACACCCGGTTCCTTGTTGTAAGAACCGGGTGTACTTTTGTTTTTATCACACCTTTACAGTTTACCGCACATTTTTTAAGCAACTCTACTCATGTTCTGCGAGGAGGGTTTTGGTAGGCTGGTTGCAAACTTCATCGGGCCCGTAATACTGTATCGCCCCGGGAAAAAGAAAAGAAGTTGTGACCGCCCACTCGTCCCGTTTCGCAGCAAAATTTTTGAACGGAGCTCCATCAAGTTCGACAAGTGCCTTTTTGATGACAGGTTTTTTTGTGCCATGGCGCTGTTCAAGGTTCATCATCATGGTGACGGGTATAGCGCCGGCAACCCATTCTGATGCCGGTTTAGAAAGATTCTTCACTGACGACATATAGCCTGTCAGACCGTTCGCAATTAAAACAAAGGCATTGTAACCGAGTGAATAACAGTAGTCAGCGTCAAAGTTTGAAGGAAACGCACAACGGCCTTCATATCCGAAGAAATGGTTCAATGAACCGAATTTCCCCTTGAATTTGCCTTCGTTCTTCATTTCATTGAGCCGGTCTTCCACCATTTCTATGAGCAGTTTCTCTGTTTCAATACGCGATACCTGGACATTTCCGTGGGGATCCCGGTCCATCAACAGCTGGCGCTGAATGTTGCTGGGTAAAGAAGAAAACACGTAGGAAGAATCCCGGGAAAGATTTTTGTTTATCCATTCTGACTGGTCTTCGAAAGAACGGAGGGTTGTGTAGTGGGCCTCATGGTGGGCAAGCAGATCGTTCAGTTCAGAGATCAGTTTTTTCATTTCCGGAATGAATTCAATGAGCCCTTCCGGAATCAGTACAACACCGAAATTCTCATTGTTGTTGCTCCGGGTAATGACAATCCGGGAAATATCTTCGACGATGGACGCAAGGGTTTTCTGTTTTGCTTCCACTTCTTCTGAAATTATACAGACATTAGGCTGAGTCTGGAGGGCACATTCCAAGGCTATGTGTGACGCGCTCCGTCCCATTAGTTTTATGAAATGCCAGTATTTCTTTGCAGAATTGGCATCTCTTTCAATATTGCCTATCAACTCGGCGTAGGTTTTTGTCGCAGTATCGAAACCGAAAGACGTTTCTATATGTTCGTTTTTTAAGTCGCCGTCAATTGTTTTCGGGACACCGATAACCTGTATACCTGCGTTCTTGGACATGAAATACTCTGCCAGAACAGCGGCGTTGGTGTTAGAATCATCACCTCCGATAATAACCAGAGCACGTATGTTCCGTTGTTTACATACTTCTATGCATTTGTCGAATTGCGCTTCGGTCTCAAGTTTTGTTCGTCCGCTTCCAATGATGTCGAATCCGCCGGTATTCCTGAAGGTGTCCATATAATCAGGCGTTATTTCTATGGCATCATTGTCGGTAAGCCCGGAAGGGCCCTGAAGGAATCCAATAAGTTTTGACTGTGTATTGCCTTTTTTTATCGCGTCAAAAAGACCGGCAATAACATTGTGACCGCCGGGAGCCTGACCACCGGAGAGAATGACCCCGATATTCATTGCCGTGCCGGCATCGGGGTTTCCCCCTTTTGTTATAACACCAACAGGACCGCCGTAGGTATGGGGAAACATTTTCTTCAGCTCAACCTGGTCCGCAATGGATTCTGTCGGAGTACCAAGTTCGATTTTTATACCAGTGATGTCTTCCTTGAGTATCTGCGGTAATTTTGGGCTGTAAGCGTATCTCGCCTTCTGTAATGGGGATACTGACATGATCTTTCTCCTTAAATTTATGGGTTTAAAGTGTCAATACAGACGTGCCAATGCCTGCAGTGTTTGTATTCGTTCCCTTTTGTTATACTGGTTCTTGCCGGAAAAAGTCAAGGTTTGCATATTTATGCATTTTTCCTTTCATTGCAATGGCCGCGATTTTCATGTACATTTTACGGAAAGGTGTCCGCAGGGGAGAACATGAAAGCTGTCGTATACGCAACAAAAGGAAATAAATCTGATTTCTTCAGTGATGACAACATGATTCTGGAGTTGTGGATAGAAAATCTGCAGCTGTGTATAAACGAACAACATGGCGTACTCAAACAGGACAATCCCCGCCGGGCATTTAAACATTTCGGTACTTTCAATGTCTCCGATGAATTCTGCGAGATTGCCAGAGAGTTTCTCGATTCCCGGAGTTTTTTCCAAACCCAAAACCAGAAGATATTCCAGGCATTACGGCAAAAACTGGAGCTTACCTGATTCAACTACAAGCCGGCATCGGTCCCGGCACCAACACAGTAGGCACCCTGTTGTCTGATCTGTAATGTGGTTACCGATCCCCGGCCGAAAATTCCTTCCATATACTTTACGTACTCTTCAAGCTGTGAGCGCGCAACATAGGCCTGTATGGTTCCTGCGAATCCTCCACCATGGACCCGGCATGCGCCCCTGCTGTTTTCCAGGAATTTCCGTGTGAACATCATGGCCAGTGGAATACCCTGTTCTTCAGGATGACTTCCGGGGTAACTGTTTTGAAGGAACATGGCGGATGAAATACCTGAAGAAGTAACACAGGAAAGGTAAGCATCCATGTTTCCTTCTATCAATAACTGCGCCATTTTTTCCACGCGGTCGTTTTCTTCAAGAAAGTGAACAGAACGAAGAAGATGCCGGTCCCCAAGCTTCTGACGAATTGATCCGGCTGAAGAATAGAGAAGTTCAATATCTATATCCCGGCAGACTTTCGCTCCAAGCAATGCTGCGGTTTCTTTCATTTCGTGAGGTATGGCGGCATACTCCGGCGTCAGATCCGCATGACTCCCGCCTGTGTCCACCACGTTAAGTGCGTAGTTTCCAAATCCTTCACGACCTATCCGCGTAATACAGGGTTTATCAGGTTGAGCAAAATCCACACAAATAATTCCGCCGGTACTGCAGGCCAATTGATCCATGAGCCCGCAAGGTTTGCCGAAATAATGGTTTTCCGCGAATTGTCCTGCCAGAGCCATCTCAAGCTGGGAAACTGAGTTTTCATTGTACATAAAACTGAAAGCTGCTGCGATCAGAATTTCAATGGAAGCCGAAGAACTTAATCCGGAACCGGAAAGCACAGAACTATGGAGAAATCCTGTCATGCCACCGATACGGTATCCGTTTTTTACAAAATATGCAGCGACGCCACGAATCAATGCGTTCGTCGTTCCTTCTTCGTTTTTTACAGGTTCCAGAGAAGTCAGCGACACACTGAAGGGAACAGGATATCCTTCGGAAACCATATACACAACCTTGTCATCCCGTTTCTGGAATGCCCCGGCGCTGTCCAGCTGTACCGACGCTGCAAGAATTTTACCGTTATTATGATCGGTATGATTGCCCCCAAGCTCTGTTCTGCCCGGAGCCGAAATGAGCCAGGCAGGTTCGTTATCCGGCAGTTTTTTTAAGAGACTGCTATACCGCATTCCGGGGGTACTGTTCTGGCGGTAAAGTTCCTGAAACTCTTTCTTGTAGATATTCCGTGCTATGGCGCTCAAATGCTGGTCCCGGGTTTTCATCCTGTCATAATACGTCAAAAAAGCACGCGGGTAAATCTTCATTTTCTCATTCTCCAGCGGCCGGAGAGCAGCAAGGAAATTTGTGTATGAGTTGACCCGGTGCTTCAAAGACCGCTACATTTAGAGTATGGCAGTATACAAACTGGAGAATGTAATACAACATTACGCTTGGGGATCTCCTGATGACATCCCACGGCTCATCGGACTGCCCAATAAGCAAGGTGTACCCTTTGCAGAAATCTGGATGGGTGCACATCCTCAGGCTCCTTCCCGTATCCCGGCCCTCGGAACCGATTTACAAACCTATGTCAAAGACAACGCGGAACGGGTGTTTAATTCCCCGGTAAGTGACGGAAAACTGCCATTCCTGTTTAAAGTACTCGCAGCCTCGTCACCTTTATCACTCCAGGCCCATCCTGACCTTCACCAGGCTGCCGCGGGGTTCGACCGTGAAAATAGGGCCGGAATTCCTCTGAACAGTGTACAAAGAAATTACAAGGACCCAAACCACAAACCGGAAATCATCGTGGCACTTACTCCGTTTTGGGCAATGAGCGGTTTTTTATCGTCTTCTGCAATAGAAGAGAACTTAACAATGTTTACTTCACCGGCGGCTCAGTGCCTTTTATCTGCGCTGAAAAAGGGCGGGATACAGTCTTTCTTTCATCTGCTTGTCACTATGGAAGCATCAACGGTCAAACACCTCCTGAGCGAACTTGCTGCGCTTGCTTCTGAGCGGACTGGTCCTGTCTGGGACTGGATAAAGGTCCTGTGCCGCATCTATCCGGAAGATCCCGGCTGTCTTGGCCCCCTTTTTCTTCGTGTCATAAAGCTGCATCCGGGCGAGGGGATGTATGTTCCCGCCGGAACGCTGCACTCTTACCTCTCTGGTATGGGAGTTGAATTGATGGCATCTTCCGACAATGTGCTCAGGGGAGGACTAACCCAAAAACACATAGATATTCCTGAACTTATAAAAGTACTTTGTTTCGAGGAAACGACTCCTGCGATCCTTCACCCAGAATCCGGGAATACATGTCTTTTGGAATACGATACTCCCGCCAAGGAGTTCCATCTTTCCCGTATACAGGGTGCAGCCGACTGTCTGCCTCTGAGGCTTCACAACAGGGGCCCGTCCATACTCCTGAACACAGGAGATTCCGTCGTGTGCAGCTGGGAAGGTCAGTACATGGATGTGGCAAAAGGTGAATCGGTGTTCATAGAAGGAGTGACCGGATCCATTTCCATTCAGGAATGCCGCGGCAAGGAACTATCTCTTTTCCGGGCGGGTCACCCTGCATGACGGTATTTATAGACGCCGATTCCTGTCCAGGAAAAGCCCGGTCAATTGTATATCGTGCCTGTGCAAAGCACAGCATTCCCTGTGTGCAGGCCGCCAACAGGCATATTCCCCATCCGCCTCAAGTGACAATGGTTATTACCAGCAACAAGGAAGGAGCCGCAGATGAACATATTATCGCAGCCGCACAGGAAGGAGACCTGGTTATCACCAGGGACATCCCTCTCGCATCGCAGCTGTTGGAAAACAATGTTACGGTCCTGAATGACAGAGGCACTATTTTTTCCAGGGACACCATCAAAGAACGTCTTTCCTTGAGGAACACCATCGCAGAATTCCGTGCCCATGGCATGCTGGAACCTTCACAAAAAAACTATGGGCCGAAGGAACTGAAGGCTTTTGCCGATTGTTTTGATGCGACAGTACACAAGCTCCTTAAAAGCCAACCGTCTTGACACAGCGCGGAAAAGGGATCACATCCCGGATATTCTGCATCCCGGTCACATATTGGATCAAGCGTTCAAATCCGAGACCAAAGCCGGAATGGCGAACCGAACCATAACGGCGCAGATCCATGTACCACCAGTAGTCTTCCTGGCGCAAACCCAGTTCCTTCATCCTGGCTCCAAGCACATCTATACGTTCTTCACGTTCGCTGCCGCCGATGATTTCACCCAAACGTGGAACCAGTACATCCATGGCCCGTACAGTTTCCCCGTCAGCGTTTTGCTTCATGTAAAATGCTTTAATATCCTTTGGGTAATCGGTAACAATGACCGGGCCCTGAACGATCTGTTCCGTGAGGTATTTTTCATGTTCCGATTGGAGATCAAGCCCCCATTCGGCATCGTAGGAGAATGTCCCTCCTGCTTTCTTCAGGTGGTGTATTGCCTCGGTATAGGACATTCGCGTAAATTCCTTGTGAACAACCTGTTCCATAGCCGAAAGAATTCCTTTCTGAATGAACTGGTCAAAAAAGGCCATATCTTCGTGGCATCGCGACAACACCCGCTCAAACGTATATTTCAGGAATGCTTCTGCCACGTCCATGTTCCCATTAATATCGCAGAACGCCATTTCCGGTTCCACCATCCAGAATTCAGCCAGATGCCGGGATGTGTTGGAGTTTTCCGCCCGGAATGTAGGGCCAAAGGTATACACGTTTTTCATGGCAAGGGCGTAGACTTCAGCTTCCAGCTGGCCTGTAACAGAAAGGTATGCCTTCTGACCGAAAAAGTCTCCGCGGTAATCAATCTCCCCGGCCTCGTCACGGAGAGGGTTCGACATGTCAAGGGTAGTAACCTGGAACATGGCACCGGCTCCTTCGGCATCGACACCGGTTATGACAGGCGTGTGAATATAATAAAACCCACGCTCCTGAAAAAAGGTGTGTATTGCCATGCTCAATTCATTTCTGACACGCATCACCGCCTGGATGGTATTTGTCCGTGAACGCAAATGGGCAATTTCCCTCAGGAATTCAAGGCTGTGCCGTTTTTTCTGGAGCGGATAGCTTTCAGGATCAGCTGTGCCTTCAATGACAAGGGACGATCCTTGTACCTCAATATGCTGTCGTCCGCCAGGCGAGGCCGTCAGGTTCCCGGTAACAGTTACAGCACAGCCTGTATGTACCTGTTTGAGAAGGTCCTCGGCACTATTCATCTTTCCCTTTTCGAATACAACCTGAATACCTTCAATACAGGTACCGTCATTGATGGAAAGAAAAACCGTTTCCTTGGAATCCCGCTTTGAACGCACCCAGCCTTCAACCTTAACCGGTATGCCGGTTTTGTCTAGACGAAGAATATCAGAAATCAGCATTTTATCTTCTCCGAACATTGAATGTAGTACAACCGTTTTAGTATACTCAATTCCCGGCCCCTATGTCATCGTGTGGATACGCATCTGCCAGGCTAAAACTGTATTGCAGACAGCAAGGAGAAATAACATGGCTGTACAAATTTTTGGGACAAAAAAATGCAGCAGAACTGCAAAAGCTGTCCGTTTTTTCAAAGAACGCGGCATCGATATTCATGTGGTGGATCTAGCGGAAAAGGGTATAAGCAAGGGAGAGCTTACCAAGGTCGTCCAGTCCGCCGGTCTGGATGACCTTATCGATTCCGACGGAAAAGAGTTCAAGAAAAGGGGGATGGCATATATTGAGTTTGACCCTTTTGAAGAAGCCCTTGAAAACCCGTTATTAATACGTATGCCGATAGTAAGGAACGGCAACAGAGCTGTACTTGGAGATGTACCGGAGAAATGGAAGGAGTTCCTTCCTCCCAGGTAAGAGGGCGGGCGCGGCTTACGTGCCGGAATTATTATGTTTCCCTGTAATGCCCTTCACGGCAAGCGTGCCTTCAATACTTCCTGCCGGAATTCATTAATTTCAGGAAAATGAAAAGATGCCTGAACATCCGGGAACACCGTTGATTTGTCCAGTATCCCGTAATCTGCCTTCAGGCGTAAAATACGCAGCACTTTCTCCCTGATTAAGAATTCCGGGAGTTCACCCCTCTCCAGGGCGGACATTACTCCTTTGAATGCCGCCTGTAAGTCATCCGGAATTAAGATGATGTCGATTCCCGCTTTCAGCGCTTCTACCGCGGCCTTATCGGCAGACCAGTATCTGGTCACCGCTCCCATTGCCAGAGAATCAGAAATAACCAGACCTTTGAAACGAAGCTGTTGTCTGAGAATGTCTTCCAAAAATACCCTTGAGAACGTCGCAGGAACTTTGTCCACATTTGGTACGGTAATATGTCCAGTCATAACCGCTCGGGCGCCTCCGTGTATTCCGATAGAAAACGGAATAAGTTCCCGCTTGTTAATACCGGCCGCTGACTGTGAAACGTATACCGCACCGGAATGACTGTCGCTGGCAGTATCTCCGTGCCCGGGGAAATGTTTCATGACACCTATGATGCCCCCGGCATTGAGGCCGTCAAGAAAAGCAGCTGCCATTCCGCCCACAAGTTCCGGGTCGCTTCCATAAGAACGCTTACCGATCACCGGGTTGTCAGGATTCGTCAACACATCGGCAACTGGCGCATTATTCATGTTGATACCCAGAGATACAAGCTGCCGCGCGATCAAAGTACCGGCGGTGTACGCATAGCGGATATCACATGTCGCCCCGATATCTCCCGCTGAAGGCATAAGTCCTGGTGACAGAAGGGGAGAGTAATTCAGCCGTGATATAGGCCCTCCTTCCTCATCTATCGCCACAAACAAACCTGTTGCCGAAAGGTCCTGCAAGTCGGTAATGAAGTGCCTTATTTGCTGGGGAGACCGCAAATTCCCTCCAAAGAGAATGACACCCCCCGGATGGAATTCTTTGAATATTTCTGTAATTTCCGGGTTAAGTTCCTGGAAAGGCTCGCCTGTTAGCGGAGCCCTCAGATCAATGATGAACAGCTGCCCTACGAGCTCAACCAGGGACATTCCGTTTACATACTCCTGGATATAATCACTGGTATTGCGGGTCTGCTTTGGCTCATGGTCAATCACCGGTTCGGATGCCTCGATTGTACCGGAAACGGGTTCCGTTGTGGCGCATGCGAAAACAAACAGAGCACAGCACATAATTAAAGGAAAAACACAAAGTTCTCTCTGTTTCATAGTTGCAAGAAGGATTCCTAAAAAAGTATATTGTGGGTGTTATAATAACATTTCAATCTGATTAAATAAAGGACTGTACATGATTCAGACAAACGACATTAATATAGCGAGTACTGGACCGATCATTACACCTGGTCAACTTAAAGATTTATATGCCCTTACAGAAACAGGGGCAGAGCGTGTATTTTCCTTCAGGAAACAGGTAACTGACATTCTATCCGGCTCGGACAAGCGTATGATAGGCATTATTGGCCCCTGTTCCATCCATGATCCTGTGGCCGCCCTGGATTATGCCGGAAAACTTAAAGATTATGCAAAAAAAGTGGAAGACCGCCTGTTTTTGGTAATGCGGGTATATTTCGAGAAACCGCGAACTACTATTGGCTGGCGCGGCCTGATTACTGACCCACACCTTGACGGCAGTTATGACATAAACGAAGGTCTGAAACGCGCACGAAAACTCATGATCGAAATAAATGAGATGGGACTTCCTATCGGTTCAGAAGTCCTTGACCCCATCATTCCTCAGTACATAGCCGATCTCATTTCATGGTCTGCAATCGGTGCCCGGACAACAGAAAGCCAAACCCACCGGCAGCTGGCCAGCGGTCTGTCCATGCCGGTTGGATTTAAGAACGGTACATCCGGAGATCTAAAACTGGCAGTAGACGCCATGGCTTCCACACGTCATGAGCATTCCTTTATCGGGATTGATCAGGACGGAAAGACGTGTATTCTCACCACAAAAGGGAATCCCTACGTTCATATGATCATGAGGGGAGGACGTTCCGGCCCGAACTACTATGAGGAATTCGTGGAAGATGCCGAGGACCTATTGAAGGAATCAGGAATAGAACCCAGGATCATGGTAGACTGCAGTCATGCAAACTCAAGCAAAGATCCCAGAAAACAGAACAGGGTACTGCGTTCCCTGATGGATCAGCGGAAACGGGGTAAAACGTCCCTTTTCGGTTTTATGATAGAAAGTAATCTGGGCGAAGGAACCCAGAAAATTACAGACGACCCGTCAAAGCTCATATATGGCGTTTCCATAACAGATCCATGTGTAAGCTGGGAATCCACTGTCAACATGCTCGATTTCGCTTACACTGAACTTGACGGCATTTTGTAAAGAGTGAACGAAGGTAAAGGGGGTTACTATGAAAAAAGGGATTGTCCTCCTGGCAGACGGTTTCGAGGAAATTGAGGCGTTAACCGTTGTTGATCTGTTACGCCGGGCGGGAATAGACACAGTTATGACGGGAGTTACCGGAAACATAGTGACGGGTTCCCACGGAATAAAGGTTGTTACCGATATTCATATAACCGACCTAAAGAGCAGCCCACTTCCCGATGTCGTAGTGATACCCGGCGGTATGCCCGGAGCACGGAATATTGCCGAGTCTAGCGATGCCGCGGCCATCATTAACAAGGCGGCAAAAGCTGGAGTGCTTATTGCTGCCATCTGCGCCGCACCATCGGTAGTTCTCTATCCTATGGGCCTTTTAAAGGGAAAGCGTGCGGTATGTTATCCGGGCATGGAATCCGACTGGAAGGGCGTCCTGTTCACCGATGAGCCGCTAGTCCAGGACGCAAACATCCTGACAAGCAAAGGTGTCGGAACCGCCGCGGAATTTGCCCTTGCCATAATTTCGAATATTGGCGGTGATGCTGCTGCTCAATCGGTAAGAAAAAAAACATTACTTTAAGGCGCGTCCACAAAGGAATAAAAAAACCGCCTTATCCACAATAAGGCGGCGTTATCCGACCATCATCTTTGATAGTAATCACTGATGATGAATCATCTCTCAAGCCCTGGGGCTTATTACAATATCCTTAAGTCCGGCTTTTTTAACCAGGTCCTTTTTCAACGCTTCGTTTCTCTCCTTGTTTACATACGCCGGATTCTGGAAATAATAGGTATATTCTGTATGGTGTTTGTAGGTGCCTTCCAGAAGGGCGTAAGTATCTTCTGTCATTACCAGCTCCTCGTCTGTGGGTATGACAAACACTTTTGTGGCGGAATCATCAGCTGAAATGCAGGTTTCTCCGTAACGGGTCATGGATGCCCAGTTTTTCTTGTGATCCAGTTTTATACCGAAAGCCTCAAGGCCTTCCGTTGCTTTTTCACGGATGATGGGACCGCGTTCACCTACGCCTGCAGTAAAGATCAGGGCGTCTACTCTGCCAAGTACTGCCGCGTAGGAGCCGATATATTTCCGCAGGCGGTAGGCTTCCATCTCGATCGCAAGCTGTGCCTTTTCGTTGCCTTCTTCTGCGGCTATTTCAATATCACGGCGGTCTACCCACTCTTCGGTAATCCCCAGAACACCGCTTTGTTTGTTCAACATCTGCTCCATAGACTCTGGGCCAACCTGCAGTTTCTTCATCATGAAAAAGGGGATCGCAGGATCCATATCACCGGTACGTGTTCCCATCACAAGGCCTTCCAGGGGTGTCAGCCCCATTGATGTGTCTACCGAAACACCGTCTTTTACCGCGTTAATGCTGGACCCGTTGCCGATATGGGCAATGATCGCATTGGTTTTAAAAGGGTCTTGTTGTAGTAAAACAGCAGCCCGTTTAGCTGTGTATAAAAATGAAGTGCCGTGAAAACCGTATCTGCGAACGCCATAATCTCTATACCAGGAGTAAGGTGTCGCATACAAAAAGGCTTCTTTAGGCATAGTCTGATGCCATGCAGTATCAATAACGGCACAGTGTGGAATTTTGGGCATAACCTGCTGGGCAGAAGTAATCCCAATAATATTTGCCGGGTTATGAAGGGGAGCAAGGTCCTGGATTTCCTCAAATGCTTTGAGCACTTCGGGAGTAACCAATACCGACCTGGCGAATTTCTCGCCTCCATGGACTACCCGGTGCCCGACAGCCTTTATTTCATCCACGCTGCTAATTGCCCCCGCGTCCTTATCAACAATGGTTGCTATCAGAAGTTCAATTGCTTCTTTGTGAGTAGGACAGTCCTGTTTCTTTTCATATTCATCTTTGCCCTTTGCCCGGTGCTTGATGAATGAGCCCTCCAGTGTCACCCTCTCAACAATACCTGCGGCCAGGTTTTCCTTGTTATCCCAATCGTAGAGCTGATATTTCAAGGATGAGCTGCCGCAGTTGAGTGTTAGAATTATCACACATTTCCTCCAGAGAAAAAGTTACAATAGTGTTACTATGGCAGTGAGTCTCGCATGTTAAAAAACAAAAATCAATATTTACTGCCTGTCATTTAAAATCCCCTGATTTTCTGTCTCCGTATGTAGTGATATGGGGAAAAAACTACTTGTTATACACCTTTTGTATTGTTGCTGCAGAATTGTGGAAAGTCAAACCAGCGCAGCATTGACCATTAAAGGTAAGGAAGGCGAAGTCCTTACCATAGTAACTGCCGAAAACTCCAGGTACGGTTTTGCGGGGTACCAGACGTTTGATACTGGATCCCGGCTGCCCGGCACCTATGGAATACGCATCACAAGGGACACCTGGCGTATCGGCGCGGGATCCTTGGAACCCTGCGGCGCCCTTTCATTTTTCTTTTCTCAGGGAACAAGCTATGACCCCGGCAATACTGCACTGCGTTTCCGCTCAGCCTTACCCGATAATACTTCTGCACACGCAGGCATGTGGGCGGGGTGGGCCGACCGTTTAACTGTATCAGCATTCTTACCTCGGATGCATCCCGCAGGAACCGGGCTATCTGGGTCTATGATGGAATTAAGGATTCCCCTGGGTTCCTGCAGCAGTCTGTACGGCGGCAGCTTCTTTTCTTCCGCGCATCACACAGTATTGTATCCCTATGCAGCCTTCGAACATAAGAGCCCTATGTTTACCTGTTCAGTTTTTATGAATCTTATGTGCTCGCAACAGATATCTCCTAAAGCTGATATTGTCATCTACACGGAACTGGAAACCGACAAAACGGCATTTTTGACAGCCGCCCGGTATACCCAAAAATCTTTTGTTCCTGTAGACGGCGATACAGTCAGGAATACACAGCAACTCTCCCTGCGTTATCAGTTCCGACCTTTATCCTGGTTGTATTTAGGAGCAAAGGAACGTTTATATACCAAAGAAATTCCTTCCTGGCAGAGTCTGTATTATGCATATACGAACAGGATTACCGGATATTTTCAAATGAAGTATAGAATGACAAAGTACAGGTGGAGCCTTTATGGTGATATGGAACACTTCATAGCCCCTGCTGAAGAGAGTGAATATGTGGCCGTTACCATACAACCTGGCATAAAAAACCCTGCCGTGAGCCTGAACTGGTCTGCTCAAGCTGTAAGAACATTGAGTCCTCCTGAAAAAAAAATTGAGCTTAACAACCGTGTTGAAGCTGGGCTGCAGCACAAACTAGGCCGGATCGCTGCGACACTGAAGGTGACAGGCATATGGAACAAGGATGGTGAACCTTCATTCAGGCTTTCTTTTGGTATGGCGATGAGAAATAAAACCAGACTTGTTTTTAAGGGGAGTATTGGTCTTTCCTCACAGTCCGATGGTTATCCCTTTTCCTGTAAAGGTACATTGTATTATTAATGGGAAAATCAGGTAAAAATATTCTGTAAATTGACATAGAATCTATATTCTAAAAACCGCATACAATTTATACTGAAGAAACCTATGAAACAGAGGTAGCAATGATGTCAAAAATCCTTGTAATTAACTGCGGCAGCTCATCTTTAAAATACGAGGTGTATGCAATGCCCGAACGATTAAGTCTCGGGAAGGGGGTGGTTGAACGCATCGGATTGGCGGAAGGCTGTATAAGCCAAAAATCAGAAAGGAATGTTTTTGAAAAAAATGCGGTAATTCCCGACCACCGCGCCGCCATGAACCTGATGAAAGAAGCACTTACCAATGCAGAGACAGGTATTGTCGACAGTCTCAAGGAATTTTCCGGGGTTGGCCATCGCGTGGTTCATGGAGGAGAAGAATACTCCAGCTCTGTAATAATACACCAGCAGGTTATAAGAGCCATAGAAAAAAACATTGAGCTGGCGCCTCTTCATAACCCTGCAAACCTGGTCGGCATTCAGGAAGCCCAGAAGTTATTACCTGAAACTCCCCAGGTAGCGGTTTTTGATACCGCGTTTCACCAAACCCTGCCTCCTGCCGCATATCTATACGGATTACCCCGGGAATATTACGACACATACAGAATCCGCCGTTACGGTTTTCACGGTACCAGCCATCGGTATGTCTCTGCCGAAGCCGTAAAACTGTGCAAGCGCGATATTTCCAATACAAATGTCATTTCATGCCACTTAGGTAACGGCGCCTCTATTACCGCCATAGAAAGAGGGAAATCCGTTGACACTTCAATGGGCTTCACACCCCTGGAAGGCCTTATCATGGGGACCCGTTCTGGAGATTTGGATCCGGCCATAATTCTGTATCTTCTTGAACGCGGCATTTCCAGAGACGAGCTTAATAATGTATTGAACAAACAAGGGGGCATGCTTGGCCTGTCCGGTGTATCAAGCGACATGCGCGATATAGAAGCAGCCGCAATGACCGGCAACCCGAATGCACAGGAAGCCCTTGATGTGTATGCCTACCGTATACGCAAATATATCGGCGCGTACGCGGCAAACATTGTAAAGGTTGATATTCTGGTGTTTACCGGCGGAATTGGTGAAAACCAGGTATTCCTGAGGGAAAAAATCTGCCACCGTCTTGAAAACCTGGGCATTGTCATAGATAACGAAAAAAACAGACAGAACGGCAAATCCATGGGCATCATTTCCGCTGATTATTCACCTACCGCGATTTGCATAGTTCCGACAAATGAAGAGCTCCAGATCGCCATTGATACTTTCGATCTAGTAAAGCAGGCAGGATAACATCACCCTGAAATCAGCTTAAACATATGCCACGCTATTTCAAAATAGATAGTAAGACCGCACACATCTATAACAGTAGACATAAGAGGCCCTGACATGACAGTCGGGTCGAAACCCAGGCGGTGAATGAGAAGGGGCGCAAGAGCCCCAATAAGGGTACTGAACACAACGACACAGCCAAGTGCGATGCCCACGATTATGGAATGTGTTATCGCGATATTAGGCGGAAACAGTATACTGCGGCCGAAAATGACAAGCCCGGTTATCAGCCCGATGATGAGACCGACCTTTAATTCCTTGAATATGACTGTCCAGAAATCCCGGAAATGTATTTCGCCTGTTGCAAGCCCCCTGATCATGAGGGTAGAAGACTGGCTGCCGGAATTCCCCCCTGTCTGGGTAATGACCGGCATGAATACCATCAGAAAAGTAGTTGCAAGCAAAGCATTCCTGAACACAAGATCGTAGTGAGCGACAACATTTGTGGAGATGGTGCCTAAAATCAGCAGGATGATCAGCCAGGGAATACGTTTTTTTACCAGCCCCCACACCGTAGTGTCCAGATACCGGTTTGAGCCGCCTCCCATGGCACCCATTTTATACACGTCTTCCGTCTGTTCTTCCCGAATGACATCGATAACATCATCAAAGGTAATGATACCCAACAGCACATTTCCGGCGTCTACAACGGGCAGAGAAACGAGGTCGTAGGTTTCAAGAATCTTTGCCACGTCTTCCTGGTCTGTATCTTCCCGAACCGAGATGAATTCGTCCTCCATTATTGATCGCACCAATTCTGCATCGTTTGCGGACAAGAGTTCTTTCAGAGAACAGACACCTACAAGTACCTGCTTTTTGTCGATCACGTAAATATTGTAAATAGACTCAACATCAGCAGCGTTTTTCCGAATAAATGCCATAGCTTGGCCGACATTGATACGGTCCGATACCGCCATATACCTCGGGTTCATGATACCCGCAGCATCATCCTCATCAAACCTCATCAGGTACAGCGTTTCCCGCTTTGCCTCGTCACTCAGTTTTTCCCAGAGAAGCTTTTTTACATCTTCAGATACCGTCTGAATGATATCCACTAAATCGTCCGGCTGCAGATCACCAAGAAGCTGGTCTATTTGTTTTCCATTGAATACCTGAAACAGCTGTTCCTGATCAGGCACAGGCAGTTCCAACAGAAAGTCGGTTTTTTCCGTGTGGTCAAGATATTTGAATATGGTGAATTTCTCATCAGGATTCAGGGTATCCCATTGGTCAATGAGTTCGTGTATTTCATATTCCTCTATCTGGGACCGAATGTCCTGTTCAGAGAAAAGATCATTATCAAATATCTCGCGCAGAGGTATCATGACGCATCCTCCGTTTTTACAAGTATTATTTCAGGATCCAGCACATGGCCGGTACGTTCATATACCTTCTCCTGGACATGAACGACAAGGCGGTATATATCCTCTGCAGTGGCAGTCCCGGTATTTATTATTATATTCCCGTGATAGGGCGCGACCTGAGCGCCGCCAATACGTGTACCCTTAAGACCGCACTCATCAATAATCGCGCCGCTCGGCTTTCCAAATTTGCGGTCATTTTTAAACACCGATCCTGCACATGGAAAGGAGAAATGGCCTTTCACGTTTCTATCCCCGGCGTTCTCCTCCATTACCCCACGGATTGCTGAAGGATCGCCTTTTTTTAGGACAAAGCCGCACTCGGTAATAATCCATTGTCTGTGCTGAAATATCGAATCCTTATATCCGAACTCCGCATCGCCGGCAGCTATACGTTTTGTTCTCCCTTGTTCATCACAGTATTCAATCCAGTCAAGTACATCGGCAATTGAGCTGCCGTAACACCGTGCATTCATCCAGACTGCGCCGCCTACCGTACCGGGCATTTTGTAAATGAATTCAAGACCTGATAACGATTGCTCTGCGGCAAATACAGATACATCCGAAATAAGGGTTCCTGCGAAGGCTGTCACCGAACCTTTTTCTGATTTGATCCCAGAAACAAGATCGGTCATAAGTACTGTGCTGCGGACACCGGCGTCGGGAATGAGCACATTGGCACCGCCGCCCAGAATGATCGGATGAATGTTCATGTCGTTAAGTATATGTATTACATGTACCAATTCGGACTTATTCCTTGGCCGAATACATAGTTGTGCCGGACCGCCGACGCCGAAACTTGTATGGGGCGCAAGGACATAATCAGTGTGACAAATTTCATCAATATTGATTCTTTCAATGATATTACGTACAGTACACACAACGCTATAATAACGGTAATTCCATTGTTTATCCATAGCGCCTTATCCATCGAAACGCAGTCAACGCGGCAATGGAAGCAGGGTGGATCCCGGATCGCCATTCATTTGGGGGCAAGAATGAAGCTGTACAATTCGCTGGAACGAAACATTGTTGATTTCATACCTATAAATGATAGTGAAGTCTCCATGTATACCTGCGGTCCAACCGTGTATGACTACGCCCATATCGGCAATCTGCGGACCTATCTATTTGAGGATATTCTCAGAAGGTCTTTAGAATTTCTCGGTTACAATGTCCTCCATGTCATGAATATTACCGATGTCGGACATTTGAGCGATGATGCAGATGACGGCGAAGACAAGATGCTGCTTTCTTCCAGGAAAAAAGGAATGTCTGTATGGGATATCGCCAGTTTTTATACAGAGGCATTCTTTAAAGATTGTGAACGTCTCCACATTGAAAAGCCCCATATCAGCTGCAAAGCCACAGAACATATCGACGACATGATCGCATTGATCAAACGAATAGAAAAAGCGGGATACACCTACGAGGCCGGGGGAAATATCTACTTTGACACATCAAAGATGCCCGGTTACGGCAAGCTCGCTCTCCTCGACCGCCAGAACCAAATCAGCGGTGTACATATTGATATAGATTCCAATAAACATAATCCCCGGGATTTTGTCCTATGGTTTACCAAATCAAAATTCGAAAACCAGGCAATGCAGTGGGATTCGCCGTGGGGCAGGGGGTATCCCGGCTGGCATATCGAGTGTTCCGCGATGAGTATGAAATATCTGGGCGAAACATTCGACATTCATTGCGGCGGCATTGACCATTTGTCGGTTCATCATCCCAATGAAATCGCCCAGTCGGAGGCGGCTACAGGCAAAAAATGGGTGAACTACTGGATACACGGTGAATTCCTTTTGATGGACCAGGGCAAAATGTCCAAATCAAAAGGCGGTTTCATCACCTTGCAAAGTCTGATTGAAGACGGCTACGATCCCATGGATTACCGTTTTCTGGTTCTCGGTGCGCATTACCGATCCCAGTTGGTGTTTTCAACCCGTTCACTGGATACGGCCCGTACCTCCAGGCAAAACCTGACGGCAAAAATTCGCTCACTCCTGGAAGAAATCGGTGTTAACTGCGGCAACGAGCTTCCGTATAGTCAGAAGTCCCCGGATAACCCTTATATTGAACAGTTCAAAGAGGATCTGCGGCAGGATTTAAACATGCCGAAAGCCCTTTCACGCATATGGGCAGTATTGAAAGATCCGGATTTACCCTCGCGGGAAAGACTCTCGACTGCTTTTGAAATGGACAATGTATTAGGCCTCGGCCTGAAGAATGAATGTGTGGCAGCTTCGGAGCTTACACCGGAGCAGAAAACTCTCATAGAAAAGCGGGAGGAAGCCCGGAGTTTGAAGAACTGGAGTGAATCAGACAGACTTCGGGATGAACTGTTATCCCAGGGGATAGTAATTACCGATACTCCCTCAGGCACGAAATGGACAGTAAAAGTGTAACCTGGTGAGGAGAATATTGTTTTACCAATGAATAAAGAGACAGAGGAACGGGAATCATTTGAATCGGTGTACTCAACCTTGTTTCCCGTCCTTTTTCGCGTGGCTTTTCATATAACCGGCTCGGGGGATGTAGCAGAGGAATTATGTCAGGAAGCGTTCATCAAGTATTTCAGCGCATCAGCCCCCCTTCCCACCCTGAACGATGCGAAATTCTGGCTTATTCGGGTAGTAAAAAACCTCTGCTATAATAACGAGAAACGGAAACTGCGTGAAAAAAAAGCATACAGAAAATTGTATTTGACACGTATGGTTGTACAGGAGCAGGAGACTGGGGAGACGTCGGTATTAAAAGACGAAACGGAACGCTTGGTGCAAAAAGCCCTGGAAGCTCTGCCGTACAAACTGCGCATGCCGCTGGTTTTAAAGGAATATGCAGATATGAACTACCGGAACATAGCCGGTATTCTGGGAATAACCGAAGGAAATGTGAAAGTCCGTATCTACCGCGCGCGACAGCTCCTTTCATCTTTTCTTGACAAGGGGGATCTTCATGTGTCCTAACACTGCTCTGCTCTCCGCATTGATAGACGGAGAATTACCGCACAGATTTGAACAACACATCACTGATCATATACACGGATGCAGTATTTGCAGGAAAGAAATGGCCCGGTTTTCATCATTACGTGAAAAGCTTCAACAGGATAACATTACACAAACAGAAATAACCGCCCGCGAGAGCAGGCTATGGCGGTCCATTGAACACAAAATGCTCTCACGTAAAAAACATCCGCTCTTGCACCGCAGCATCAACCTGCCTTTACCGGCGCTGGCGGCATTATGTCTTGTTATGGCAGCTTCCATGGTGACTGCCGCTTATCACGGCTTTGCTGCTCATACCTATAATTTCCCCCCGGATGAGCTCCCCAGTTTTTCCACTATGGACGAATTGATCGGATATCTGGAACAAACCCAGAGAACGGGTATTATGGAAATGTCCCTTCCTGAAGACCCGGTGTTTCTGTTTATCAGTCAGCCGACCCTTATGCCGGAACGGGAGTACAGAGACGCAAAATGGTAAATAAAGCTCTTGCACTTATCGTATACCTATCACTGCCTCTTTGTCTTTTTTCCCAGCAGACCGCTTCGATCATGGATCAGGTTCTGGCCATTTCCGTAGAAGCAGGAGTAAGCAACGAGAATGCAGAGAAGCTTTGGGGTATGGAGCACAATACCCTGACCATCTCCGGCCGCTCTGTTTCCATCCGGCTTGAAGGTGCCAATATTGAAATATATTCGTACCTTACTCCGTTTGATCAGAATGACGGAAACGTTCTGCTGGTAGCTCACGGAGAAATCATAGTACAGAATCCCGAGACGGGCGAGAAAAAGCACTATTCCGGCATGGACAGTATAACTGTCGGGTTTGGAGAAAAAGCGCTGTTCTTTCCTCTTGGTCTGGCAGATCCGTCTGTAAGACGCGGATTGATACTGAAAATAGAAATAACCGTCGACTTCTATACAAATCTTCAAAAAAAGTCTACAAAAAGATAGTAATGAACAGCACTAAGCAGCACGACCAGCCGGGGAGTCAGCGTCCCGCGGCACATTACCGAATTCCTGTTTTCATTTTCCTGGGCCTCCTCCTTTTGTATGCCGTGTCATCCAGATTCATAGAGCAAAAACCTGTTATAAATGAAATCAGCCCGCACGTCGCCAATCCAGGAGATATTTTGGTCATAAAAGGAAAGTATTTCGGTAATGAACGCTCGGGCAGCGAAGTGGTAATCGGGGGAACACGGCCAAACACCGCTTCATATATTGAGTGGAGTGACAATAGAGTCAGTCTCCGAATACCGGAAAACGCCGGATCAGGGGATGTGGTAATCAGGACCAGGACTACCCAGTCAAACGGTATTCTGTTTACCAACCGTAACCACATTCCCGTTCAGGCTGCCGATATCCATGCTGCAGGCGTTCCTCTTGTGAATGAAATACTCCCGAACAAAGGGTCTATCGGAGAGACCGTCATTCTCCGCGGTATAAATTTCGGTGAATCACAGGGCTCAGGTATGGTGTATTTTTCGTCCATCACCCCCGCCGGCAACGAAAACAAAATTTCCGCCCATCATCCGGACGGTATGATACCTTGTTCAAATATCGATTTTGATTACATCTTATGGACAGATCAGGAAATACGGGTCCACGTCCCCTTTGGTGCAACGTCCGGAAACATCATGGTTCACACAGACAGGGGCGAAAGCGCAGGCGGATATTTCGAAGTAAGTGAAACCGTGGGTACAATGATCTACACCCAGCCCCGGGGCTATCAGATTCAGTATGCAGTAAGTATAGAAAACGTTGTTTCCGGCCCTTCAAATGAAATCAATGTCTGGGTTTCAAGTATTTTCCACGGCATAGAACAGAGGAACATAGAATCCTTGAGTGATCCGGAACCGGTATGGCACAATTACTACGGTATCATGCGCTATGCTATGGAAGAGCTGGAATCATGGAGGCGTTATACCATATTACAGACATTTTGGTTTGACCGTTATCAGGTAAGCGCCAAAATAAATCCTGGAAAAATCAGGAATTCCTACGACCGCTCATCCCAGTTTTTTACAACATACACAAGCGCATCGGAAATCGTGCCTTCTGACCTCAAAGTGGTAAAGGATATTGCTGCCCGCCAGACGCGGAATGTGAAAAACCCGTATTACATCGGTAAAAACCTGTTTGACTATATGTTGCGCACGTACAGCTTTACCGACCAGGGAAACCAGGGACTCGAAGCGTTTATTACTTCAAAGAAAGGTGATGCCTATGACTACGCGCTTTTATACACAGCGCTGATGAGGAGCACCGGTATTCCCTGCAGGATGGTTTCAGGTGTCCTTGCCTACGGCAACAAGAGAACTGCTACCCATTACTGGAACGAATTTTTCATTCCTGATTTTGGCTGGTTTCCTGTGGACCTCCCCCTTGCCGACGGGGTCCGTTTTGAAGATTTCCCGGACTCCACCAACCCTGCAGCAGAATATTTCGGAAACCTGGATAATCAACATATAACTTTCAGCAGGGGACTTGCGTATATTCAGCGCATCGATCCGGGCAGTACCACTGTTCGCAGGGAAAAAACGTATTCGTTACAGTCCATCCACGAAGAAGCGGTAGGGAACATACAATCCTATGATTCTGTGTGGAGCCCGGTACGCATTATCGATATCTGGTAAAGCTGTCCGCTCCGCGGTTGATAATTACGGCTCTCCTGCCGATCAATAAAACAGGTGCGTTGACAAATGCGCCGGTCGACACATATACTTATGTGCAGTAAAGATGAATCAGGAGCTTTATGAATAATCCTTTACAACTATCTCTGGTCAGCTTCAAAAAAGGTGCATACATCATTGTTGAAGGTAAACAGAGAGCAGACGCTTTTTACATTATTCGCTCCGGGAATGTTCGCATCAGTAAGGAAGTTGAGGTCGTCGAAGAGGAAGGTGGCAACATGCTCAATCCCGGTGACTTCTTTGGCGTCGTGTCGACCATGTCCTCCCATAGTCATATTGAAACTGCACAGGCGGTCACGGATGTGACGCTTATATCTGTTCGAAGAGACCAGTATGGACTTCTCATAGAGAAAAACGCACCTGTTGCCTTGAAAATTATTCAACAATTCTCCCGTAAAATGCGCTATCTGGATGAAGCTCTCACACGAATTACCCTGAAAAGCAGTGCTGCAGAAAGTGTCAGCCACCTTTTTAACATTGCTGAATACTATGCGCGGCAAAGTCAGTATAATCAGGCTTATTACGCTTATTACCAGTACATCAAATACTGTCCGAGCGGGTCACATATAAATACCGCCAAAGAACGTATGGCCAAAATCAAGCCCTATGCAAAAGTGGTTTATCTTGAAACAAAAACCGATGAGTTTACCCGCTCCTATCCCAAGGACACCATGATTTTCTCTGAAAACCAGCCCGGCCAGGAAATGTATATCATCCAGAAGGGCAGTATAAAAATCACAAAAATAATGAATGACAACGAAGTAATGCTGGCTATTTTGAAAGCAGGCGATATGTTCGGAGAAATGTCCCTTTTGGAAGATAAACCCCGCAGCGCATCGGCAGTAGCCCACGAAGATTCGGTGCTCATGGCCGTGAACAAGGCCAACTTCAAGCGGATGGTATCTACCCAGCCACAGATAATTACGAAACTGACCCAAATCCTTTCAGAGCGTATCTGGTTCATATATAAACAGCTTGCAAATACCCAGCTTTCTGATCCTTTGGGCCGCTTGTATGATGCCATGCTCATTCAGCTGGAAAAAAACCGTATCGCTGTTTCCAACGAGGCATATACCTTTGATTTTGGTCCCGGTGAACTCGTCAATATGGTCGGGATTCAGAAGGATGAAGGTAATATGCTGGTACGCAAACTGTTTGAAAACAAAAAATTGAAAATCGTCGATAACAAGATCCACTCGACTGATATTAAAGATATCGAAACCCAGACTAATTATTACCGCAAAATGGAACGGATCGAGAAATCACGGCGTATGAATAAACTATAGAAATATTCATAAACCATGGAAACACCAGCGCTGCTCCTTCATGGTGTTTGTGCAGCCCGGTTCTGAAAACATACCTTCCTGTAAAAACCTCTATCGTTGTCCAGCAGTATTCACAAATGACAGATTCGTCCTTCCTTTGACGGATAAGTCGAAACCACTTTCCGTTTTGACAATGACCGTCAACAGCTGGGAGCCAAAGGCATCTGACAGGGGAAGTATCATAATTCCACTCTCAGACGAAAGCTGATCAAGAAGAGCAGCAGGCATGGTTTGAGTACCATAAGTGACAATAATCACATCAAAGGGGCCTTGCTCTTTAAAGGTCTCCAGATTCCGGCCTGGAGCAACCTGAACCAGCTGATCCGGGTTTGCCCCTGTATATTCAAGGACATAACCTCTTTCCCTTCCGCCAAATTCAATGATTAACACCGGAAAACCAGCGGCTCCTGCAACGAGCCCAACATATCCCGCCATGGGTCCGCATATCAGGATTTTCGAGGCTGTATCATAAGGAACAGGGGCAAGAAGACGGACAATATCGTCTACAGACGGAACCAGGTACCCGCTGTGACCGGGAAGCGGGTGCAGAGGCATTGCACCAACCGTTGTGTACAGGTCAGACACCCAGTTTTCTCTTATTGAAACAGCGTATTCTCTGACAGAATTCAGGTATTCACCTGCCGTCTGAGAACGTAGCGCCTGACTGTAAGCGCCTGCAGTATACAGCAACAATATGCAAACAAGGAGCATAAACTTGAATTTTTTAGCATTATCATAGATAGTAACTGCACCCATATCAGCATCTTACAATGTTTTCTGCATTGTGAGAATGGAAGGACCCTTAAGGAGCTATTACATGGCGCAGTTGGAAAAGACTTATAATCCGAAGGATTTTGAGGACCGCATTTATAAAATGTGGATGGACAACGGGTATTTCGCACCTAATGAATCTGATAAACAGCCTTTCGTGATTGTCATTCCTCCGCCAAACGTCACCGGGGTCCTTCACATGGGGCATGGGCTGAATAACGCACTTCAAGATATCCTCATACGCTATTACCGTATGACCGGCGTTCCTACATTGTGGGTACCGGGAACCGACCATGCGGGGATAGCCACACAGCATGTAGTGGAAAAACGGCTCCTCAAAGAGGGAAAAACCCGCCACGATCTTGGAAGGGAACGTTTTGTCGAAAAAACCTGGGAAGTAAAAGAAGAGCATCACAGCATTATCACCCGGCAGCTGCAAAAGATCGGAGCTTCGTGTGACTGGTCAAGGGAGAGGTTTACCCTGGACGAAGGGCTATCAAAGGCTGTCAGAGAAGTATTCGTCACACTTTATGAAAGAGGGCTCATCTATAAAGGCAATTACTTGATTAACTGGTGTCCATCCTGTACGACCGCACTGGCCGATGACGAAGTAGAACATGTTGAACAGCAAGGGATCCTGTATCATTATTATTATCCTCTGACCGACGGCAGCGGCCGTATTGAAATCGCGACGACACGGCCGGAGACCATGCTCGGTGACACTGCAGTTGCGGTACATCCCGATGATCCGAGGTATACCAGCCTCATAGGCAAAACCTTAGAGCTTCCTCTTACGGGCAGAACAATCCCCATTGTTGCTGACACCTATGTGGATATGGAATTCGGCACCGGTGCGGTTAAAATCACACCTGCCCACGATCCTAACGACTGGGCAATTTCCAAACGTCATCAGTTGGATGTGATCAATATTCTCAATGATAACGGTACACTGAACAACAATGTACCGGAAAGATACCAGGGGCTGTCAGCACAAGAGGCCCGCCGTGTTGTCGTCGAGGATCTCAAAGCCGGCGGCTACTATAAAAACGATGAAGCGCACACCCATAAAGTCGGCCACTGTTACCGTTGCGACACCGTCATTGAACCTTATTTTTCAAAACAATGGTTTGTTAAAATGGATACCATGGCTGAAAAGGCTTTGGATGCGTGGAAAGCCGGCCATATCCGGTTCTATCCCAGGAAGTGGGAAAACACCTACAAAAACTGGCTGGAAGGAATCCGGGACTGGTGCATCAGCCGGCAGTTGTGGTGGGGCCACCGTATTCCTGTATGGTATTGTGATGACTGCGGAGAAATGATGGTCATGCGCCAGGATCCTTCTGCCTGCAGTTCCTGCGGCTCTTCCAATATCCGCCAGGAAGAAGATGTTCTTGACACCTGGTTTTCAAGCTGGCTGTGGCCTTTCTCTACTCTTGGATGGCCGGAGAAGACAGCGGATTTAGCACGCTTTTATCCGACATCCAGTCTGGTAACCGGATACGATATCATTTTTTTCTGGGTTGCCCGCATGATTATGGCCGGTCTTGAGTTTATGAACGAAGTACCTTTCAGGGATATTTATATGACCGGTCTGGTCAGAGATAAACAAGGGCGGAAAATGTCCAAAACCCTTGGCAATGGTATGGATCCGCTGGAAATTGTGGATGAATTTGGTGCCGATGCTATGAAGTTCACTCTTGCATTCATGTGCGCACAGGGACAGGATATTCTTATAGATAAGGAAAGTTTTAAACTGGGCAGTAAATTCGCGAATAAAATATGGAACGCCGCCCGTTTTCTGCTTATGAATATGGAAGGGGTGAAAATTCTGCCCATTACCGACATTACGCTATTGCCTATAGACCGCTGGATACTGCACCGTCTTAACGAAGCCGCCGGAATAATGGGACAGGCTATGAAAGGCTATCGTTTCAATGAGGGTGCCCAGACCGGGTATGAATTTTTCTGGAACGATTTCTGCGACTGGTATATAGAGGCAAACAAGATTTCCCTTTATGCCGATGATCAGCTGGAAAAACAGCGCAGCGTAAGCATTCTTGCCTTCATTCTTGAAGAGAGCATGAAACTGCTTCATCCTTTTCTTCCGTTTATTACAGAAGAAATATACCTTAAACTCCCACGGACACAGGCTGGTCCCGAGAGCGTCATGATTGCTGACTACCCGGGTTATACAAAGCAGTATGAAGCCGATGATATTTGCGCAGCATTTTCTGTAGTGCAGGATATTGTCCGTTCAGTCCGGACCATGCGCAGTGAATTCACAATTCCGCCGGAAAAGAAAATTCCTGTCGCGGTTTCCTTTGCACAAGGGTTTGTACACAAGGAATTTGTTCAGGAACAGGAAGAACTCATAATAACCCTTACCAACGCGTCCGGTCTTTCATTCAATAAAGATACTCTTTCAGGTTCAGGCGCGGTTCCTGTCGCCGGAAACGGGTGGGAAGTATACATATTTGTGAAAGACGCTATAGATGTCACGGCTGAAATAGAAAAGATGGAGAAAGAACAAAAGAAAATTGAAAAACTCCATAGTGTAACCGTCAATAAACTCAACAACAATCAGTTTATGTCAAATGCACCTGAAGAGGTAATTGCAAAGGAAATGGAAAAGAAAAAAGAATTCGAAGA
The DNA here is from genome assembly GCA_016935695.1 of Spirochaetales bacterium. GTDB lineage: Bacteria > Spirochaetota > Spirochaetia > JC444 > Marispirochaetaceae > JAFGQL01. Next base: position 66,889 of record JAFGQL010000115.1, read on the forward strand.
ACGCATTGAGAAGCTTCGTGGTTATATCCATGATTTAAGATAGGCAGAATATGGAAACACTTAAACGGGAATTGGGATTCTGGGATGTCTTTTCACTTTCATCAGGAGCTATGATCAGCTCGGGTATCTTTGTACTGCCTGCCATTGTATACGAAAAAGCCGGTCCGTCCATGTTGTTCTCCTATTTTCTTGCATCCCTTTTAATCATACCTGCAATGTTTGCCCAGACAGAATTGGCAACCGCAATGCCTAAATCAGGGGGTACCTATTTCTATATTACCCGGAGTTTTGGCGGCATGTACGGCACATTTTCAGGTATAGCAAACTGGTTCTCCCTTATGCTAAAAAGCGCTTTTGCCCTGGTGGGCATTGGTGTTTTTCTAAAACCGCTGGTGCCGGTATATTCTCCCCACATGATAACAATTCTTGCATGTATCTTCACCATCATATTTTCCATACTTAACATTTTAAGCGTAAAGGGAAGCGGCCGTAGCCAGATA